>CAZQRT010000008.1:0-5927 GCA_964596105.1 uncultured Erysipelotrichales bacterium | reverse complement strand
GATGTCTGACCGGCAATATGAACCGTCTCATATAAATCCCCGGGGTTTTCGTAAAGCTCATCCAGGGTGACCTCACGCATCACGGCTCACCTCTTTCAACAAAGCAGTAATCTGATGCTCGTTTTTCTTCCTGGCGTAGACGGCTTTTTTTAAGGAAGAAATGACGATCGTTTTTTCCTTTTTAAAGCGGGCGGTCACCGTCAGCCGCTCGCCTAAATCCGCCGCTGTTAAGCGGCAGGAAACATGATATGTCGCGTCCTGGTCAATTTGAAATTGGCCGTAGAAAAAATCCTTTAAAAATGTGGCATTGCCTAAATCCAGCGAGAAAGGCGGAATCACGCTTAGAGCCTCATCATAGTCATGAAGATGATCACCCAGGCGCGATCTCAATATAGCCGCTTTCTCATCGAACAGCTCATTCGCCTTTTCCTCATCTGTGCTTTTGACAGCCAGGCGGATGCGGACATAGCCCTCCATCGCGTACAGCGCCATCGTCACGGTTTCCTGATGTAAAAAAAGATCCTGCAGGATATCGGCCAGCTGACTTTCCCCGATGCCCAGGACAGCATATTCCCTTTGGTAGAGTCTCAGTTTGCTCTGTCCGAAATAATCCTTTAAGGAATGGTTTAAGATGTAGTTTAATTCCCGCGGCGGTCCGGGCAGGTTGATGATGCGTTTATTGTCCTTGCTGATGACGCAGGCGTTGGCGGTCCCCACTTCATTTTCTAAAATGACCGCGCCTGCGCCAAAATAAGCCTGTTTGTAGTTGCTTTTGGCGTCACTGCCAAGAAAAGCGACCTTCGCCCTGATCTTTTCCGCTTCCTCCGGGCGGTATTCCATGTTTAAACCAAACACCCGGCAGGAGATCTCTTTGGTTAAATCATCATTGGTCGGGCCGATGCCGCCGCTCGTGATGACAAGATCCGCCCCGCGGTTAAAAGCCAGCTTGATACTTTCCTCAAGCCGCTGCGGATTGTCCCCCACCGTCGTGCCGTAATACACATCAATCCCGGTCTCTTTTAAAAATCTCATGATATCGCGGGCGTTGGTGTTCACCACTTCCCCTAACAGAAGCTCCGTCCCCACAGAGATGATTTCCGCGATCATGATGATTTCTGCCCGCGGTCAAGTAACAGCGCGATCAAAATGCCCAGGGCGAAAACAATCGGAGACAAAATGTAATCGATCACGGGCAGCCCTTTAAACGAGGTTCCCATCAGAATCGCGATCGGGCTAGCGGTCACGAGCCCCAGGATGGCGATAAAAGTGGCGCTCTCATATCGGTTCAGTAACACTTCGATGAGCTTGGCAATCGCGAAGATACCGACCAGCACGCCGACGCCAAAAGGAATCAGCAGCGCCGCCGCCTGAAAAACGGCGTCAAACTGCAAAGCGAAAACGGCGCGGATAAAATCATTGACACAAGTCAAAACCGGCTGATAATAGCCCAGAAGCATCAAAATCATGGAACCGGAAACACCCGGAATGACCATCGTGGCGCTGGCGATCATGCCCACCAGAAACAGCTTGACCAGCTCGAAAAAGCTCACGGTCAAAACGACATTGCCGCCGCTGTGGCCGGTGAGCTGCAGACCGATAATAAAAAGAAAAAAGACGGCAAAGATGAGGATGTGGGTAAACTTCGGCTTTTTTACCGAGATTCTTTTTAAGATGATCGGCAGACCGCCTAAAATCAGGCCGATAAAGAAGAGCTTTGTCGGCAAAGGATGATTAAAGAATAAGTATTCAATGACAAAGGCCAGACCGACAATGCCGAGCACGGCGCCGATGGCGTAAGGCAACAGAATCTTGAGGCATTTTTTGAAGTCCTTAAAAAGATGCGTCACACAGTAAATGAGATTATCGTAAATTCCTAACGATACCGCCATCGTGCCCCCGCTGACACCGGGGATAATATTGGCGACACCGATCAAAACTCCTTTGATGACGTCGAATAAAAACGGCATGCTTGCTCCCCCTTTTCACAGCGGATATGATAATACTTTTAGATATAAAAAACAAGCGCAAATGCATAAGCCTTGCGCCTGTCTGGTTATTTCAATAAGATTTCGCCGTTGGACTCAATGATCTCTTTATAGCGTTCATAGGAGTTTTTCTTGACGCGCTCGAGGGTGCCGTGCCCGTCATTAAAGCGGTCGACATAGACAAAACCGTAGCGTTTGCGCATCTCCCCGGTGCCCGCGGAGACAACATCAATCGGTCCCCAGTACAAATATCCCATCACCTCAACACCGTCAAGAATCGCCTCGTGAACATAACGCAAGTGATCTTCCACATACTTCATGCGGAACGGATCATCGATGTGATGACTTTCATCGAGATTTTCATCAAGGCCGATGCCGTTCTCCACGATGAACAAAGGAAGATGATAACGGTCGTAAAGGACATTTAACACATAGCGGATGCCCTCCGGATCAATCGGCCATTTCCACGGCTCCGGACTCGTTCCGGTTAAATAAGGATTGTCCTTGCCTAACAGTCCCCCGGTATCCTGGTGCAAAGCGTAGTCCTTGTCATAAACCGAGGAGCGGTAGTAGCTGAAGGAGAAGAAGGACACGGTATACTGCTTGATCAGCGCCAGTTCCTCGTCATCCATGACCGGCGTCACGTTCTGTTCGCGCCAGATTCTTTTCACATAGCCGGGAATCTCCCCCAGGCAGAAAGGATCGCCGAAATAGAAATTGGACATACGCACGCTGTCATAGGCGCCAAAGACATTATCGGGATCGCAGTTGTCAGGATAAGTCGCCACCGAGGAACTCGTCAGCATGCAGCCCACTTTCGCGGCGGGATCGATTTCTTTACAGAGCTTGACCGTCCAGGCGTTGGCCACCAGAATATTGTAGTAGGCCTGCCAGATGTCTTTTTTCGTCGTGGAGCCGATCGGATCAGCGGGATTGGCCGGATGATCGATGGTCAGCACGCCGCCGGCGACAAAAGGATTACGCAGCATATTGTTGACTTCGTTGAAAGTCAGCCAGTACTTGACCTTGCCCTTGTAGCGGTTAAACACCGCGGTGACATAATTTTTCCAGAAATCGATCAGTTTGTGATTACTCCAGCCGCCGTACTCAGTCAAAAGATGCAGCGGGGTCTCATAATGGCTCAGGGTAATCACCGGCTCCATGCCTAAAGCAAGCATCTCATCGATCAGGCGGTCATAAAACTCGAGCCCTTTCTCATTTGGTTCGCTTTCATCCCCTAAAGGAAAGATCCGGCTCCAGGCGATGCTGGTGCGAAAACAGTTGAAACCCATGCCGGCCATCAAAGCCAGATCCTCTTTGTAGCGGTGATAGAAATCGATGCCCTCATGGCTTAAATACTGCTTGCTCTCATCTAAAGCCATCTCGTATTTGCCGGTTTTTTCATTCCATTTAATGCCGGGATTTTTTGACATGATCCCGACCAGAACATCGGTGACATTAGGAGCCTTGCCGTCCTCAAGCCAGGCGCCTTCACACTGGTTGGCGGCTACCGCGCCGCCCCACAGGAAATTTTTAGGAAAACTCATTCCTCTTCCCCCTTCTTCGCGATTTTCCCGGCATAGCCGGTATAATTATCAGGACGCAGTTCCAGCAGGGCCGCTTTGTCTTCCGGACTCAACACCGTCAGTCCCGATATGAACTTCTGCAGATCCTCCCGCGAGATATTTTTCCCTCTCGTCAGCGCTTTTAATGTGTCATAAGCGTCGGGAATGCCGTACTTTCTCAGCATCGTCTGGACCGGCTCGGCCAGCACTTCCCATTTTTCATCGAGATCGCTTTTCAGCTTTTCCTCATTGACCACGCATTTACTTAGGCCGCCCAGTGTCTCCTTAATGGCCTGCAAAGAGTACCCGATCGCCAGCCCGATATTACGCTGCGTGCTGGAATCGGACAAATCCCGCTGCAGGCGCGACTTGGCGAGCTTGTTTGATATCGCCACGCACAGATTATTGGACAAATCCGCGTTGGCCTCACTGTTCTCAAAGCGGATCGGGTTGACTTTATGAGGCATCGTGGAACTGCCGACCTCATTCGCGACGGGAATCTGCTTGAAATACTCCATGGAGATATAAAGCCACATGTCGACATCCAGATCCATTAAAACATTATTGAAATGACGAACGGCATCAAGCAGATGGCAGGTGTTGTCATGGCTTTCGATCTGCGTCGTGACCGGATTATAGTCCAGTCCCAGCCGCTCTTCGACAAACTGGCGGTTTAAGGCGGGCCAGTCCAAACCGGGGAAAGCCGCGGCCATCGCGCTGTAATTGCCGGTCGCGCCGTTAAACTTGGCGGTTACCGGGATACTTGTCAGATGGTCAAGCGCTTTTCGCAAACGGTAGGCGTAAACCATGAACTCCTTGCCGACCGTGGTCGGGGTGGCGGGCTGGCCGTGGGTATGCGCCAGCATCGCGAGATCGGCGTACTGCCGCGCCAGATTTTCACAGGTGCTTTGCAGTTCCCTCGCTTTCGGCAGCCAGACTCCCGCGATACCGGCCTTGATCATCAGACCGTAAGCGGTGTTATTGATATCCTCGCTGGTGCAGCCGATATGCACGTAACTGACATAACTTTCTAGCTCTAACTCTTTGAGCTTGTCATCGATATAATACTCCACCGCCTTGACATCGTGGCGGGTCGTCTCTTCGATCTTCTTGACGGCCTGAAAAGCCGCCTCATCAAAATCGTCGGCGATAGACCTGATTTTGGCAAACCCGTTTTCATCGGGTCTAGCGACCGGCAGATCCACCTTCTCCAAAAGAAAACACAGCCACGCAATCTCAACCCTGACACGGTACTTCACGAGCGCGTACTCGCTGAAATAAGGCCCGAGGGCATCGCGAATATCATGATAACGGCCGTCTAACGGCGAAAGCGCCATACTTTCCTGACTCATCTCGAACCACCTCTGAAATAATCAACGCCCGCCGCGAAAATCTTCTGATCCATCGGACCGTAAATGTTCTTCAGGCGGTTATTGCCCTGCCTTTCACTGTGCCCCATCTTGCCTAGCACGCGGCCGTCTTTCGAAATCAGACCCTCGATGCCATACATCGAGCCGTTCGGATTATAAGGGGCGTTCATCGTCGGCTGACCCGAAGGATCGACATACTGAGTGAACACCTGACCGTTCTCAAACCATTCCAGGATCTTTTTCTCCGGGGCGATAAAACGGCCCTCGCCATGGGAAACAGGAATGACATGACAGTCGCCGCACGCCAGATAATTCAGCCACGGTGAATTGACCGAGGCGACGCGTGTCGTGACCATCTGCGAGGCGTGGCGGCCGATGGTGTTAAAGGTCAGGGTGGCGTCATCCCGGTTCATATCGCGAATCTCGCCATCCGGCAAAAGCCCAAGCTTGATCAAAGCCTGGAACCCGTTGCAGATGCCAAGCATCAGCCCGTCACGGTTTTTCAAAAGATCGGAAATGGCGTTTTTCAGCGTCTCATTTCTTAACATGGTGGCGATGAACTTGCCCGATCCTTCCGGTTCATCACCGGCGGAAAAGCCGCCCGGGATCATGACGATCTGGCTATGGGATATCGCCGCAGCCAGTTTGGCGATGCTCGCCTCGATATCACCGGGCTGTTTGTTCGCGATGACCACCAGCTCGACACTGGCGCCCGCCTTCTCAAATGCCTTTTTGGAATCATATTCGCAGTTGGTGCCCGGGAAGACCGGGATGGTCACATGGGGAACGGCGATCATCTGTTTGGCTTTGAGGGTGCTGTGCCGCGGGTAATCGTGAATCAGAATTTGCGTTGTCGGAGCCGGAACAGCCGTCGGGAAAACATCCTCGAGCGGCTCCTCGTACCAGGAGCGCGCCGTTTTCAAAGAGATTTTTTCGCCCTGATAACAGAGATTTTTCTCAGCAGTCGTTTTTCCAATAAGAACCGCTTCGCAAGGAATCGGCGTATC
>CAZQRT010000007.1:27671-32102 GCA_964596105.1 uncultured Erysipelotrichales bacterium | reverse complement strand
TTTTATTCAAATCAAACATCGTCCAGGTGGAAACCGCCTGGCACACCACTTCATCCGCCGTCAGTTCATAGTAACGGGGGAAACGGACATGCGTGCCCTGCCCCGGCCAGGTTTTTAAGGTCACTTCCGCGCCGTATCCTAACGATCTTTTCATTCTTAAACGCATATCCACCACAACCCAGCCGTAAGTCCCGAACATATCCGGACTCCACAGGCCCAAATCAATCGCGTGAATGGTGGCCTCATCAGAAAGATACGAAAACAGATTGCTCATTTTCCAGCTGCCCCGGGCGTCCAGCCGCTGATAATCGAGGGTCAAGCTGCTTGTTCTTACCAGTTCCATATAACCATCCTCAAACATTAAATTTAAAGAACATGATATCCCCGTCCTGACCGCGATAGGTCTTGCCTTCCTGACGGATCTTGCCCGCTTCTCTTAAAGCCTGCTCGCTGTGGTATGCCATCAGATCATCATAACTGTACGTTTCGGCGCGGATAAAACCCCTTTGAAAATCGGTATGAATGATGCCGGCCATCTCCACCGCGGTCATGCCGTCCTTAAACGTCCATGCCCTGACCTCATCCTTGCCGACGGTAAAAAATGTCTTCAGTCCTAAAAGAGAATAAGCCTCCTGAATCAAACGGTCCAGGCCGCTCTGCCCGATGCCGAGATCGTCCATAAACATGGCCCTGTCCTCCTCATCCAGCTGGGCCAGCTCGCTTTCAATCTGGGCGCAAATCGCGACCGCCGGACTGCCTTCCTCTTCGGCTTTTTCCTTCACCTTCAAGTAATGCTCATTGCCCTCCGGCCGAGCGATATCAGCTTCGGAAATATTCGCCACATAAATAATCGGCTTCATCGTTAAAAGCATATACTGTTTAACGATCGCCATCTCCTCTTTACTAAAAGACAAAGACCGGGCCGCGCCGCCCTTTTGCAGCGTTTCCTGTAAAACCTCAAGGACATCCAGCTCGGCCTGCGCCTGCTTGTCCCCGGTCTGCGCCTTCTTGGCAATTTTCCCGATGCGCTTCTCCACAGTCTCCAGATCCGCCAGCGCCAGCTCGAGATGAATCGTCTCGATATCCCGGAGGGGATCAACACTGCCGTCAACATGGGTGATATCTTTGTCTTCAAAACAGCGCACGACTTCACAGATGGCGTCGGTCTGGCGGATATTGGCCAGAAACTGATTGCCCAGCCCCTCGCCCTGACTGGCGCCGCGCACTAATCCGGCGATATCGGTAAACTCAAACGTGGTATAAACGGTGCGCTTCGGCTGAAAAATGTCACGCAAAGCCGCCACGCGCTCGTCGGGAACAGAAACCACCCCGACATTGGGCTCAATGGTCGCGAAAGGATAATTAGCGGCTTCGACCTGCGAATGGGTGATGGCATTGAATAAAGTTGATTTGCCGACGTTAGGCAGGCCGACAATTCCCGCGGTTAATGGCATAAAAACACCCCTTTTCTTTTCTATTGTATAGAAGTTGCCGGCAAAATGCAAACAAAAAAAAGGCAGCGAAATTACGCTGCCTGGTGGGTTTTCACCCAGTTGCGGTAAGCCACGCCGCGCTTGATTTTCAGCGGCTCCTCTTCATTTGGAAAATGGAAAGGGTTCATGTGCGTCTTCTGAAAGCCCTCATAAACATCCTCGGCATCCTGAATAACCTCATCAAAAGGCAGTGTGCCGTAGATCTTTGGCGGGAAAATGTACATGGCACAGCTCAAATCAGGATTCTTGCTGCAAAATTCCCTTAAAACCAGCTTTAAATGCGGGCAGCACATCGCGACATCGAAGTTTTTCAAAACCTGAGCCGCCTCCAGAATTCCTACCTCAAAAGAGAAAAAGTCAAAACTGTACTGATCTTCCAGGCCCCGGGCCCGGCATTCTTTCTGCAGGCGCTGGGTGAGATAACTTGAAGACATCCCGGCCCCGCAGCAAATACAAACTCTCAACATATGCATGCTCCTCCTTTAAGTACAAGTATACCATATTTAAGCCCCATCAATATAGCAAAGTTTAAAAACTTACTACGCGCATAGCCAGTCAATGGCGGTCACCTTCGCCATCGCCGGACCCTCACCCAACAGGCGCTGATGTTCCGCTGTATTTGGATAATCTCTGGCATCATCCAGACTGGCGAAAGTTAAAATCTGCACGACATCCCCGAAATCCGGACCATGTCCATCTTCCTGCGCCAGACCCGCGCCAATCTCATAATCACAGACCGTTGGACACTGCCTGCTGACCTCCTCTAAAAGTCTCAAAAACGCGGGAATTTCCGCTTTATCCCGCAAGGTAAAAACCGAACAATGCTTAACCATTTTGTCCTTCCTTTCTTGCCTAAAAAGAATTCCGGGCTTATGATAGAAACCGAGGTGAGAAGCGTGTTCTATAAAAATTGTGTGGCCTATTTTCAGGCCCGCCCCCAAGCGAAGAAATTATTGCTTCTGATAGCCAAAATCTGCCCGCTGATTTCCTTCGCGTCCTACCCGGTCTTACTTTTCGTCACTGAATTTCAGCTGCCCTTTATTCTCATTCCGGCCAGCGTCTTTCTTCTCACCACTGTGATCCGCCGGGTTCTCAATTTTAAAAGACCCTTCGCCCGCTATGACTTCACGCCTTTAACACCCCACGATCCCGGCCTCTCCTGCCCCAGCCGCCACGCCTCCAGCGCCATGATCATCACCATTTCCTGGGCTGTTGTCAATCCTCTAGTTGGTATTTTCCTTTTTGTCAATACGCTTCTGATCGGACTATCGCGAATTTTTATGGGCGTGCATTTTATCCGCGACGTGCTATGCGGCTACGCCCTGGCGATCATCTTCGGGCTGTTTTACTAAAAAATGGGCAAAAAGCCCATTTTTTTTAGTCAAGATCCGCGCCGTTAGAAGCGATGACCTTCTGATACCAGTAGAAAGAATCCTTGCGAATGCGGCGCATATCTTTAAGATCAAACTCATCGCGGTTGACATACACAAAACCGTAACGCTTCGTGATGCCCTGATGCGTGGAAACCAGATCAATCGCCGACCAAGGGGAATAACCCATCAGCTGAACACCGTCCGTGATCGCCTCCTGGCAGGCGTGAATGTGCTGCCGCAAATAATCGATGCGGTAGTCATCATGAATCTTGCCGTCCTCGGTCAAAGTATCGGCAACTCCGCAGCCGTTCTCGGTAATCAACAGAGGCAGATGATATCTTTCCCAAAGCTGACGCAAAGTCGCCCTTAGTCCAGTCGGATCCAGGCCCATGCCGTAGCTCGTTCTTTTCTGCAAAGGATTATTGACGCCCTGCGCCAGACCCGGCTCCGTCATCAGACCGGTCATAAAGTCTTTGGAGTTGTCCTCCTTGATCTTTCTGCCATCCGCCTCACTGATATAGCGCACCGTGGTGCCGCCATAATAGTTGAAAGCCAGAAAATCCGGTTTCGCCGCCTTCAAAGTCTCAAAATCGCCATCATGAATATCCAGCGCTACGCCTCTTTGACTCAAGTACTCCATGAAAGCTTCCGGATAAGTGCCAAAAACAGCCACATCGAGATACATGCGGTTTCTCAGCTGATCATAATCCATGCTGGCGAGATAATCCTCCGGGCTGGAAGAAGCCGGATAAACGACCGTGATATTTGGCGCCGGAGCGATCTTGGAATCAGGCAGCATCTTGTGGCACGCGATCATCGCCTCGGCCTGCGCGAGCAGCATGTGATGGTTCATCTGATAACGGTCCTGGAGAGTCTCCTCGGTCGTCTGATAAATAATCATCATGTTCTGCTCATTGATCGTCAGCCAGTGATGAACACGGTCGCCGAAATTCTCAAAGCATACCTTGACATAACGGACATAATCCTTGATGCACTGCCGGGATTTCCAGCCCCCGTACTTCTCCTGCAAAGCGTTCGGCAGGTCAAAGTGATACAGGGTAACCACCGGGGTGATATGATACTTGACGATCTCATCAATCAGGCTGTTGTAGAAAGCGATGCCCTTCGGGTTGATTTCCCCGTCACCGTCAGGAATAATTCTAGGCCAGGCAATCGAGAAACGGTACTCCTTAAAGCCCATCTCCGCCAGAAGCGCGATATCTTCCTTGTAGTGATGATAATGATCGCTGGCGACCTTAAAATCCGTGGTTCCCTCGGGAATCGGAGCGACATCGGAAACGGACAGTCCCTTGCCGTCCTCATCATAGGCGCCCTCGACCTGATAAGCCGACGTGCTGGCGCCCCATAAGAAATCTTTCGGGAATGGTTTCAATTTTAAATGTTCCATAATATACCTCCTGAAGATATTATAAATCACTTCAAAAAAATTTAAAAGTAAAGCGTTTTCAGAAACAGAAAAAAAAGAAGCCTAAGCTTCTTGAGAAATGATGATCTTTTTCAACTTGCGCTCAAACTCATGACGGGGAAGCATGATGACCGCCCCG
>CAZQRT010000007.1:12758-27571 GCA_964596105.1 uncultured Erysipelotrichales bacterium | reverse complement strand
GATCTTTTTCAACTTGCGCTCAAACTCATGACGGGGAAGCATGATGACCGCCCCGCATCCCAGACATTTGATTTTAATATCCGCGCCCATCCGCACAATCTCCCACTGCGTGGATTTATGGCAGGGATGCGGCTTCTTCATTTCCACAATATCATGCAGATGATAATTCATATTTATTTCTCCATCCTTTTCCGGAAGGCCCGCACGGTATTACTCATGAGCATGGCCACGGTCATCGGACCGACCCCGCCCGGCACCGGCGTGATGGCTGATACCTTGTCCTTGACCGCTTCGGTATCCACATCGCCGCAAAGTTTGCCATTAGCCATGCGGTTGATGCCGACATCAATCACCACCGCGCCCTCTTTGACATGATCGGGACCGATCAGTTTTTCTTTGCCCGCGGCGACGATCAGGACATCCGCCCGTTTTGTCACGGCCGCCAGATCACTGGTATGGGAATGACAGATCGTCACGGTGGCGTTTCTTCTTAGACAGAGCATCGCGATCGGTTTGCCGACATTGTGACTGCGGCCCACGACCACAACCTCCTTACCATCTAAGCAGCAGCCGATCTCATCCAGTAAAGCCATGACGCCTAACGGGGTACAAGGCTGAAAAGTGTCCCGGTCCAGAAACAGCCCCGCGATGCTTTCAGGATGAAAACCGTCGACATCCTTTGAGGGCGAAATGCGCTCGATCACTTTCATCTCATCGATATGGTCCGGTAAAGGCAGCTGCACTAAAATCCCGTCCACCGCCGGATCCTCATTGTAAGCGTCAATCAAAGCCAGAAGCTCATCCTCTTTTAATGTTGCCTCCTTGTGAATAAAAAGGCTCGTGATCCCCACTTTCTTACAGGCCCTTTCTTTGTTTCTCACATAGACCTGGCTGGCGGGATCATCCCCGACGAGAATGACCGCCAGACAAGGCGCCCGGCCATAAACTGCCTGCAATTCTACAACCTCTTCCCGCACCTTTTCCTGAATCTTGGCGGCGGTTTTTTTGCCATCGATATACATATCAGTCACGTCCTTTTTTTGCACAAAAATCGCGAATTCATTATAGCATAGTTTTAAAAACATAGTATAATAAACTATAGAAAGCGGGGAGATAACAATGAAAAGAATCGTTTTTGTCACCAACGATGAGCGTTATTATCAAGACGCGATACGCTACCTGCCGGTTCATTCCCTGCAGTTAATCAAAACGAGCTACCGGAACGAGATCTACTCCCACGACAGCCTGCAGGATATCGCCAGAACCCGCGTGGAACAGGCCTACCGTGAGGTCAAAGAACCTTGCTTTGTCATGGCCAACAGCCTGAACGTGGAAGCGTTAGGGCAGTTTCCCGGGACCCATTACCGCTACGTGCTGGAAACCATCGGCATCCAGGGCATCATGAAACTGATGGAAGGCAAAGAAAACCGGCACTGCGTATTCCAGTCTTGCATCGCGTTCTACGACGGCATGGACATTCATTATTTCTTCAGCAGCCAGCAGGGCACCCTGGCCACCGCGATCCCCGATGAAACATGCGCCGACTGGACCCAGATCTTCATCCCGGAATCCTACCAGGTGAGCCTCGAGCCCAATGATCCCAGCGCCCAGAAAAAACGCGAGGAAAACTGCATGCAGCAGCTCGCCGAATACCTCAAGCACCATGGCGGCACCCTTTTGAATATGTATGTCCCAAGCTACCTTTATTGAGCCTGTTGATCAGGCTTTTTTTATTTTCCAAAACAAAAAGCGCGGACCTATCCGCGCTTAACTGAAAGTCACCAGCTCGTTTGTTAAAGGGGGAACAACCTTTAAATTCTCCACCTTCAAAACCGGGACATCACACTGATAATCAGGATCATAAACCGAATCCATCACCGCGTCCACCTGCACCCATTCCTCATCCATGAGCTTGCCGGCATGCTCCCAGTAAGATAAAAACCCGATCGGCTGCATATCCTGGGCGCAGCACACCATCGCCAGCCGCGCCAGAACAAACGAATGATCCGCGATGCTGTCATCCATCGGGGCATAAGCCTTGCCCTTCACCTTCACACGCTTGCCGACATAACGCTCGGGATGATCCAGGGCATCCACATACCAGAGCCCGTAATCATCATCAGACACATCGATGAACGGCGCCTCAATATCATAAGGCAGAGCGTCCTCCGGCAGAGAATTCACCGAACCGTCCACCGACTCATAAATAATCTGCGCCGTCTTATTGATGGCCTTGATATTGGAGCGCAGGAAAGATTTCTTGGTGTTCTCACTGCAGCGGTTAAAGACGATCATCTCGGAATCAGCCAGCTGCTCATACATGATGGAACGCATGTTGCCTAAATAGTTATTAAAAGTGGAAGCGTCAACCGTCGACACCACCTGCGCCAAAGCCCAGTCATCAGGAAAACGCAGACGCCCGAAAACCTCCGCCAGAGACCAGATGCCGTTAAACTCAATCATGACCATCAGGGGATGATATTTGTTTTGTAAATACTGCAAGGTTTCGGTATTAAAATCATCAACATCGGTCACAAACTCGACAAAACAGTTCTTCGCCCTCAGCTTTTTTTCATCATACTCCACTTCACCGTCTTCACAGGCGATTATCAGACACTTGTCCCCCTCATTGAAATTCTGCTCAAACAGCGCGTCGAGAATGAAAGAGGTCTTGCCGCTTTCCAGAAAGCCCGTGAAAAGATATACCGGGATATCCATATTTTATTCTCCCATGAACAAATCAGCGATCGCTTCGGTCTTTAAATCAGCGCCGATCACACAGATCCGGCCGGTATAATCCGGCGCGCCCAAACGGACCTCAGACTCCTCAGGAACCTGATCAAAATACAGCCAGTCCGATCCGTCCTTGCTGGCGACAATGCCCTTCGCTCTTAATACCTGACCATACTTCTCATCATTGAGAGCCGCTAAGATATGTTCCAGATGCTCCTTGTCAAAGGCCTTGGCGGTCTCGCATCCCCAGGTCTGGAAGATCTCATCGGCATCATGATGATGATGGTGGTGATGATGGTCATGCTCGTGATCATGGTCATGCTCATGATCGTGGTCATGATGATGCTCATGCTCATGTTCCAGATGATGCCTTTCCGCCTCTTGTAACAGCTCCTCGGAAATCGTCATGTCGCTGGCATCCATCGCCTCGACAATCTTCGCCGCCGCAAGCTGATCCCACGGCGTCGTCAAAATCCGCGCCTGATCATTCTTCTCGCGAATCATCGCGACCGCCTGCTCCAGCTTCTCCTCAGAAACCAGCTGCGTGCGACTTAAAATAATCGTCTTGGCACACGCGATCTGGTCATTGAAAAACTCGCCGAAATTCTTCATATACAGACGGCACTTCTGAACATCCACCACCGTCACGAAATGATCCAGCACCGCCGGGGCGTCATCCTCGATCGACTTCACCGCCGCGATGACATCGGAAAGCTTGCCCACGCCGGACGGTTCAATCAAAATGCGGTCCGGCTTCATCTCCGCCAGAACCTTCTTCAAAGCCTCTTTAAAATCCCCGACCAGCGAGCAGCAGATACAGCCCGAATTCATCTCCCTGATCTCAATGCCGGCATCCTTCAAAAAACCGCCGTCAATGCCGATATCGCCAAACTCATTCTCAATCAGCACCAGCTTCTGATCCTGATAAGCCTCCGCGATTAATTTCTTGATCAAAGTTGTCTTGCCGGCTCCTAAAAAACCTGAAAATATATCAATTTTTGTCATCCTGTAACCTTCTTTCATCCCTTATTATATCACGCTTTTGAAACAAATGCTAAAGAATGCCCAAATGCTCCAGTAAAATCTTCGTCCCCATCAAAATCAGAATGACGCCGCCCGCGAGCTCCGCCCCCTGGCGGTACCTCATGCCAAAAAGATGACCGATATAAACCCCCGCCATAGACAAAACGAACGTGGTGATCCCGATAATCGTCACGGCCTGAAAAATATTCACATTCAGAAAAGCGAAAGAACAGCCCACCGCTAAAGCGTCGATACTCGTGGAAATCGCCAGTAAAACCATGGTTTTCACGCTTAAATCATCATCGATGCCCGTTTCATCTTTGTTCCGGGACTCCTTGATCATATTTAAACCGATGACCGTCAGAAGTATAAAAGCGATCCAGTGATCGATGGCGGTAATGAAATTCTTAAAACTCGTCCCCAGCAAATACCCCAATAAAGGCATGCCGGCCTGAAAAGCCCCGAAATACGCCCCTACTAAAGCGGCCTTTGACCACGAAAGCTTTTGCAAAGACAGCCCCTTGCACACCGCGACGGCAAAAGCGTCCATCGACAGCCCCACGCCGATCACAAACAAATCAAAAAATGACATGCCGCCTCTCCTTTAACGCACAAAATGATCAATCAAAAAACCCTGAATGAGGGGATAAGTCAGATGAGACGGCGCTTGATCACACAAAGCGATCTCCGCGATCTCGTAACGAAGCTCACCAAAGGTTTTGATATCAGCCTCATAAATCGCGCCGTAAGACAAACCTCCGGCGGGATTCACGCGGGTTTTGCCATCCACAAAATACTGCCCGATCCGCGAACAATCAAATTCCAGCGCCCCGGTCTCCTCTTCCAGTTCCCGCCGCGCCGCCTCATCCAGCGATTCGCCCGGTTCCCGGTGCCCGCCCGGAAGCTCCCACGTTTCGCGCAAATGGTGGCGGCAAAAAACATATTTGCCCTGGTAGCGGGCGATGATCACCACAAAAGCGATATCCTCATCAAAAATCCCTTCACAAAACGCCACTTCCATAATTTCTCACCACAACATTAAAAAAGATTATATAGCGAGTCCATACGATAATCAAGCTTTTAAAAAAAGGATCCTCAAAGGACCCTTTTAATGAGCGTTACTGGCGGCCGCCTTCACCTTACTGAACAAATTCGCGATGACCTTTCTAGTCTCCGCGTCATAGCGGAAAACCTCGTCATTCGGATTGTCGCGGCTAGGCAGATAAGCGTTGATATCCTTGTAGTCGCCATTAGCCAGCTCCTCCAAAACCTGCTTGTTGCTTGAGGAATATCCGACATAGCTGGAATTGTCCAGCGCCGCCTCGTAACTCGACGCGTAATTGATAAACTCGTGAGCCAGCTCCGGATTCTTGGCGTTTTTCGGAATCACCATGCCGTCCGACCACATGTTCGTGCCCGTTTCCGGCATATAGAAACCGATATTCTCATTTTCCATCATGCAGTAAGCCGCGTCCCCGGAATAAATCAGACCGAGCGCCTTGCGGGCCTGCGCCATATTGTCGATGATCTCATCGGTGACAATCTCCGGCGACATCGTGTTCACACACTGCAAAAGCCACTCATAAGCCTCATTGAGCTCATTCTCATCGGTGGTGTTCATGGAATATCCCAGCGCCTTCAGCGCCATCATGAAGCTGTCGCGCTCGGAATCATACAGGTAGATATCACCCTTGTACTTGGTATCGAGGAAAATATTGAAACCCTTCTCCTTCAGCTCCTCTTCCGTGACCTTCGTCTTGTCATAAACAATGCCGACCGAGCCCCAGAAGTAAGGAATGGAGTAGTCATTATTCGGATCATAAGGCAGTCCGACCACACCCTCATACAGCTCATCCATGCAGGTGATCTTGCTCTTGTCAAGCGGCTGCAGCAAATCCTCCTGCATAAGCCGCTCGATCATATAATCACTCGGCACGAGAATATCAAAAGACTCATCGCCCTGGGCGACCTTGGTGTACATGGTCTCATTGGAGTCAAAATAATCCGGAATCACCTTCGCCCCGGTCTGCTCCTCAAAACCGGAGATAAAGTTCTCCCCCATATACTCGCCCCAGTTGTACAGATGGAGCTCCTGGCCGGCATAAGGCTTGTCCTCCTGATCCCCGCCGCCCCCGCAGCCGGTCAAAACAACCAGAAGACAAAGCAGACTAAACAGAACCTTTTTCATTATTCTTCCCCCTTCTATGACGTAATAACGGTAACACATTCACGACTATTAAAGCCACGGTGATCATCACGACAACCAGCGTGGAAATCGCGTTAATTGAAGGATTGACACGCTTGCTCATGGTGTAGACCATGATGCTTAAATTCTTCACCCCGTTGCCGGTGGCAAAATAGGAAATGATAAAATCATCAAAAGACATCGTGAAGGCAATTAAAGCCCCGGCCACGATGCCCGGCATGAGCTGCGGCACCAGTACCCTGGTGATCGCCTGCCAGGGCGTCGCCCCGAGATCCATCGCCGCGTCAGCCAAATCCGGATCCAGCGCCCGCATGCGCGGCATGATACTCAAAATCACATAAGGAATACAAAACGCGATATGCGCCAGAAGCATCGTCATAAACCCGCGCTCGATATGAAACGTCACAAACAGAAGCATCATCCCGATCGCGGTCACGATCTCAGGATTCATAATCGGAAAATCATTGCACTGCAAAATGAGGCTTTTCACCACTTTGCCGCACTTCGAGAGCCCGATCGCGGTCATCGTCCCGACAAACGTGGAAACCACCGTCGCGATCAAGGCGACCGCCACCGTCACATAAAGCGAGTTCATCATCTCGCGATTGGCGAACATCCGCTCATACCACTGCCAGGAAAACCCGGTGAAATTCGTCAGCGACTTGCTCTCGTTAAAAGAGAAAACCATCATGAAGACAATCGGCAGATAGAAGAAAATCAGGATGAGGACCATTAACAGCCGGCCCCAGTAACGCTTCTTCATCAGCCCTCACTCCTTCCGTCACGCGCCTCAAGCTTGCGGATCAGCGCCATGCTCAGCATCATCAAAGCCGCCATAACCAGAGAAATCGCGCTGCCGAAATTCCACTCGCCAACCGTGATAAACTGATTCTCGATAACATTACCGATCAGGAAAAACTTGCCCCCGCCTAAAAGCTTCGGAATGAAAAACGAACTCACCGCGGGCAGGAAAACGAGGGTAATGCCGCTGACCACGCCGGAAAGCGAGAGCGGAAACGTCACCCGCCAGAAAGCCTGAAACCGGTTGGCCCCAAGATCATTAGCCGCCTCTAAAAGAGCCGGATCCATCTTCATCAGGGCGCTGTTGATCTGTAAAATCATAAAAGGAATGAAATTATAAACCATTCCCAGCAGGACCGCCCCTTCGGTATACAGAAGCTCCACATCCGCCATCCCGAAAATCCCGAGCACCTTGCTGACAAGGCCGCCCTTGGTGAGAATGCCGATCCAGGCGTACGTCCTCACCAGCATATTGATCCACATCGGAAGCGTGATCGCCAGCATTAAAACATTACGCACCTTCGGGCTGCTGAAAGCGATAAAATAAGCGACCGGATAACCAATCAGCACACAGATAACCGTCGTTTTGACAGCGATCATGACGGAACGGTACAAAATCATCAAAAAGTCCTTGTCGGTAAAGAACTTGATAAAATGAGCCAGGGTAAAACGAAACTGCAAAAAAGAGTTGCCCTCGGCGGAAAAGGCGTAAAGCGTAATCAGAACCATCGGGAAAACAATCATCAGCGCCATCCACACCACATAAGGGGCCACCAGTGTCTGAAACTTCTTCATCTTAATGGCTCATCTTCTCCATGACATGAATATCCTCGGGACCGAAAGCTAAACCGACCTTTTTGCCTTCCTCCACATAGTCCGTGGTGTGAATCTTGAACTCCCGGCCCGTCGTCCAGAAAGTCACCTGATAAACCCCCTCGGTAATATTCGCGTCATCAAAATCATACTCCACGGTCATCCCGACCGACTGCGACTCATCCGACAGCTTCCAGGCCTGAGCGTTCGCCCAGGTTTTCAGATCCGTGTCGAGCGCCACCGACTCCTTAATCTCATCAACCGTCTTGAAGAAATTAAAAGCCATGATGCCCTCATCCGCCTTCTCATTTTTCACGAAAGGCTGATTCACGACAAAGATCTGGCGGGTCACCGCGGTATGACCGGCGGTTTTAAACGTCACCGGATACGTGCCGATTTCCGGCTTTATATCATACTCAATCTTCGCGATGGAAATATATTCATCCGTTTCCGGATTCCAGGCCTGGGCATCCGCCCGGGCGACAATCTCCTTGTCATCGAGATCCTTCAAATCCTCGATATCGACATAGAAATCATTGGCGCTGATCATCTCCCGGCCGTGATCCCCGCTGACATCGCGGTTGGAAATGACATGCATGTTCACCGTCACACTCGTGCCGGCCACCGTTTCCACCATGACCTCATAATGCACACCCTTGAAAAGCACGCTTAAAACCTCTCCCGACAGCTGGCCCTGGCCGCGCTCGACGATATCGATATCCTCGGGGCGGATGATCACATCGACCGGCTGATGATCTTTAAACCCGGCATCCACGCAGTCAAAAGTCTGATCATCAAAGCGCACCCGGTAGTCCTCCACCATCTCGCCCTCGACGATATTGCTCTCACCGATAAAGTTGGCCACATAGCGGTTTTTCGGCTCATTATAGATTTCCGCCGGGGTGCCCGTCTGCTGGATCTCGCCGTCACGCATGACCACGATCTTGTCCGACATCGTCAAAGCCTCTTCCTGGTCATGGGTGACATAGATAAAGGTGATGCCGACCTCCTGCTGAATGCGTTTCAGCTCATACTGCATCTCCTTGCGCAGTTTCAAATCGAGCGCCCCTAAAGGCTCATCCAGTAAAAGCACCTTGGGCTCATTCACCAAAGCCCGGGCGATCGCCACGCGCTGCTGCTGGCCGCCCGATAACAGCGTGACATTTTTATCCTCATAGCCCTCCAGCCCGATCAGCTTCAACATCTTCATGACCTTCTGGGCGATGACATCCTTGCTCATCTTTTTGATCTTCAAACCAAAAGCGATGTTCTGGTAGACGGTCATATGGGGAAACAGCGCGTACTTTTGAAAGACCGTGTTCAGCTCGCGCTTGTAAGGCGGGACCTTGGCGATATCCTTGCCGTCAAAAATCACGGTGCCCTCGGTGGCATCGAGAAAACCGCCCAGAATCCTTAACAGCGTCGTCTTGCCGCAGCCGCTCGGCCCGAGCAGTGTCACAAACTCATTTTCGTAAATATCCAGATTGATGCCCTTTAACACCACCTGGCCGTCAAACTCCTTGACGATATCGCGAAATGAAATCAGAACCTTCTCCTCCATGTCCATCACCCTTTCTAAAACATCGGCGGGGTTGTGATCCAGAGAATCCTGGCCTCCCCGCTGCCGCTGTTCACCAAGTAATGCGAACGGCGCCCGTCCATATAAAACGTCTCGCCCGCCTTCATGCGGTAACGCCGGTTTTCCACGACCAGCGTCAGCGTCCCCTTTAACACATAGCCGAACTCCTCGCCCTCATGGCAGGCCATCTCCATGCTCTTCGCGCCGGCCTGCAAAGTCAAAAGAATCGGCTCCATCTCATTTTTCTGGGCATTGGGAATGACCCACTCAATGCGGGCGTCGCCGCGGCTGTCATCGACAAAGAAATCCTGCCGGGAAAACACCAGCTGCTGCTCATCCTCCTCCCGGAAAAACTCCGAAAGATTTGTTCCCAAAGCCTCGAGAATGTCTTCCAGGGTGGAGATGCTGGGACTGGTGAGATTTCTTTCCACCTGACTTAAAAAACCTTTGGTCAACTCACTGCGGCTGGCCAGCTGGGCCAGGGTCAAATCATTGCGAATCCTTAAATCCTTCAGCTTCTTACCAATATCCACAAGATCACCTACTAAACTAAAAGTTTAATTTACTGAACGAGTCCATTATAGCGGTTCTCCGATGAATTGCAAGCGGATTTGATATTTTTAATAATAAATTTACTGATACTAAACAAAAAAAGAGAGCCGCGGCTCTCTTAAATATAATCCTTGGTCCTGGTTGACTTGCCCTGCCTGGCCAGCGAATAGTTGACCACTTCCTTGACGAGATAGTAGATCGTCGCGAAGAGCGGCACGCCGACAACCATGCCGGCAAAACCTAACAGCTTGCCGAAAAGGAGCATCGCCACAACCACGTAGAAAGAAGACAGACCGGTCGTGTTGCCGAGAATCTTCGGGCCGATGATATTGCCGTCCACCTGCTGCAGCAAAGTGATGAAGACGATAAAGATCAGACATTTGACCGGTGAGATCAAAAGGATCAGAAAAGCGCTCGGGATCGCCCCGATCAAAGGACCGATCATCGGGATGACATTGGTGACGCCGACCACGACGCTGATCAAAAGCACATACGGCATCCTTAACAGCGTTAAGCCGATAAAGCAGATGACGCCGACGATCACCGAATCAAGCACCTTGCCGGAGATAAAACCGCTGAAAATCTCATTGGTTTTCTTGGCGGCCTGAAGCATCCACTGCTGCCAGCGCTCACTCGGGCAAACCGCGAAGAAGAACTTTTTCACCTGCGCCAGATACCGCTCGCGGTCAAGCAGCAGATAGATGGTCACCATGACCGTCATCATCAGTTTCACGATGAAGTTGCCGATCGAGAAAATGCTCTTGCTGGCCTGGTTGACCGCGGTGAGGATATTATCCGAGAGCCAGTTGCTCAAATAGGTCTCGATATCTTTCACCCATTCCATCAGCGAGGTCGGGTCCTGGCCGCTGGTGACGAGATAATCCTCGAGAACCTTCAGCGCGTTCTCAATCAGTCCCGGCAGACGGTTGACTAAATCGGCGATGCCGTTGACCAGCTGCGGGATCACCATGAACGTAAACAAAACCACTAAAATGACCGTGACCGCGATCGTCAGCGCGACCGATACCGCCCGGTTCGCGGAAAATTTCTGTTCGATCTTCTTGGTAATCGGGCACAAAAGATAAGCCAGCACCATGCCGTAAAGGACCGGCGCCAGGGCCTGCAGGATCGATCCGACATAAGCGAAAATCCGCGGCGCGTTCATCAGCAGGGTGATAAAAACACTGGCCAGACAAATTCCGAAAGTAACCGTCATGACGGTCCGGAAATCCAACTTTTTCATATGACTCACCTCATAACAATGGTGCGACGACCTTTAAGAGATAACCCCACGGTTTCAGACTCTTATAGCCATCCCAGATATTCTTCTTATTGACAACCCGGCATTTCTCCAGGGTTTCCTGAAAATCCTTCTCAATATCCGCCAGACAGGACACATCGCGCATCCACAAAGCGCATTCAAAATGATGATACAGGCTGCGGTAATCCAGGTTGATCGTCCCGACCACCGCTTCCTTGTCATCGACACTGAAAACCTTGGCGTGGACAAAACCCGGCGTGTACTCGTAAATCTTGACGCCCTCTTTTAATAACGAGGCGTAATGCATTTTGGCGAGGGCGTAAGCCGCCTTTTTATCAGGAATCCCGGGCAGAATCAGCTTGACATCCACGCCGCGCCGCGCGCAGTAGCGCAGGCTGGTTTCCAGCTCCCCGTCCAAAATCAGATAAGGCGTCATGATATGAACATAGCGCTCCGCCCTCTCCAGCATGCTCATGTAAACCGTTTCCCCGACCTTGTCCCCGTCAACCGGGCAGTCGCCGTAAGGCATCACAAAGCCCGGAGCGGACAGCGGCAGGCTTGGCTTTAAATAACTGTCCAGATCGTATTCCTCTTTATCCATATTCCACATCTGTAAAAACATCAGAGTAAAACTGGAAACCGCCGGACCTTCCACCATCACCGCGGTATCCTTCCAGTGCCCGAAGCGCACCTGGCGGTTGATATACTCATCGGCGAGATTGACGCCGCCGGTAAAGGCCACGCGGTTGTCGATCACCAGAATCTTGCGGTGATCGCGGTAATTGTAATGGGTGGAAATAACCGGCACGAGCGGCGCGAACACCTTGCAGCGAATGCCGAGCTTTTCCAGGCGGCGCGGATAATCATGAGGCAGATTGGTGAACTCGTCCGTGCCGTCATACATCAGGCGGACCTCCACGCCCTCCTTGACCTTGCGGGCGAGGATATCGAGCACATTCCCCCACATGATGCCTTCCTTAATGATGAAATACTCCAGAAAGATGAACTTCTCGGCCCGCTCCAGCTGGACCAGAAGCTCCTCGTATTTATCTTCCCCTAAAGGGAAATACTTGACCGCGCAGTTTTGATAGACCGGAAAGCAGCCGGTGGAAGCGACATAATTCGCCATGGCATCCGCCAGCGGCGCCTCTTTTTTTAGCTCCATACGAACCGATTCATCCTGGGTGAGCATGTTTTTCGTGTCTTTGGCAACCTGGGCGTAATGCTTCTTCAAAGTGCTGTGCCCGATATCGCTGATGGTAAACAGGAAAAACAGACTGCCAAAGACCGGCAGCAGGGCGATGACCACCAGCCAGGTAATCTTCGCGCTGGGATCCATCGACGTGTTTAATAAATAAATCACCATGCCCAGGGTAAAGAGCAGCGTTCCGCCTAAGATATGCGGGACAAAATTCTCCAGCCACCGGAAAATGGAAAACAGAAAGAGCACCTGCAAAGCTAACAGGACGATGATTAACCCCATGCGGGAAAAGATGAGATGAAAGAATCCCTTCTTGCTTTTTTCAATTAATCTTAATCCGTCATTCGATTCTTTCATGGCTGAACTCCTCGATGCGGCGGATCACGCCGGGCATCGTTATTAAATCTTCATTGTTTCCCAGAGGATCGACCAGCACGATCTCCCTAATTCCGGCCTCGTAAGCGTCCCGGATCCCGGAAGGGGAATCCTCATAAACCAGCACATCCCGGCCGGAAAAAAAGGTTAACACCTTCTGATACATATCCACCTTATTTTGAAAACTGCCGTCGTCATAGATGATCTCATCAAACCACCGGTCGAGATGAAAGCTCGTGACAAAAAAGTCAATGTTTTCACGAATCGAGGCACTGGCGATCGCCATCGGGATATGATGAGCCTTGAGATCATCAAAGTACTGCTCGGCGCCTTTGACCAGGTGAAATCCCGCCTGATCCGCCCGGCAGTACTGGCGGTAGAGCGCTTCTTTTTTCAAAGAATACTCATGGTAGATCCCGGGATCACCCTGATGATTCATTAAATCCGCGATGATCGCCTCATTCAGCACGCCGTTAAAACGGTTCTTCAACTCATCCCAGGAAATCCTCCGCCCGGTAATTTCCGCCGCGATGTCCGACCAGGCATGCTCCTGCTTGTCATGATCGACAAACAGCGTGCCGTTAAAATCAAAGACGACCGCCCTCATGCCACTCTCACGCCTCCGGCGGGCCGGACCTGCAGGACATGACAGCACCCGGGTCCCAGGGCCTTTTCCATCCCCGCGACAAAGCGGTCCCTGGCCTCATTTTTCATGATGGCGAGAATCGTTCCCGCGAAACCGCCGCCATGGACGCGGCAGACCCCCTGCCCGGCGAGAAAATGCTCGGCCAGCGCCAGCGCCACGGCTATCGACTGATTTTTGTAGTCTTTTGGCGCGTAGACATTTTGAAGATATTTAAAGGAACTGTCCCCGGACTGCTGAATGATGTGCAAAAATTCAGCGAGATCCTCATGAACCAGCGCCTTGGCGGCTAATACCGCTCTTTCATCCTCCTTGAAAAAATGCCAGGCTCTTAAGGCCGCGCGATCCCCGCAGGAAGCGCGAACATCCTGAAAACGGGAAAGAAAATCCGGAAAATCAACCTCGCGCAGCGTGCTTTTCCCAAAACAGGCGGCCACCTGACTCATCTCCGCAGGCACCGCGGCATATTCCGCCGTTAAATCGGCATGACTGCCCGCGGTATCCACGACACACAAAGAATACCCGCGGCCCGCTAAATCAAAAGCGAGCGGCGTGACAACCGGTTCGGAAGGATTCTCAAAATCGATGGCCACCAGCCCGCCGCAGGCGCAGGCGCACTGATCCATAAGCCCGCAAGGCTTGCCGAAATACTCATTTTCCGCGTACTGCCCGATCTTGGCGATCGTCACCGGATCAACCTGCCCGTCATTATAAAGATGGGAGAGGATCGTGCCGATCAGAACCTCAAAGCACGCCGAACTGGAAAGCCCGGCCCCGACCAGCACATCGCTGGTGATGACAGCCTGAAAGCCCCCGGTCCGCAACCCGTGATCTTTAAAACCCTGCACCATGCCCCGCACCAGGCTTTCGCTGGTGCCTTTTTCATCATCTCTTTTAGCACTGTCATCGATATCAGGCAAAGCCTTGCCGTCGCTGATGATGGATATCTTGTCGCTTTTCGTCACAAAAGCCAGCGCGTCCAGATTAACCGCCGCGGCCAGGACATGCCCGTGCTGATGATCGGTATGATTGCCGCAGATCTCGGTGCGGCCCGGGGCGCTGAAAATCATGACCTCCTCAGGATGTTCAAAGGTATTTAAAATCTTTAAACAGCGTTCCTTCTGAACGGGAAACCGCGATTCATCAACGTACAGCTCGGGAAACTTTTCAGTGAAATCTTTCATGATACTCTCCTTTCGCGGCCCGGATGAAACGCCGCACACCCAGACGCCCGCTCTCCTCTTTTAATTTATACACCCCGGCATCTTCCAGGACGGTGGTAAACACTTTCACAACTTCTTCTTCTAACAGCCCCTCATGATAAGGCAGTTTTTTTAACTCCTCATACCAGGCGCGGTGTTTTTCCAAAGAAGGCTCGTCATCAAAATCGATCTGACCCAATAAAGCCTTTCCCAAAAGTTCCAGCTCTGTCTTCAAGCGCCCCGGCAAAATCGCCAGACCCATCACTTCAATGAGACCGATATTCTCTTTTTTGATATGATGGCAGGCCGGATGGGGATGAAAAATCCCGTCCGGATAAATAGAACTCGTGCGGTTGTTGCGCAAGACGAGATCCAGCTCATAACAAGACCCGTTTTTTCGCGCGATCGGGGTGATCGCCTGATG
>CAZQRT010000007.1:3433-12658 GCA_964596105.1 uncultured Erysipelotrichales bacterium | reverse complement strand
CATATAATGAGGAAACTGACGCACAAATTCCAGGATATTCGCGAACGTCCCGCGGTCAATCTTCATCGGTTTATGCTCTTCATGAAAGACGATGCAGTGCTCATTGTAGTAAACATAAGGAGAATACTGCAGGTAATAAGGCTGATCATTCAAATTCAGCGGGATGACGCGGTGCGTCAGCCGCGTATCGCGGTTCAAATCCCCGCAAAACCCGACATTCTCCTTGCACAACAGACACTTGGGATAACCGCTGCTTTTGACATTTCGCGCTCTGGCGATATCGCGGGGATCTTTTTCCGGCTTGGATAAATTGATGGAAATTTCCAGATTGCCGTAATCATTCGTGCCGGTCCAGCGGATATTGCGGTCCACCCGCGCCTTGCGGATATAATTGGTAGCGATAGAAAAAGCGTAATAATGATCCGTCGCGAGTTTAGGATCTTTGGCGTAATCGTCGCGAAAGCGGGAAATCACCGTCGCGGGCCGCGGCGTGATCGTGTTCATGATCCGCCCCGCGAAAAGATCCTTTTCCACCGGACTTTCGATATGATCTGTCAGCTCCGCTAAAATATCACTAGGCTCACTAAGTGTCTCGCTGATGTCCTCATATTCAAAATGATCGAGATGAAACAAATCGAGTAAAAGATTAACCGCGTAATCCACCTCATACTCATCGATAAGTTCATTGGTGAGCCCGTAATGGATTAAACGGTTGATCCCGTGATAAAGTTTATTCATATAATCTTCTGCCATTTTTCGCCAGGGTCAACAGTTCCGTGATTAAATCCGCGTACTTGTAGCCGGCGTCCATCCAGAGCTTGGGATACATGCTGATGCCGGTAAACCCGGGCATGCTGTTGATTTCATTCAAATAAATCCCGCCGTCTTTTTTATCGAGAAAAAAGTCGACGCGCGCCAGGCCCTGGCAGTCCATGACCTTGAAGGCCTTTAAAGCGATACTGCGAATCTCTTCGCGAATCGTTTTATCAACACGGGCGGGAATGCAGACAGCCGACTGCTCATCCTCATACTTGGACTCATAGGAATAAAACTCCCCGTGCGGCAGGATCTGCCCCACCTCGCTGACCTTGGGATCATCATTACCGAGCACGGCGGTTTCCAGCTCGAGGCAGTCGACCTCTCGCTCAACGAGAATCTTGGCGTCATAACGGGCGGCCAAAGCGACAGCGTCCTGTAATTCAATTCTGTTCTTCGCTTTCGCGCAGCCCACCGAGGATCCCGAATTAGACGGTTTCACAAAACAGGGATACCCGATCTTCTTCTCGACAAAATCAAGATAATCCTCATGATCGTCAAACTGCTCATCAACCGCGACCAGTTCCCCTGATATTTTCTTTTTGATGTAAACATAAGGAACCTGGCGGATGCCGGCCTGATTTAAAAGCATCTTGGTATAAATCTTATCCATGCAGCAGGCCGAGGACAATACCCGGCAGCCGACATAAGGCACGCGCGCTAATTCAAGCAGCCCCTGAATGGTGCCGTCCTCCCCGTACAAACCGTGCAGCACCGGAAAGACGACATCAAAGCTTTTTAAAAAAGCCATCAGATCAGATATACGGTCCGCCCCTTTTAGCCAGTCTTCCCGGGTCAGATCCGCGATATCATCCGCCAGCAAATACCATGTGCCGTCTTTCGTGATACCAGCCGCGGCCTTCTCATACCGGGATTCATCCAGCTCTTTCAGCACCGAGGTCGCCGACATGCGGCTCACGGCATGCTCCGTGCTCTGCCCGCCGGCGATAATCAGGCATTTCTCTTTACTCATGGGCATATTTCTCCTTTATTTTCAAAACGATTTCGGACAGTCTCATGCTGTTGGAACCCTTCACCAGAACCGCGTCATGGCTTTGCAGACATTTTTCTAAATACTGCCAGGCTTCGATGTTATCAGCGGCGGTAAAGATATTAGGAGCGTGACAGTGCTGAGCGATTTCCCGTGATTCCTCCCCGACGCAGATCAGAATATCCACCCCGGCCTCATCCACCGCCGGGCCGATCTCACCATGCATTTTCGCGCTGTACTCCCCCAGTTCCCGCATATCTCCCAAAACAGCGATTCTCCGCTTTCCGAGGTTTTTCAACACCGTCAGACTGGCGGTCATGGAATCGGGATTGGCGTTGTATGAACCGTCCAGCACGGTGATGTCATCAGGCAAGTGCAAAATATCGAGACGTTTGGCGGTCACCTGAACGTTCTTTAAAGCCTCTCGCATATCCTGATAAGGGACCTTTAACACCTCGCCGACTTTGATAGCCGCCAGGGCATTGCTGATGGCATATTTGCCCGGCTGGGGAATCTCAAAATCAACCCCGTGATAGACAAAGCGGCTTTTTTCTTTTAAAAGTTCAATATTTTCCACTTCATTTAAAGAATATGAATAAGGCGTGGCATAAGGGGCGAGAAGATCGTTATCCTGATTGACAATCAGAATGCCCTTTGCAGACATGCCCTCGACAATTTCCATTTTGGCCTTTAAGATATTTTCCCGGCTTCCTAAAAACCCGATATGGGCGGTACCGACATTGGTGATGACGGCGATGTCAGGTTTGGCGATCTTGCTTAACACGGCGATTTCCCCGCGGTGATTCATGCCCATCTCCAAAACCATGACCTCCTCATCGCGCCACGAAAGCAGCGATAACGGCAGGCCGATCTGATTATTGTAATTGCCTTGAGTCTGCAAGGTTTTATATTTCATCCGGGTGACCGCGGCGATCATGTCTCTCGTGCTTGTTTTGCCGGCGCTGCCGGTCACCGCGACAACAGTCGCCTTAGACTGTTCCCTGACATGAGCGGCTAACATCTGCAGGGCCTGAAGGGTATCAGCGACGCGAATGACAGGCTGATCAATATCCACATCCCGGCTGGCCAGACACGCGCAGGCCCCGCGGGCAAAAGCGTCCGGGATAAAATCATGACCGTCGAAATGTTCGCCCTTCAGGGGAATATATACGTTACCCGCTTGAACAGCCCGGGAATCCGTCGTAAAGCCGGTGACTTCGACATCTTTCATACCGGAAAGTTCCCCGTGACACCAGGCGGCCACTGCTTCTAGTCTCATCGTTTTTCCACCCTTTCCCGATCATTATATCATAAACCGCCCCCGCCTAGAATAAAAAATAAGGCTCAATAAGAACCTTATTTGCATCAAATGATCAAAAATGTCTGCACCAGACAGGACTGGCCGTCAATCATCCGGCGTTTTTCCACATAGGAGATTTCCTTCTTTTCATAAAAATGATGCCAGAAACGAATGGCGGGAACATTTCTCTCATTTTCCATGACAAAATATTTCCCGGGATAACTTTTAAACAACGCCGCCAGAATCTTCCCGGCAATCCCCTTGCGGCGGTACGGTTTGGCGACATACAGCTCATGAATGCTGTAGTCGTAGCCCGGCGGGGCATAACGCCCCGAGGTCAGGATGAGAAACCCTTTATAACGGCCCTCATCGAGAAAGAGAAACGCCCGGACATCCGCCTCATCAAGGACATCCTGCACGCCGGGATAGTCATAGTTGCCATAGGCATCCATCTCAAGATCCGGCATGTAATCATAAAGCTCGTTTAAATAATAATGCAGAAACTGACGGAACACCGGATAAGTATCACGGTTGACTCGGACTGCCCGCACTGATCATGGCCGCCTTTCTCGTAACCAGAAAGAAATGATGCCGTTTCATCGTGAAAAAGCCGTTTTCTTTAATCTGATTGTCAATATAATGGTACTGATTGACAAAGCGGTCGGTCAAAGCGATATCCGGAAGACCGAAAACCTTGTTGTAATGATAAAAAGCGGAAAGGGAACGGAAACGGATCTCGCCCATGTACTCCGCCCCGTCGAGAATCTGATAGCCCATTTTGGTAAAACCCTGGCTTAACTGATTCAGATTCCAGACCCGGTTGTAGACACGCGGCTGAGCGAACATGAACAGCTCCTCCAGATTCTGCGATCCCCACTGGCTGATGAGCATGACGCCGTTGCTTTTCAAGATCCGGCCGGCCTCATTGGGATTGAGATCTTCATCGTAACAGACCACCATATCCATGCTCTCATCTTTAAAAGGATACTTCTCGGTGATCGGCATGACGCGGATCGGGGTGTCGGTAAAGCGGTTGACAGCCTCATCATAGTGACGGTCCAGGCAGAAAACAACCTGCCCGTAATGCGGCCACTGGGAAAGATTACTGCCGCCGTCCCTAGAGAAGACAGCGATGTGATCCTCTTCATGCAAATACTGAGGGATGATATTCTCCAGCGGATTGGCATTCACCCGGTCGTCAATATCCCACTGCTCATAAGGCTTTTCCATTTCCACTTTCAATCCCTCGACATAGGCGTGGATTTCCTGAATGCGGTTTTTAAAGCGGTAGCGCCCGACATAGTGATAAATGAGCGACGAGATGAAATCGGCGAGCACCCCCAAAACGACAAACAGAACAAAATAAACCAGGCCGCCCTCGGCGATGATGAAAAAGCCCCCGAACAAAAGAAAACTCACCGCGATGGTGATGGCGCTGGCGGCCAGCCGGCGGTACTGAAAAGGTCCCTCAAACTGCAGAAAGTAAGCCAGATTACCGCTCCGGACCGCCCCGCGGACATCGATTTCACTAAATAAAAGGCGGAATAAGATCATGCCCGCCGCCAGGGTCAGAAACATCAACAAGATCTCTTTTGCCATATCAAGCCCTTCTTTCTCTCTTATTATACCATATTGACAATTTTCCTGCCACCCCGTATAATGGCGCCGGAAAGGATGATGCCGCGTGAATGAACAGCGCATGCGAAGCGATAAAATCTTAAAGCTCCTGGTGGAGTTTTCCGTACCGGCGATGATTGGCATGCTGGTGAACGCGATCTACAATATCGTCGACCGCATGTTTATCGGCAACGCCCCGCAGTTAGGCGCGGTTGGCCTGGCGGGGATCACCGTCACCTATCCTGTCACCCTGATCTTAATGGCCCTTAGCTTAATGGTCGGACAGGGCGGCGCGACCCGTTTCTCGATCGCTTTAGGCCGCCAGGAAAGAGAGGACGCGCGCCGCTATATGGGCAACGCTTTATTGCTGGCGGTTGGTTTCGGCCTCATCTTCATGATTGCCGGCAATCTCTTCATGCGCCCGCTGCTCGAAATATTAGGGGCCAGCGCCCAGGTTTATCCCCACGCCAGAGCTTATCTCTCCATCATCTTGTACGGGGCCGTGTTCCAGGCCGTTTCCATGTGCGGCAACAACTTCTCGCGCGCCCAGGGCAATCCCAAAAACGCCATGATCAGCCAGCTGATCGGGGCGGGATTTAATATTCTTTTCGATTATATTCTCATCGTGCGTTTTCATATGGGCATGGAAGGCGCCGCCCTGGCCACCATCGGCGGACAGCTCTTAAGCGCCGTCTGGCAGCTGGCTTTCCTTTTCTCCAAACGCTGCATCTTACCGGTCAATAAGGCCAGCTTAATACCAGACTGGCATTTCATGACCGGCATCATGACCACGGGCACGCCGATGTTTTTAATGCAGCTGTCAAACAGCCTTTTGAATGTCATCTTAAACGGCACCGTCGGCCGTTACGGCGGGGATATCGCGCTATCGACGGTCGGCATCATCACCAGTTTCCAGACCCTGCTTTTGATGCCGATCACCGGATTATCGCAAGGCCAGCAGCCGTTGATCAGCTATAATTTCGGGGCCGGGCAGCCCGCCCGGGTGAAAGAGACCCTGAAGTATGCCACTTTAGGCGGTTTGATCATCGCCTCCTGCGGCTATATCGCGGTCATGTTTTTCCCGAAGCTCATCATCAGCCTGTTTAACAGCGATCCCGAGATTATCTCCCTTGGCACCAGGGCTTTAAGAACGTGGTTTATGGCCCTGCCTCTGACCGGCATGGGCATCATCATGTCCAATTATTTCCAGGCTGTCGGCAAGGTGAAAATCGCCAGTTTTCTCAATCTGACCAGACAGGTTATCATCCTCATCCCGATGATTGTCATCCTCGCCAGATTTTTCGGCCTGTATGGAATTTTCTACGCGGTCCCGATCGCGGAAACAGTTTCCTTTTTACTGGCGGCTTTCTTTTTAAGCCGGGAAAAGTATTTAAGGACAAATTAAAAAACGGCCAAGCCGTTTTTTTTGTGCCTAGATAGACAGCGAGCCCTTGATTTCGGTGTTATCGGCTTTGGTCGCGACATAATAAACCGCGGCCTCTTCCGGTTTCACATACAGATTGAGGTTTAACAGTTTGCTGACCTTCACACCCTCGGCTTTCATCTGGGCTTTGGCCTGTTTCAAAGCGTCGTCAATGGATACTTCCTTGTTTTGAAACTGCACGGTGATCGTTGTTTTCATAAAAAATCCCTCCCACTAGAATACGTTTTTTATTATATACCGGTTTTTTTTGAAAGATCAAGCGTTTTCCTTGGACATTTTGCGCACGTAGGCCTTGCGGCGGTCATTTTCCGTCAGCAGCCGTTTTCTTAAGCGGATCGACTGCGGCGTCACTTCCACTAATTCATCATCATTGATGTAGTCAAGGCAGGCTTCCAGGCCCATGAGGCGCGGTTTTTTGAGCACGACGGTCGTGTCTTTGGTACTGGAGCGGGTATTGGTCATCTGTTTGGCTCTTGTGACGTTGACCGTTAAATCGTTTTCCCGGCTGTGCTCGCCGACGATCATGCCTTCATAGACATTCGTTCCCGGCTCGACAAACATGACGCCGCGCGACTCGACACTGCCCAGAGCATAGGCGGTGGTCTGGCCTTCATCGATGGAGATCAGCACGCCGAGGTTTCTTTCCCCGACGGTGCCGCCGTCAACGGGGCGGTATTCCATAAAGGTATGGGAGATGATGCCGTAGCCTCTCGTCATGGTCAGAAAGTTGGTCATGAACCCGATCATGCCGCGGCTGGGAACATGGTAGTGGACCTTGGTCTGGCCCTGGGCCTCGTTCATGTCGATGAGGATTCCTCTTCTTAAGCCGAGGGATTCAATGACGTTGCCGATACAGTCGTCGGGGGTTTCAATCCAGACGTCTTCGTACGGTTCGCACTCGACGCCGTCGATGGTTTTTAAGATGACGTGAGGCCTTGATACTTCCAGTTCAAAGCCTTCGCGGCGCATGGTTTCAATCAGGATCGACAGATGCAGTTCCCCGCGTCCGGCGACCACCCACTCCTCAGCGTTGTTGACGCGGGTGACACGCAGGCTGACATCGCGGTTAACTTCGCGCATCAGGCGGTCTTCAATTTTCGAGGCGGTGACTAATTTCCCTTCGCGGCCGGCAAAGGGCGAGGTATTGGTGCCGAACACCATTTCAATCGTCGGTTCATCGATATGAATCGCGGGCAGGGGATCTTCCGCGCCGATGTCGCAGATGGTTTCGCCGACGCCGATATCGGCGAGACCGGCGATGGCGATAATATCACCGGCGTGGGCCGCTTCGATCTCAATGCGGTGCAGACCTAAAAAGCCGAACAGCTTCTGCACGCGGAAGGTTTTGATACTGCCGTCCAGACGGCAGCAGGATACCATTTCATTGACTTTGATTTCCCCTCTGGTAACTCGTCCGATGCCGATTCTTCCGACATAGTCGTTATAATCCAGAAGGACCGGCTGAAACTGCAGGCCCCCGGTCATGGTCACCTGTGGGGCGGGAACTTCCCGCATGATCATGTCAAACAGAGGATCCATCGTTTTTTGCTGGGTGGCTGGATCCGGCGACAGGCTGGTTGTTCCCAGCAGTGCCGAAGCGTAGACGGTTTTGAAATCAAGCTGTTCATCATCGGCGCCGAGTTCCATGAACAGTTCTAAAACCTCGTCCATGACCTCGGGAATGCGCACCACCGGACGGTCCACTTTATTGATGACGACGATCGGTTTGACCTTGGCTTCAAGGGCTTTTTTTAAGACAAAGCGGGTTTGCGGCATGGTGCCTTCATAAGCGTCAACCACAAGCAAAACGCCGTCAACCATGCTCATGATTCTTTCCACTTCCCCGCCAAAGTCAGCGTGGCCGGGGGTGTCGAGGATATTGATGAGGCAGTCTTTATAGCGAATCGCGGTGTTTTTCGCCAGGATGGTAATGCCCCGTTCGCGCTCCAGGTCATTGCTGTCCAGGGCTCTTTCCGCGATCTGTTCATTATCCCTCAGGGTGTCAGACTGTTTTAACAGCTGATCAACCAGCGTCGTTTTGCCGTGATCAACGTGAGCGATGATCGCGATATTTCTGATTTCCATGGTTATCATCCCCTTATCAACCGCCCCATTATACCATGTTTTAAGGATAAAACAACGCAAAAGCGATTAGCTGAAGCTGCCGCCCCCGCCGCCCGAAGAGCTGCCGCCGCCGGCATAGCCGCCTCCCCCGCCTGAGGAGAAGCTGCCGCCCGAACCGCTGCTGTTGGCTCTGTAGTGCGCGGCGGTCGCCAGGGCCGAGGACATGCTGGTGAGATGATCCATCGAAGAGAAATTGACCCGGTGATGATGGTAAAAGACATGAATGTAGCTGTAGCGGTAAAAATCACTTTCATAGAAATCAGGATAGATATCCGGTAAGGCTTTTAAAACCTTTTTGCCGATACCGAAGGCGACGGCATAGACCAGATACTCGTCCCACATCGCCAGCTCGGGCAATGTCTTTTCGTCCATGAGGGTTAAATCATCCAGGAATCTTTTAAAGGCGGACCATAAGGCATAGTGGTTGACGCCTTTCTGACTGTAGGATTTGGTGCGGATGGTCATATACAGGCAGACAAAACCGGAAAGAAATACCGGGAGCCCGAGAAGCGGAAAAAAGACCATCAAAAATCCCGCGGAAAACGCCAGGATACTGACGAGATACATGCTTTTCTTGTCGATGTTCAAATCAAAATAGCCGCCTTTTTCCACCAGAGCCGTACTGGCCTGGCGGAAGTTGTCAAGCCGGACAGAGGCTCTTTCCCGTGATCTATTAATCATGCGCTCGATCTCGGCAAAGGTGACGAGATCATCCCGGGAGGCGTCTTCAATAAATTCATAGAGGAGTCGTTCATGACGTTTTAAGGTCAGGGTTTCAAAAACCTCGGGATGCAGGCGCATGGCGGCGGTTTCCGAAGAGTCTTCTTCTTCAAAGCTCAACGCGCCTTTTAAGCACAAAGACATCAGCGTAGCGGCGAATTTATTATCTTCCTTGTATTGATGTTTCTGGTAATTCATTAAATCGATGACTTC
>CAZQRT010000007.1:0-3333 GCA_964596105.1 uncultured Erysipelotrichales bacterium | reverse complement strand
CGGATATTTAAAGCGGTATGATCGGATAATTCCGGGCAGCTGTAGGCAATGGAAGCGTTCGAGGTGATGGTGACCTCACCGCTGGACGGGCCGTGCCCCCAGACGTGAATATCATTTTCCCGGTCATTAACGGGATCAAAGGTCACGGTTCCGGAAACATCATAGATTGGTAAATCCCAGTCCGGTCCCACCATATTGAAATTGAACTCGGCGACGTCCTGATAAGCGTGAATGACTCCGGTCAAAGTATAAGCGATCGTGAAGTTCATGCGTTCATCATCGGCGCGCATATAGATGGCCAGGGTACTGCTGTCGGAATATTGTTCATAACCAAAATAACCGTCAGGGCGGCTGTCATCTTCCCCGTAGAGCATCTGACTTTCCCGGCCGTCCACCAGCACCCGGATATCCCTTATGTTTTCTCCGGAATTGACGGGAATATTCCGCTCAAAGCGGGTATAATAACCGTCAAAATCAACCATCCACTGTTCAGTGATGCTTACGCTGCCGTCATCATGAATATCCGCGTCCACCACACAGCGCGAGATATCGACATCATCCGCCTTGACTGGCAGGATAAAGCCTCCCAGCATGAGTATCACCATCAAAACCAGCCCGAGCTTTTTCATGTTCCCGCCCCCTATCGCGTCTATTCTATCATAAATCATGCCCCTGAGGTGTTTTTAAAGTGTTAAGGCTGTAAAAATGTTTTCATGACATACTCCCCGAACTTTATTATACCATTGTATTAAACTAAACATGATGAGAAAAAAATATTTGAAGTAACGATTACATGCTACATTTCTCGTATAAGAAAAGATCGAAATATCCTCATAAATAGAGGGCTTTTCGATCTTTTTTATTCTTTGACTGGGGAACTTTAGATAATACTGATCGCAATACAAAGATACTTTAAACAATAGACATTCCCGCTAAGATGTTTCCTCATTTTTAATTTCAGTTATGGTACAATGTATCTGCACCTGGTAAAAAACGATACTCGCAAGGAGGTGCTGATCATGCCACAGCTGCCACAAGAACTATTGAAACTGATTCAAGGCGGTGAGAGCATCACCGTGGAGTTCAAAAAATCAAGAAACGCAATCACAAAGGATGTCTACAAAACCGTCTGTGCCTTTTCAAACAGAGATGGCGGTCATATCTTTCTCGGTGTAAACGACAACAGTGAGATCCTCGGTATTGAGGAGGACAAAATCAATAAGATCAAAAGGGAATTCGTGACCTCCGTTAATAACGAAAAGAAGATGTATCCAACACTCCACCTAACTCCCGTTGAATACGAGATCGATGGCAGGCACATCCTGTATATCAGGGTACCGGCGGCACAGGAAGTCTGCCGCTGCAATGGGCGGATCTATGACAGAAAATATGATTCTGATATAGATATCACGAACTACTCTGGTGAAGTTTTCCGGCTCTATGCCATAAAAAGCGGCACCTATTACGTAAACAAAGCATTCCCAGCGTTCAAAATTTCTGATCTTCGTTCTGACTTAATCACTCGTGCCAGGAATATGACCCGTGCCCGTGACACACACCATCCGTGGCGTTCCATGTCCGATGAGCAGCTTCTTCGCAGCGCGGGATTGATTTTGACCGATGAACAGACACAGAAAGAAGGCATTACCCTCGCAGGCATTTTGATATTCGGACAGGACAGCACGATCATGTCGGTTCTTCCGCAACATAAGACAGACGCTATCTTCAGGGTTTTTGACACGGACCATTACGATGACCGCGATGTGGTTATTACCAATCTGATCGAAAGTTACGACAGGCTCATGGCTTTTGGTAAAAAGCACCTTAACGATTCTTTCCATATGGATGGCATCCAGAATGTCAGTGCAAGGGATCAAATTTTACGCGAGATTGTCTCGAACCTGCTTATGCACCGCGATTTCTCGAGTGGCTATGTGGCAAAACTGGTAATCGAAAAGACACGAATTTATACCGAAAACGCCAGTCTTTCCCTCAGGCAAGGCGTGCTGAATCTAACCACCTTTGAACCGTTTCCTAAAAATCCCCCAATATCAAAGGTGTTCCGTGAAATCGGCCTTACCGCTGAACCTGGCTCCGGCATGAGAAACACATACAAATATTCAAAGATGTACTCTGGCCAAGAGCCCCAGTTTGTTGAGGGTGATGTGTTCCGTATTATAGTACCGTTTTAGGATAGATATATGCAGAGTTTCGAGCAATTTTATGAAAAACCGGAGGCTTGAGGAGGGTAAGTTTTCAAGGAAATGGCTAAAGAAAAAGGGTTAAACTCCAATCAAATTAAACTTATCGCCATAATCGCTATGACGATAGACCATTTGGCGTGGGCATTCTTTCCCGGAATGCAGAAAACCTGGTATGTAGTTGCTCTTCACATCATCGGCAGATTGACCGCTCCCATCATGTGGTTTTTCATTGCGGAGGGGTACAGTCACACTCACAATGTCGGAAAGTACGCTGGCAGGCTGTTCTTGTTTTCGATCGTGTCACATTTTGCGTATTGCTTTGCTTTCGGGATTTCACCCCTTCCGCTCTCTACTGGTGTGTTTAACCAAACAAGTGTAATGTGGTCATTGGCATGGGCAGTTGTACTGATTTTTATCTGGAATCATGATGGTATTCCTTCATGGGCAAAGATTGTCAGCATGATTGCTATATGCCTCGTCTCTTTTCCGTCTGACTGGTCTACGATTGCGGTTATTTGTCCGTTTTTCCTGTACGAGCACAGAGGAAATTTTAAGGAACAGGCAAGAGATATCGTCGTCTGGTCTTGCGTTTATGCGGCAGTTCATTTCATCTTTTTAGACCACGTATACGGATTCCTGCAAGTCTTCACGTTCCTCTCCATTCCGATTCTGGCGAGATATAACGGCGAACGCGGGGAATGGAAGGGAATGAAATGGCTTTTCTACATTTACTATCCCGCGCACCTTGTGGTGATAGGTTTTATCAGGATGGCATTGCATGGAAACATACCAATCATTTTTTAGAGAATAAATGATAAGTTTCCGTGTGTAACGGTAAATCGGAATTGTGTCGTGAGGTAGCAAATGAGAGATACTCCGAGTTTTGACAGCTTTGTGAAAGTAGAGCCGATCCATAAAGGCTGGTCGGGTGATAAAAAATATTATGCGGAAACAAAAGACGGGGAGAGGTTTTTGCTTCGTCTTTCGAATATTTCATCGTTTACGGAAAAGCAGCGCGAGTTTACTGTGATGAGAAGAATGTCGGCGGCTGGCCTCCCGATGTCCGTCCCGATCTCTTTCGGCGTATGCGAAAACGGGGAAAGCGTGTATCTTCTCCTTTCGTGGTGTG
>CAZQRT010000006.1:0-32479 GCA_964596105.1 uncultured Erysipelotrichales bacterium | reverse complement strand
CAAACATCGATATCGAGTTAAAGGATGAGGCTGTTTTACCGTTCTCGGAATTAAAACAGATGAAAAAAGCCGCCATCCAGAAACTGGATGCCCGGCTGGAAAACACCCCGGCGCGAAGGATATTGCGGCCTTTTAATCCTCCTGACGCGAAGACTTCCAAGTATCAGCGCTATGTGGTCTTTGAAACAAAGGAGCAGCTTCAGGCTTTGCGTGAAGTGACCGGTGATGATGACCTGCTGTTTTGCGCGCCGGATTTGTTTATGGTGTTAAAAGACGAGTTTCCGGATCTGGGACTGTGTCTAAACGCGCCGGCGCGGATTGTGGATTTAGAAGCGGTCGACCGGCTTTTGGAAAAGTATCCCGATACCCCGCTGGCGGCCGGCAGCATGGGGCTGGCTTCCCGCTATCCCAAACAGGCGGTGCTGCTATTGGAATCGGGAAATATCTCTAATCTTCAGGCCATTGAATCCGTGGATCTTGATTGCGTGTGCAGTTTGGAGTATCCTCCCCTTGATCATGAGCGCGCGGTATGTTATGCTTATGGCGCCCTGGATTTGATGATCAGCGCGAATTGTCCGCTCTCAAAGCGCAAAAACTGCGGACTGTGCCAGAAGGGTAATTATACGGTCAAAGATTTTTCGCTGCGCTTTGAGCGTGACTGTCATGTCCGGGTAATGTCCAGACCGCGGCATTTTTATGAGGGAGGAAAACGTTTTTACCGCTTTACCGGGGAGGATGCCGGACAGGTCCGCGAGGTCATGGCATTTTAGGAGTTTGTTGATAAGGGGGAATCATCAGTGGATATCAATCAGATTATCAGAGAATACTGTCAAAAGGCCGATCAGGAAGTACTGCAGACCGGAAAAAAGTATGTTGACGAGGGCAGTGTCGTCCGGCTCATCATGGTGAAGCCGGGGGTTTACCGGGCGTTAATCAGCCGTGAGGGCGAGGAGACGAAGGTTGTCCTTTCATTTTTGAATGATCAGCTGAATATGAACTGCAGCTGCCACACTTTTCAAAGCCAGGGGTTCTGCGCTCACACCGCGGCCGCGCTGTGGGCTTTAAGTCAGCAGGCTCCTGAAACCGCCGGTTATTTTGAATCGCAGCCGGTGGACCGCCTCGTCTATGATTATGATGAGGCGACAGCCAAGGCTTATTTAACTTATGAGATCGCTCATTCCCAGTACCGCCGGGAGTTCATTAAGTTTCTGTTTTACCGCCTGAAAGATCAGCCGCTGACGGCGGATGATTATCAGTACATCTTTGATTATCTTTATATTTTAAGCGATGCCAAAGACCGCGTCCGGGTCATGAACCGCCTTTATGACGCGCTACTGGAAAGGTTTCACACCCGCCTGATGGCCGGGTTCTTCGCGGAGGCTCTGCTCATCATCAAGATGATGGTGACCAATGAGGCCGATATGACCGCGGATGTGGAAAGCAACCTCGCTTATTTTGAGGAGCATCTGTCCCGCAATGTCATGCATATTAAGAGCGCTTTGAAGTACGTTCTGCTTTATGCCAAAAACTTTAACGACATGGAGACCGACGCCTTGCAGGAGCTGGTGAAAGCGATCTGCGGCAAGACGAAGATCTATGTGGGCTGCTATCTGGAAGTCAAACAGCTCGTTTACGAGCATCTGCCATATACGACTAAAGAGCTTGCTGAAGCGGTGAAAAATCTCTATCCGCTGCTGGCGAAGTGCTCGGATGTCTGCCGTCAGAGCACGATTGAGCTGGTATTCCGGCTGATCGCCGCTGATGATCGCGATTATCCGTTCTACAAGGCCATTTACTGCGAGCTTTTGTTCAGCCGCGCTTATCATCCCGGCGCGCTGAATGTTGATCTGCTTGATGAGATCAAAAAGCTGAACGAGGATACTTATACCGCCGATATCAATACGCTGGCCAGATATGTCAATGAGAAAAATTCCCAGAAGCAGTTTCTCGATGTCCTGGTTCATGATGAGAACTGGCGCGAGCTGGCGACGCACGCCATGACGTACCCGAATCTGCATTATCTCTATACATACCACCCGCATCTTAAAGCCGCCCTCGGCAATGATTTCACTTCCACCATCTATGCCGCCCTGGCGCAGTACGCGGCGCATTTTCCGGACAGTCAGCAGGGGGATATGCTGACCTATCTGTACTGCAATGACGGCGAGCCGTATTTTATCATGCTGGCGGACATGATTAAAGACCAGGTGTCGTTTGACCGCCTGAAAGATGTCTTCGCAAGGGTCAGGGAGGCGAAGTACCACAATATTTCTGTGGAGCTTCCGGTTAATCAGAATTTTGAGCGTTACTATCAGACTAATTTCAGTCAGTCATGATTTAAAGACTTATGGCTTTGCCATAAGTTTTTTGCTTTTTTAATAAATTCATATTGATTATTTCTAAATTCATGATATACTCTAGCTAAGAGGTGATTGACATGGCTATTGATATGGCACTGGCGAAGCGCTTGAAATCTTATCGCAATTTTAAGCATCTGACGCAAAAGGATGTCTCGACTTATTTGAATGTGCCGCACTCAGCGATTTCCGATATTGAAAATGGCAAGCGCGATGTCACGGTCGGAGAACTTAAGATCCTTTCCAGTCTTTACGGAAGAAGTGTCGAGGAGATTATCAGCGGCAAGAAGTATGACTATTACAATATCGCGAATATCGCCCGTCTTCTGACTGAGCTTCCCGATGAAGATCTGAAAGAAGTTATGTTTCTCATCGAGTATAAGCGCAAAAGATACGAGGATAAACGTAACGCGGAACAGGAAACGGTGACATCGGCAGCTGAATAACACAATCGTGTTATTCTTTTTTTTGGGGGAGTGAGCGTATGAGTGTGATTACGGTTTTGAACGCGAGTAAAACCTACGGCGAGGATGAGGAATTAAAGGTCGAGGCCTTGAAACCGGTCAGTTTCGCGGTGGAGAAGGGTGAGTTTGTCTGCATTATCGGTACTTCCGGATCGGGTAAATCCACGCTTTTGCATCTTCTGGCGGGGGTGGACAGCGCGACAACCGGACAGATTATTATCAACGGCAAGGATATTACCAAGCTCGATCAGGAATCGCTGGCGATCTTCCGGCGCCGCGAGGTCGGCATCATCTATCAGTTCTTTAATCTCGTGCCGGTGTTAACGGCGCGGGAGAACATCGAGCTGCCTTTGATGCTGGATGAGAAAAAAGTTAATCACGCTTATTTCAATGAGATCGTTGAGCTTCTGGCGATCAAGAACCGGCTCGATTTTTATCCCAGCAAGCTGTCGGGAGGCGAGCAGCAGCGGGTGGCGATCGCCCGCGCTTTGATTCACCGCCCTTCGATCATTTTAGCCGATGAGCCGACCGGCAATCTGAACTCGAAGCTGGCGAAGGAGATCATGGAGTTTCTCGTGCTGGCCTGCAAGAAGTACAACCAGACGATTATCATGATCACGCACGATCTGAATCTGGCCGGTTACGCGGACCGCGTCATTGAGATCCAGGACGGGCAGATTGTCCGCGATTACGCGACCACCCAGGCCCATGACAAGGTTCAGGAAACGGATCTGAAAGTGGTCAACAAAGCGGAAATCTTAAAGAGCGCCCAGGACAAGATCAACAATGCCTATTTTGAACCGGAGATCGATCCGGAGATTGAGGGCCGGGATGCCAAAACCGGCGATTATGTGATCGATCATGAGCAGTGGATGCAGGCTTTGATCTCGGTTTACAACATCGATCTGCGCATGGCGAAGGAAAACAAGGAAAATGACATGCCTTTGTCGGAGGGACTGAAAACCTATTTTTCCTGGCTCAAGGAAAGTATCAAGGCTATGGAAGACGGCAAGTGTCTGATTTTGTATCATACCCGCCGGAAAAGAGCCCTGGAGACTTTCCACACCAAAGAGGAGCTGCTGCAGTATATTGATTCTCTGGACGGCAAGCGCGTCATGACGACCAAACGGAAAAACGCTCTTTTGGCGTATTTAAATGAGGAAGACCATGAGACCGAGTAAATATATTCCTCATATCGCCCGGATTAATCTTTTGAAAAAGAAACAGCGCACGTGGCTCAGCATCATCGCTGTCAGTCTCAGCACGACCATCTTTTTCACTTCCATCACGCTTTTTAAGGATATTTATGATTTTTCCAAGGGTGATCAGTTTAACTCGATCGGCGATTTTCACTACGCCTGTTATCTGGATCAGGAGTACCAGCCTTCCAGCCGCTATCATGAAACCCGGGATGTTTCCGCCGGCCTGCAGGCCAGCTATCAAAATCAGCCCCTGGCTTTAAGGACGATCGATTCCGCGGAGGAAAATCCGGTTCTGCCTTTTGCTTTAAGTTCCGGACGGCTCGCCCAGACTGAAGAGGAGCTTGTCGTCGCTGAAGATCTGGGTCTGGCCGTCGGCGACAGCGTGGAACTGGAGCTTGGCACGTTAGAAGCCGGACACGGGGCGGAGTTGTATCATCTCGATCCTTACCAGGATCAGCCGGTGATCGCGAAACAAAGTTTTACCATCTGCGGGCTTTATACAAACAATGAGGAGTTTAAAAAATATACCGCGGGCTGGTCGCTGGCTTACGGCTGTTTTGAACCCGGGGATGACGCGGTGCTTTATATTCGCGATGATCTCGTTCATCTTAGCGATTCGTTTGACTACTTTGTCAAGCACATGAATATTCCCGCGGCCGCGGCTTACACCAACAGCGAAGCGGTTTCCCGTGATTCGGTCTATTCCTATCTGCAAGACACCACGGTTTTGCTGATACTGTTTGTCATCATTGCCGTGATCGGTATCGCGATGAGTTTGATCTCGGTGCGAAATGTCGTTTTGATCAGCGACAAGGACCGCAAGAAGGAGCTGGGACTTTTAAAATCAATCGGCGCGACGCCTAACGAGATTAAAAGGCTTCTGCAAATTGAGCTGTATACATTAGGTATTATTGGAGCGCTTTTAGGGGTCGTCCTGGGCATCGCTTCATCCTATGTGATTTTGAATCTTTTCATTGACCGTCTGTATATCACGCTAACCTGGAAGATGTACGCGAATCCCTGGATCATCGCTTTGTCTTTGATCTGCGGGGTGGCTTTGATGGTGGTATCGGGCATGAAGGCTTATGCCGGTTATATCACGAGCAATGCCATCGCGGATTTAAAGAACTTTTCGTATGAGTACGGCACGCCGGAGAAGACCACGACGACGAGAAGGCGCAGTTTTTCCTGGCGCATGTTCATTATTTATAACGGCCGGATGAAAAAACAGACCCGCAATATTTTTCATTCCTTCTTTTTGTACCTGGCGACGATGGTGCTGTTCACCAGCATATTCCTTTCCAATGTGATTTATAAAAATCAGTATGTCGATCAGGATTATGATTTTGACATCACCAATTACCAGTCTGTCGGTCTTGATGCCGGCTTAAGGGAGACGGTTCCGGAGGTTTCCGACGCTCTATATCAGAAGCAGAGAGACGGGCTTATCGTCGCGGAATCGTTTTATGTGACGCGGCTGCCGCAGCATGTCGATTTTCTTTACAGCCGTCAGGACCTTTATGACGAGGATCTTTTAAACAGCTACAAATCGGTTACCAACCTGAAGTTTGATTCCGTTAAAGACGACAGCGGGAATACTTACTGCAACGTCTATCATTATCCGACGGCTTTTGACAAAACCCAGCTTAGCGAGATCAAACCGTATCTTGTCAGCGGAAGTATCGATCATCTCACCGCCACCGATGTGATCGCTCTGTACAGTGACGAGGACCGCCTGGGCAGTGAGCTTTGCGCCAATATCAAGGCGGGGCAGAAGCTCACGACGGAAAATGCCGACGCTTATTACGATGTCGCCGCCGTGGCTGTCATCCCGGAAGATGTTTTCGCGGATCTTCATTTTGACTGTGAGAAATTCCCGCGGGCTTATGTTTTCTCTCTGGACAGTCTTTTGGAGAGCGGCCATACGCTGATTGAGCATTACCAGATCACCTTGCGTAACACGTCCACCGCTTCCTCGGTTCAGGACGCGATTGACACCGCTTTAAATGAGAGCGGGAGCATGGATCATTACTTTGTCAACAACCTGGCTTTAACGGTAGAAACCAACCGTTTCACAACTTTTATCATTGAGGTACTGCTTTATCCTTTGTTCGGGCTGCTTTTCATCGTTTCTCTTTTGAATATCAACAATGTCTTTGTCGGCAATGTGCACTTGAAGCGCAATGATATCTCGATCATGAAGTCGGTGGGAATGACCGGCGCGCAGCTGAATATGCTGTTTATCTTTGAATATCTTGAAGGTTATTTGAACGCGGCTTTTCTCGTGATCGCGATCTTTGTCCCGCTGGCTTTACTGGAGGGTTATCTCGGTATTGCCTCTTCGTTTGATTTTGGCGCGAATATCGTCGGCACGCTGATTATTTCCATTCTCGTGTGCGGCGTCGTGCTGGTTGCCCCTTTGATTATGATGACTTTAAGGCGGATTCGTCAGATTTTACCAATTGAAAATTTAAAGGATGTGGATTAATAATGTTCTGGTATGTTCTTTTAACCATTGTGGTATTTCTTGTCATCGTAGGCTTGTCGTTTTATATTACTTCCCTTGTCAAATTTAAGAATTTTCTTAAATTTGAAAACAAGGTGATGGCCAGCCCCAGCGATGAAGGGGTTAAAGAGTATATGCGCCGCTACGAGAGTGTTTATGTTCCCGGCCAGCAGGAGATCTTAGCCAGCCGCGAGCATTTCTTTCAGGCTATTCGCAAAAGCGACCAGGTTTCTTATGAGACCAAAAAGGAACTGCGCAAGTTTTTTGAGGAAAAGGGCGTTTTAACAAGTGTGAAGGGGGATCAGTAGATGGAGTATCGCTATGATACCCAGCTTCTGATCGCCGGAGAGCATCTCAGTGAGGATCAGATCAGCGCCGATATCACGGAAAAATTTTCCGGCGACTGCCTTCTGGTGGTGGGGGATGAGGATTTGATCAAGCTTCATTTTCACACCAATGAACCATGGAAGGTCCTTGAGTACTGCGCTAATAAGGGGGAGATCTTCGATATTGTGGTGGAGAATATGGAGCGCCAGGCGCGCGGTTTAAAGGGCTAATAAAGAACGTCATCAGGATGATGACGTTCTTTTTATAAAGGAAGCTAATAACTCGCGGAACTCCTGCAGGGTTGTCACACCGTCAGGGACGACGGTCGCGGTGACATCCTCATGGGTTTTATGATGGTAGAAGATCAGCTTTTCTGTTCGCGGATAGTAGACGGCGTAGGTGCCGTAGCCGTAGCTGCCGCGGTTGATGAGGGCGCTGCCGGGATTGATGATGCGAATTCCGTCGATGACCTGGTCATAGGCGATATGGGTATGGCCGTGAACGATGATCGAGCAGTGATTTTTTTTGGCCATCATGAGCATTGTATCAAAGTTTTCGTAAACGTGGAAGGTATGGCCGTGGCAGATGAAGTAGGGCGGGTGCACGATGTATTCCGGGAACGGTTCCAGATCGTGATTGCCCTGGACAACAAGCATGCCTTTGAGCATCTCGTCATCCATTTTCATGCTGGTGTCGCCGGCGTGGATGATGAGATCCGCGTCACGGTGGCGGTCGAGAATATTTTGAAAGGTTTCATCATCACGATGGGTATCACTGATCATTAAAACTTTATTTTCCACTATGAGATCACCTCTTTCATTTATTCTAGCACAGATCGCGGGGTCTTGAAATGGTTTTCTAAACTTTAAGAAAGTGTTTACAATTTTCAGGTTATGAAGTAAAATAGAAGCAAGGAAAAGGAGTGGATTTTCATGAAAACAATTTTATTGGTGTGCTCGGCCGGCATGTCCACCAGTTTGCTTGTAACGAAGATGGAATTAGCAGCAAGAAATCATAATGATGAAGTTAAAATTTTCGCCCTGCCGGTCAAAGAGGCCGACAGCGTGATCGAACTGGTTGACTGCATCCTGCTTGGCCCGCAGGTTCGTTTCCAGAAGAATCTGATTGAGAAACTGGCCAACAACCGCAAGGCCGGACCAATTCCGGTGGCCGTGATTGATATGCGGGATTACGGGACAATGAACGGGGAAGCCGTATACAAACAGGCCCTGCAGTTAATGAAATAATATTGAAGCGTGACAAATGTCACGCTTTTTTGATGTTTATGGTTTTACTCGCCGGTATCGTCTTTCCAGGCGAGAACCATCGCTTTCAGATTATTAAAGATCTTGCCGATCATGCTGATAGCGGCTGAGAAATAGGCTTTCAGATCACTGGTCAGATGCACCGAACCCGGCTTGCGACGGTTCATTTCCCGGCGGTACATATATACCAGATAATAGACCGCGAAAGAAAGGATCACATCAAAGATCGGAACCATCGCTAAATTCACAAAGCCGATCAGCTCGCTGGCGCGCACGACCGCTAAAATCATGCCGGTGGCATTGATCAGGGTCGCGATGAGAAAGTATCTGCGGCCGTTGAAAAACAGCACGAGCGTGATGAGAATATGAACCGCGAGCAGAAGCACGAGACGGGATAAAATATCAAAGAACCCGTGTCCGCTTAAAAAGATGATGATGCCTTTGGTTTTCGTGATGTCGGAATTCCAGGTAAAGAACAGGCTGATTAAAAACAGCAGGTTGATGAGAAACAGGATCTTGTAGAAGCGTTTGCCAAACGATTTCGTGCCGGATGGCTTTTGGGAAGCGGGCTTTTCGGTTTGAACTTCTTCCTCGTCTATGATATTCGCCGGTACATCCAGGACGGTTTCTTCCGCGGCCGGCTGAGGATTTTCAAAACTGGTCTTTTCTTCCGGTTTTGATCCTTCTACCGGTTCCGCTTTGATCTCTTCCGGTTTGGATTTTTCTTTTGGTTTAGCGGCTTTTTTGGCCTTTTTTTCCGGGCTCATCGCAAGGCTTAAGGAGACGGCCAGAACCAGCAGGATCGCCGGAATGAAGGCGAAAAAGGAGAGTTTGTAAGGAGCCTTGATGAGGTTTTTGGCGGCGACCAGGATGATGAGCATAAAACCGCCCAGATCGGCGAGGCACAATCCGAAAGTCTTCGCCTTTAAATAGGGATTTTTTTGATATGGAACTAAAAAGATGGTCAGCAGATGCCACAAAAGATAGACGCTGACGACGATGACCATCCAGGGCGAGGCCCCGCTTTGGGTCACGAGGGAATAATTGAACAGGAAATCAAAGAATGAGTAGGATTGAATGCAGGGCAGAGCCAGAGCGGCGAATGCCAGCAAAAGGACAATGGTCACTGATCCTTTATATTTCAACATAGCGTTTCACTCCTTTATTTAAGTATATCATATTTGCCGGACCTAAAAAAGCAAAACCGTGGGCATCGCGGGCGGATGATGATATAATAAAAAAAGTCAGGAGGTTATTATGGAACTGAAGCCTTTGGAAATAAGCGATTACCCGCTTTTTATGAAATACTATGAAAAAACGAATTATATCTGTTACAATACGAGCTTTGTCACCATGCACATGTGGAATCATGAATACAATGTGCATTATTACGCCGATGAGGATTTTCTTGTGACCTTGTGTCATTATGAGCATCTTTTATTCTGGAATATGCCCTTGTGCGAGCGCCGTCACTTTAAAAAAGCCGTCGAATTCATGCGGGAATACAGTGAGGAACACGGCCTTCCCTGTTATATCGACGGTGTTGTCAACGAAGTCTGCGACTGGCTGGAAGAAGACTTCCCCGGCTATTTTAAGATCGTGAAACAGCGCGGGGAGTATGATTACATTTACGAGCGGGAGCCTTTGCAAACCCTCGCCGGCAAAAAAATGCAGAAGCGGCGCAATCACTACAATACCTTCGTGAAAAATTATGAGTATACTTACCGGCCCCTTAAACAAAGCGATACCGGTGAGATCATGGACCTTCTGGCAAGATGGGAAAAGGACAAGGACGATGATCCCAACATCATCGTTGAGAAGCAGGGGATCTATTCTTTGCTGAAGGAGAAACACGTCCTGCCCTGGGAGGGCGGCTGCATCGAAATCAACGGCAAAATCGAGGCTTTTATCATCGGTTCCATGCTTCATCAGGACACCCTGGAAATCCACGTCGAAAAGGCGAACAAGGCTTATCGCGGCCTGTATGTCGCCATCCTGAAACATTTTCTGGAACACAATTTCCCGGAAGCGAAATATGTCAACCGCGAGGATGATATGGGTCTGCCTAATTTACGGCAGACAAAAATGAACCTGCATCCGGCTTATTTACTGGAGAAATCGTTCGCATATCCTAATCAGGTGACAGTGCGCCAGGCGAGGGCAGGGGACTTGAGTGTTCTCGAAAACCGCTGGCGGACGAGCTTTAAAGAGGATAATGAGGACTATATCAAATATTATTTTACGAAGATCTTTAATCCGGAAACGACTTATGTCACGGAAATTGATAAAATGATCGTTTCGGTCGCGCATTTCCGGCCGGTACTGCTCAAAGACGGAAAGCAGACCAAAAAATTCTATTATATTGAAGGGGTCAGCACGCACTTCATGTTCCAGAGACAGGGGTATATGAAAATGCTGATGGAAAAAGCCCTCAGGGAACTGTCCTGCGACGGCTTTCTTTTGCAGGCCTATGACTGGAGCGTCTATGATTTTTTGGACTTCGAGGATTACACTTACAAGTCCAAAGTGACTTACGCGGGAGCGGAGAATAATGATATCGCTTACATTGATAACCATAAAAGCTTTGATCCTGATCACTTATTAAGCTTGTACAATCAATATATAACCACTAAAAACGGCTGTGAAATAAGAGACCGCCAGTATTACGCGGAAAGGCTTGAACTCATGCCCAGTCAAGACGAAGGGGTCTTATATCAAGCGGACGGTTATCTGTTTATGAAATGATGGATGACAAATGCGTCGTGACGGAAGTCATCGGCGAAGTCGCGGAGATGCTTACGGAGTTAAGGCAGCATTATCATGAGGTCATCGTTTTATATGAGGATCATCCCGACGGTGAGCCGGTATTGTTTTTAAAGGCGAAAGGGGATCTTCCAAAAGGCGATATTTACTTTAATGAGTATATATAAAAGGTGTCAGAAAGACACCTTTTAAAACTATACGCAACTTCCCATAATGTATATTATGATAAATTATGGATGCGGAAATAATGTGGTAAACAGACGGGAATATATGTATTCATTGGATATATATTAGATGGACATATCTATTGATAAGACGCTGTTATCATCATTATATGCGGTTTTGAGAAGAATTTTGACTGTTTGACCTTGATTGTAGATCATCATTAACAGCCGTTCATACTGACTGGTTCATTCTATTCTATTGATGTTTATCCGGTTATGATTTATTTGACGCTTATCTAGTCATGCTCTATTGATGCTTTATCTATCTATATAGATGCCCATCATATCATCACCAGATATCATCACACCTTACATAATTCATCTATAATCTTCAGACATTGATGCTTGTGATCTTTTTATGATTTAGTGCTAATTATAATTTGCTACTTGAAATTCCGTTAGCTGATCTTTTACATTCTTAAAAGAAAAGGATGGCAGCATCAAAAATGAATTGGAGACTGGATAATAAGGATTTGATATGATAATTGATACGACAAAATGGAAGCACTTACATAACAGTGCTGATAAACAGGCCTACCGCTAAGACAGATAACAAGAGACCAATAAAAATCAGATACAGAAAGATAGGCAGATGATACTTGCGGTACTGCTGCCACAGGCTGAACATCGCGCTGATATACAGTATCAGGGCAATGGCGCAAAAGATTCCCACCGCGAGAACGCTGAAAGTCATCTGTGCCCCTGCCAGCAGGAACATTCCTCCTAAAAAATAGGCGAAAACAGTTGTTTTAACCATTTTCTGTGGATCGGTTGACATAATATCTCCCCTTTTATTGCTCTCTTTTTTTACAGCCAGTTTTCTATGTCCGCTTTGGAATCCTTCGCTTTTTGACCGCGGATGGCTAGCCCCTTCTTGTCAATATCAGCGCCCCGGCAGTCTTTTTTCAAATGCGAAACAACCCGGGCTAGACCGGAGCCTTCATGGGTCACAATGACACGGACTTTTTTGCCGGTGAAATCCAGCTGCTTCAGGACCGTCGCGACCTCCGGGGCGTAAGTCCCAAAATAGATCGGGCTTAAAACATAAATCGTATCATAGGACGACAGATCTTCGGGAACCGCCTTGACCGGGGCGTTCCCTACTCTTTCCTTGGCCTGCTTGACACAGGTTTTGTAATCTTTCGCGTATGGTACCTCCGGCTCAACCATAAAAAGATCAGCGCCGGTCAAGTCGCGGACATATTGTGCGACGATCTCGGTGTTGCCTTTGGTGATATAACCGACGGCGTAATTCTCATCAGCCCGGCTGAAACATATAATTAAATCTTTTGCCATATTAATTCTCCTAGGATTTCTTTTCTTTCCGGCGCGGGTGGAACTGCTCGTATTCCGCCATCATCTTCGCGGAAGAAACATGCGTGTAAATCGTCGTCGTGGTGATGTTCTCATGCCCCAGCATTTCCTGAATCGCCCTGAGATCCGCGTCATTTTCCAGTAAATGCGTGGCGAACGTATGCCTCAGAGTATGGGGATGAACATGGCGGCCCAAGTCAGAATTCCGGCTGGCCTCATCAAGGATCTGCCAGAAACGCTCCCGGGTTACCGGCGTGCCCCGGCTGCTTAAATAAACATAAGGACTTTTTTTATTTTTCAAAAACAATTTGCGGTCCTTTTCCAGATAACTCTCCAGACGCTCCACCGCCATGCCCGCCACCGGCACCATGCGCTCCTTTTTTCCTTTGCCCTGACAGATGATAAAACCGGTGTTTAAGCGCAGCTGGTCCATTTTGAGATTCACCAGTTCGCTCACTCTTAACCCCGCGGCATACATCAGGATGATCATGCTGGCATTGCGGCGCTCATAAGGGGTCGTTTGCGGCAGCCCCTGCAAAAGGGCGATCGTATCCGGCACGCTTAACACATCCGGAAGGTGCCTGGCTTTTTTAGGACTGGACAGAACCTGCGATAAATCCTTGTCTTTTTTATGATCTAAAACGAGAAAACGGTGAAAACTGCGCATGATGGTGATGACATGCGCGATGCTCGTCGCGTTTAGGCCGTCCCCCGATCTTTTTTTGATATACTCTTCCAGATAATCCGCGGTAATGTCATCCAGGCTTGAAACCCCGCTCAGGTAACGTTCGACCTCTTTCGCGTAGCTTTCCCAGCTCAGTTTCGACAAGCCTTTTTCCACCTGCAGATATCTTTTATACTCCATCAGAATATCCTGCATCTTGTCATTCATTTATGATCACCAGTCTGCTCATCCTGGTAGGTAAACAGCGACAGCTGCTTCACCAGCGTTTTTCTCGGCCGCACGTTTTTCATCGCCACTCCCAAAAGGCGCACCGGGCGGCCGTCATGATGACGCTCAAAAAGCATCATCGCGTAACTTTGCAGCGTCTCGGCGTCATTGGTGTACTCCTCCATGAGGCAGGAGCGGGAAACGGTTTCCGTCGGGCTGTAGCGGATCGTGAGGCTTAACTGCCGCGAGAGTAAATCCTGCTTTTTCGCCCGGCTCGCGCAGGCGGCTGACAGCTTTCGGATGGCATCATCCAGAACCTGAGGATCCTTTTCATCACGCGGAAAAGTATGGGAATTTCCAACCGATTTTAACACCTTCTGCTGCGCGTCCACGGCGCTGAAATCATAGCCGCGGGCATGCTGCCAGTAGATAAAAGCGTTCTTTCCGAGAATTCGTCTGATATTCGCGTCGTTCTCACTATGCGCCAGATCCCCGATCGTCAAAATTCCCGCTTCCTCAAGCTTTGCCGCCGTCTTCTCCCCGATTCCAAACATTTTCCCAATCGCCAGCGGCCACATTTTCTCCGGGATATTGCGCCTGGTCAAAACCGTGATGCCCATAGGCTTTTTCATATCGCTGGCCATTTTCGCCAGGAATTTATTCGGCGCGATACCGATGCTTAAAGGCAGTTTCAACTCCCCGTAAATGGTATCGCGAAGATTTTCCGCCAGGGTCATAATACCTTCGACATCCGTGATTAAACTGCTCACATCCATATAGCATTCGTCGATGCTGGCCGGCTGGACAAGCGGCGTAAAGCGCCGGCAGATATCAAAAAAAGCCGCGGACAGGCGCTGATACAAATCAAAATGCGGCGGGACGACGATGACAAAAGGACATTTCTGCTTGGCGATATAAGTCGGCATCGCGGAATGGATGCCATACTTTCTGGCCTCATAACTGGCGGTCGTCACAATCCCGCGGGCGGTGTCATGAGCCACGATCAAAGGCTTGTTTTGCCACTGGGGGTTTTGGATTTGTTCGCAGGAGGCAAAAAAAGCGTTCATATCCAGATGAAAAATGACCGGCATCCTGCCCCACCCCCGCTCTTTTCTCACGATACATCAAAAGGGCGGGGAATGCAATAAAAAAGAGAATGTCAAAGCCTGGCACTCTCCTCCAGCAAGACGCGGGCATTTTCCAGGGAAGGCTGACTGACGGTATCATTCGACAGCATCTTGGCGATCTCTTCCACTCTTTGCCCGTCATTTAGGTATCGTGTTTCGGTGATGGTATAACCATCCTGATTCGTCTTATAAACCTCGATATGCCATCTGGCGAAACTGGCCACCTGCGGCAGATGGGTGATGCACAAAACCTGGACATCTTTGGAAAGTTCCTTCATCTTGCGCCCGGTCGCGAAAGCCACCTTGCCGCTGACCCCGGAATCCGCCTCATCGAAGATAATCGTGGCCACGTTGGCGCTTTTCGCGAAGATGCATTTCAGCGCCAGCATTAAACGGCTCAATTCCCCGCCGCTGGCCACCGCGCTAAGCGGCCTTAAGTCCTGCCCGGCGTTGGTTGACAGCAAAAAGCGCACCTGGTCGATGCCCTCGGGCTGTAAATTCTCTGAAGAGGTAAACTCCAGCGCGAACCGGATATCAGGCATATAGAGATCCTGACAGTTACGCGCGACCAGCTTTTCCAGCTTCTCCCCCGCTTCATGCCTCAATAAAGACAGCTTTTGCGCCTTCTGAAAAGCAATGCTTTGCGCCTCCTGATAGTCTTTCTGCAGCTTTTCCAGCAGTTCATCACGGTGCACGATCACCGCGATCTTCTCCTCAAGCTCCTGTTTCTGGGCAAGGATGTCACTGATCTCATACCCGTACTGCCTTTGCAGCTTGCGAATCAGAAAGATGCGGTTTTGGATTTCCTCCAGACGGTAAGGATCATAAGTCAGACCCTCCTCGTAAGCGCTGATCTGACTGGCATAATCAACCAGACTGTAATAGCAGTCCTGAATTTTCTCGCTCAGTTCGTCCATTTCCGGATCATTGACGCGCGCTAATATGCGCTGCGCTTCATAGACGCTATCTAAAGCCTGATCGTCCAGCGCGCTTTTCGCGCTTTGCAGTAAAGCGACGGTTTTTTCATATCCGGCCATGCGCTTTTTCTCATTTTCCAGCTCCTCAAGCTCGCCCTCACGCAAATCCGCCTCACTGATCTCATCGACCCGGGCCTGGTAAAAAGCCAGATCCTCCTCATCGCCCGGCGTTTTTAAAAGCGTCTCATAATTTTTTCTGGCCTGAAGATAAGCCTCGTAGCTTTGTTTGTAATCAGCCATAGCCGGACTTAAATCCGCCCCGATATAACGGTCCAGCAGGGTGAGATGAATCTTCTCATTCAATAAATACTGAGTCGCAAACTGGGAATGAATGTCACAGAGATTCATGGCGACTTTTCTTAAAACCGAGAGCGGCACGCTGCGGAAATTGATGCGGCACGTGCTTTTCCCGGCGGATGTGATCTCGCGGCTTAAAACCAGCTCGTCATCATCCTCAAAGCCCATATCCGCCAGCGTCTGTTTCAAATCAGCTAAAGCCGAGATATCAAAGCTTCCTTCAATCAGGGCTTTTTTCGCCTTTGCGGAAACCATATTCGCGGTAGCGCGATTACCTGTCAAAAGGCCGATCGCGTCGATAATGATCGATTTTCCCGCTCCGGTCTCGCCGGTTAAAACCGTCATGCCGTCATGAAACTCGATTTCTATATCATCGATGATCGCGAAATTTTGAATCAACAGCCGCTTCAACATACGCTCAGCCTCCTAAGTCAGAAAAAGCCTCCCCAACAACCGCGGAAAAATCAATTTCCGCCGGTTTCTCCCCTTGAACCGCCTCGGCGAGATATTCAATATTTCCCTCCCCGCCAAGTAGCGGAGAATAAGTCAGATGTTTGAGCGCGAAATGATGCGCTTTTAAAGCCTCGCTCACCTTGTTTAAAACCGCCTCATGGGCTTTTGGCGATGTGACGAGGCCGTGTTTATTCAAAAACTCCGGTCCGGCCTCAAACTGCGGCTTGATCAAAAGCACCATCCGGTTTCCCGGTTTTAAGATCTTTTCCATATTGGGAATCAGTAAGGTCAAAGAGATAAAAGAAACATCGCAGCAGATAAAATCCACCGCCGGAAAAGCATGCGGATCGACATAGCGAAAATTCGTTTTCTCCATGACTGTCACGCGATGATCATTTCGCAAACAGTCAGCCAGCTGATCGCTGCCGGCATCCAGCGCGTAAACATGCGCCGCGCCTCTTTCCAGGCACAGCTCGGTGAAGCCGCCGGTACTGGCGCCGATATCCAGGACCCGCAGATCCTTTAAATCGATGGCAAAATCATCGAGCGCTTTTTTCAGTTTATAAGCCCCGCGCGACACATAAGACACATGGGGCAAAACCGTCACAGTCTGATCACTCACAGGCATAGACGGTTTTACAGCCGCTATGCCGTCAACCATGACCAGTCCCGCTTTAATCGCCGCTAAAGCTTTTTGGCGGCTAGGGAAATAGCCGTTTGCCACTAAATAGACATCAAGCCTCATAGCGCACCCGGCGGACGAGCTCATAGAAATCATCTAAAGAACACTCTTCATCCTTTAAGACCAGTTCCGCCTTGCCCTGAGGAAGGATTTTTTCCGGATAACTCATGGTATAAATCTCAACGGACGAGCCGTATAAGGCGTTTTTGATATCCATCGCCAGAGAACCGAATTCATAGCCCGGTTCATAAACAAAAACCGGCACCTTCTCGAGGCTGTTCAGACATTCCATGTCGAGCGGTCTTAAAAAACTGGCGTCAATCAGCCGCAAAGGCTGATCCTTATAATGATCATAGATCTTCTGGAAAGCTTCCCCGTAGCTGATCACGACCGCCTCGGGATGTTCGGTTTCCCCCAGGCTCACCCATTTACCCCAGCGCAGATGAGAACTGTCAATATCCGGGTTGTCATAAAGATCTTTGCCGTAACGGATGACTGCCAGCCCCTGATGGCGGTGGAACGCCTCCTGAATAAACCAGCTGATCTCCGTTTTGCAGGAAGCGGTAAAAATCGTGGTATTGGGCATCGTTTTTAAGATTGCCGCGTCATACAGACCGTGATGGGTTTCGCCGTCGCCCTCCGCCAGGCCGACGCGGTCCACGCCGACGACGACCGGCAGGTTCATGCGCGCGATATCATGCAGAAGCTGATCGTAGGCGCGCTGCAAAAATGAGGAATAATAAGATAAAAACGGTTTTTTCCCGGCAATCGCGAGACCCGCCGCGAAAGTGGCGGCATGATCCTCGGCGATGCCCACATCAAAACTGCGACCGGGAAAATCGTGAAAAATACGCTCCAGTCCCGCCCCGACGCGCATCGCCGGGGTAATCGCGACGATATCCTTGTCCTGGCGCATCAAGGTGTGAAGCACGCCGGCCGCGTACTGGCCGCACGTTTCCTTTAACGGCTTTAAAAGCTCGCCGGTTTGGGGATTGAAAGGTTCCACCCCGTGCCAGTCACCGTGGGTGTCGCATTCCGCTAACGGATAGCCCTTGCCCTTGATCGTGACGACATGCACGACGATCGGCCGCTCGCTCTGTTTGGCGGTGCGCAAAGCCCTTAACAGCTCATGGAAATCATGACCGTTGATCGGGCCGAGATAATCCACCCCGAACTCGCCGAAAATCTTGGAGTCGATGACCGAATCACGAATGCGGTTCTTGGTGCGGCTGGTGACAGAATAAATCTTTCTGCCAATCGCGGTGCGCTTCAGGATATCGCGGTATTCATGCTTGGCGCTGTTGTAGGCTTCGCTGATACGAATCTCCCCTAACAGCTGTGAGATGCCGCCCATGGTTTTGGAAATCGACATCTGATTATCATTTAAAACGATGATGACGCGGGTTTTGTTGCCGCCCAGATTGTTGAGCGCCTCGAGGCTTTCCCCGCCCACGATGCTGGCGTCGCCGATCACCGGGACGATATGGTAGTGCTCGCCGTTTAGATCACGCGCCGCCGCCATTCCTAAAGCCGCCGACAGCGCGGTGGAAGAATGTCCGGCTTCCCAGACATCAGCCTCGCTTTCCGAACGTTTTTGAAATCCTGACAGGCCCTGATACTGCCTTAAACTATCGAACTGTGCGGCGCGTCCGGTGAGAATTTTATGGGTGTAAGACTGATGGCCGACATCAAAAAAAATCTTGTCTGTCTTGTAGTCAAAGACGGTATGCAAAGCGATCGTCAGCTCCACCACGCCGAGATTACTGGAAAGATGGCCGCCGGTTTTCGCGACATTGGCAATCAGAAACGCGCGGATTTCCTCAGCCAGTTCTTCCAGCTGCTTGCGGTCCATATTTTTCAGCGGTTCCGGATTTTCCCAGGAGTCCAGATATTTAGACATCGCGTTTCACCAGATTTCGTATCAGATCCGCCAAAAGTTCGGGATTGATCTTCAGGCTGTAAACATCCCGCAAAGCCTCATCATAGCAATACTGGGCAATCGATTCAGCCGCGTCGATTCCCAGTAAGCTGGCGTAAGTGGATTTATGCTGCTTCTCGTCCATGCCGGTGCGCTTGCCTAATTTGCTTTCATCGCCGGTGACATCGAGAATGTCGTCCTGAATTTGAAAGGCCCGGCCGATTTCATGGCCGATTTTTGCCATCATGTTCATATCTTTAGGACTGGCGATCGCCGCCGCCATCACGAGCGGCACACTCAGCATGGCGCCGGTTTTGTGATCGTGCGTATCTTCTAAAGCGGAAAGATCCGCGTATTTGTTTTCATAATAAAGATCCTGCTGCTGGCCGTAGACCATCTTTCCCGCGGCATCCGCCAGAAGGCCGAGAATCGTCCGCGTTAATTCCGGCTTTGGGAAAGCTACCGTGCTGACCTGATAAAAAGCCTCCGTCAAAAGCGCGTCCCCCGCTAAAAGCGCGATCGCCTCGCCATATTTTTTATGGCAGGTGGCAACGCCGCGGCGCAGATCATCGTCATCCATGCAAGGCAGATCGTCATGGATCAAAGAATAAGTATGAATCATCTCAAGACTGGCCGCCAAAGGCAGATAAGGCTCAAAGGAAACCTGATAACTTTGTAAAGCGGTCAAAAACAGCCGCGGGCGAATCCGCTTGCCCCCGGCCAAAAGGGAATAGGCGGCCGCCTCTTTCACCTGCCCGTCCTGAAGATGATCCAGGGCCTTTTGCAGGGCATCCTCAATTGCTTGTTTCATCGGGGTTGACCACTTGCAAAGCCGTTTCAATTTTACGCAGCTTCTCCTCGCAGTATTTCACTAAAGCCATGCTTTCCTCATACAGTTTTAAGCTTTCCTCGAGGGGAGTCTCGTCCTTTTCCAGCTGCGCCACGATTTCCTCAAGCCGCTTCAGGGCCTGTTCATAGCTGAGATTATTCATGATTGTTTTCCTTTCTGACCCGGATATCGCCGTCTTTAAAACGGACGGTCATGCCCTCATTGTCATCTAACTGGCTGATGCCGGTCACGACACGCTCATGCTGAAGGACCAGCGTATAGCCGCGGTTTAAAACATTCTGCGGACTTAAGGCCTGAATCTGCCGGCTTAAATAGGCCAGCCGCTGCTTTTTGTCGCGATAGCGAAAAGCGCAAAGCCGGGATATTTTTTCCTGCAGTCCGGCGATTTTCAAACGCTGCGTGCCGACGAGATGAGCCGCTTTATTTTCCAAAAACTGCCGGCGGTAAGCCAGGCGGTTTTGACTGGCGGCCAGTTTATGCCTCATCGCGTAGGTGGCGCGGTCTTTTAAAGTCTGAATCAGCCGCTTTTTTTCCATCAGGCGGTGATAAGGGCCGGCTAGACTGATGCGCCTTGAAACATCGGTCAGCCGTTCTTTTTCGCGCCTGGTTTTTTTTAAGACAGCCAGCCGGCCGCGCTGCAGTTGACTATGCAGCAGGGCCTCGAGGGCATTTTGATCAAAGCCGGCGAGCGTGCCCGCGGCGGTCGGGGTGGCGGCGCGCGCGTCCGCGACAAAATCCGCGATCGTCACGTCGCCTTCATGACCGACGGCCGAGATAACCGGGGTTTGCGCCTCGTATATGCCATAGGCGAGCTTTTCATCATTGAAAGCCCAGAGATCTTCCATCTGTCCCCCGCCCCGCCCGATAATCAGAACATCGTGGTGGTGGGAGTCCGCCTGTTTTAATTTTTCCAGAAGCATCGCGGCGGCCTGATCGCCCTGCACTAAACTAGGATACAAAAAAAGCTTGGCGCTAGGCGCGCGGCGGTGGATGGTCGTGACAATATCGTGGATCGCCTCGCCCTGGGGACTGGTGATGATGGCGATGCTGGTGGGATAAGGCGGGATCGGTTTTTTATGATCCAGGGCAAACAGCCCTTCTTTTTCCAGGCGGTTTTTAAGCATTTCATAAGCGGCGTACAGATCGCCCAGGCCGGCGGGTTTCAGGGTTCTGACATAAAACTGATAATTGCCCTGAGGTTCATAAACGCCGATATAACCGGTACACAAAACCTTCATGCCGTCCTTTAAAGGAAAGGTCAGTTTCGCCACATTGCTGCGGTACATCAGGGCGCTGATTTTGGCGTGATCGTCTTTCAGGGTAAAATAGACGTGGCCGTTCTGGTGATAGCGGACATTGGAAAGTTCGCCGCCCAGTTTCAGATTTTTTAAATGGGGATCGGATTCCAGCTTGTTTTTGAGATAGGCGGTCAGGGCGCTGACGGTGAGATATTCGGGATTCATCCGATATTGGTCAAGATCCCGTTGATAAAACGGTAGCTGTCCTCATCACAGTATTTTTTGGCCATCTTGACCGCCTCGTCGATGACGATGCGCTTGTCGAGCTTCTCCTCTAAAATCTCAAAACAGCTGGTCAATAAAATCGCCTGCTCCAGGACGCTCAAGCGCTCAAAACTCCAGTCCTCGCGCAGATAACCGGACAAAAGCTTTTTGTCCTGATCGTAACGCCGGATCACGCCGTCGAGAATTTGAAAGGCGTAATCCAGACTTTCCGGATCCTGAGCGATGGTCTTTTTGGATTTTAGAAAAATCGCTAAATCCCGGTGCGGACGCGCGCATAAGAGCCACTGGTAAATCGCTAAAACGGCGTTTTCCCGGGCCGCGTGCCGATAGATTTTCTTCATGCGCCAAACCCCCATTGCCCAATCATTCTATCATATTTTACGTAAAAAGCAAAAAAAAAGACGCTGTAAGCGCCTAAAAATCAATCCCGACAACCTTCACATTCACGGCCGAAACCTGGACATCGCACATGTTCGCGATCGCGTTGACAATGCGCTGCTGCAGCTGCCGGGTCGTGCGGTTGACATTCTTGCCGTATTTGACTTTGACTTCCACGCTGATCGAAATCTTGCCGTTATTCAGATCACAGATGATCGGCCCTTTTCCGAAGCTGAAGAAATTGCGCGAGTTCGGATCAATGCTGACATCCTCGCATTCCTCGATGGTGTTTTTAGCGATTAATCCGAAAACCTGACGATTCAGGCCGATTTTTCCGCTGTTGTTTTTTCCCTGGGTCTCCCAGTACTTTGTCTCTGCCATCACGCTGCCCCCTTTTACCCCTCTATTTTAGCCTGTTTGCTTTGATAATTCAAGCAATAACAAAAAACGGCAGGTGCCGTTTTAAGCGCGTCCGGAATATTTGCCGTCAACCGTGCTGACCATGACGATTTCCCCGGTCTCGATAAAAAGCGGCACCTTAATCTGGAAACCGGTCTGGATCGTCGCGTTCTTCATCGCGCCGGTCGCGGTATCGCCGCGCACAGCCGGTTCGGTGTCAATGACTTCAAACGGGACATTGACAGGCAGCTGCACGCCCAGGATCTCGCCTTCATAGCTGGTGACCTCAACCTCGTCGCTTTCTTTTAGGAAATTCTTTTCCCATTCCAGTCTTGCCGAAGGGATTTCGATCTGGTCATAAGTCTCGGTATTCATAAAGACAAAAGCGTCGCCGGTATCATATAAATACTGCATCTTGCTTTTATCGATATGGGCGCGGCTGACCTTGTCATTACCCCCGAAGGTCATTTCGGTAATGCCGCCGGAACGGAGATTTTTCATCTTGACACGAACATTGGCAGCGCTGCGCGCGGTCTTGTTGTGATTGGCCTCGATGACTGTATAAATGCCGCCATCGTAAAGGAAAGTCATGCCCGGCCTTAAATCAGTTACACTAATCATGTTGTTCATCGCCTCTTTCCCTGCCATTATAACAAATAAACATTCTAAAATAAAGAAATATTACTCCTTCACGATGCCGGAAATATTTCCGCACTCGTCAAAGCTGACCGTGAAACTGCCCCCGGCGATATCGAACTGCATTTCATCCTGTAGATCTATTCCGTCAAGTTCATGATAGAGGTCGTGGCACTGCCGGGTCTCATCCGCGGAATCCTCCAGGGCCTCTTTCTGGCTGAGGGACAACTCATGATATTTGGCGATGAGATCAAGCTGACTGGCCGCCAGACTCATCAGGCTCGCCAGAAGCATCAGGGATAAAAGGCTCACAAACCCGGCTTTGCGGGCGGTAATAGGCTCCGATGTTGTAAAGGGCACTCGTTTCATCGCGGCTGACCTCCATATAAACATATTCCCCGTCATGATAAAAAGAAACATCCTCGACATTATGAACATAAATATTAAAACCCGGCTTTTTCACCAGCCGGGAATCATCTAAACTGACGGTAAAATCTTTCTCATTTTGATGCAGGATCAAAGACTGATCATAGACCTCAATAGACTTGCTGGTATTGACATCGCTCCGCAAAGCGATCAAGGCGTAAGCCATGTCGCTGTGATAAGTCAAATTGGGCATGGCTTTCAGACCGTGCAGCATCATATTATAACCGGTAATGATCAGATCGCAGATGACCAGCGCGAATAAAGCCTGGCTCAGGGTGAATCCGCGATCCAGTCTTCCTGCTGCGCTTTTTCGTAACTTTTGTAAAGACCTATGAAACTGGTATAAAGCACGGTGGCCGCCAGCATAAACACCAGCAAGCCAAACAGGGCATCCGATAAAATAAATCCCGTTTTTCTCATAGCGGTACGCTCCATTTCCGACATTGTAAATCCAGCGGTAGTTTTGCTTCTGATAGCGAAAATTGACATGACCGGCGCTCTGGATGTGACCTTTCTCATTAAAAGTAAAGCTCTCATGGCCAATGACAGAAAGTTTTTCATCCCAGAAAACGCACTGCCCGTCAATGAACACGCCGTGATCGATAAAGCTGATCGTGACCTCTCTATGCTTCTCCATGGCTAGAAAGCGGGCCTTTTCGCTCAAAAGGCCAAACTCATCTGTGATCGTGTCGTGCGGGCGTTTGGGCAGGGCGGGAACGCGGACGGTCAAAAGCTCCAGGCTCATGACGATCCCCATCACCAGGAGCATCTCAATCAGGGTAAAGCCTTTTTTAGTCACTGTAAGCCTGGCCGCCCGATATCATGATGGCGTGCCCGTTGGGACAGACCGCCTGTTTTTCTTCCAGATAATCACCGGCGATCAGATCCCTGACGCTGGAGGGCAGATGCCCTTCGGCGATCTCATAAAGCTGAATCTGACCGTCCACGACATCCACCAGCGCTTCGCAGCCGCGGTCTTTGATGACCGCGGTCTTCTTTGTTACCTGGGGAATCACTAAAAGCATCAGGATCATAATAATGGAGATCACAAAGAGCATCTCCACAAGCGTAAAACCTTTTTTCATGCGATTCTCCTTTCATAGCTGACTGATTAAATTCATCATCGGCATCATCATGCCGATATAAAGTCCGATAATAAACACCCCGCAGCAGCTGTAGATGATCATCACCATGGTTTTCGACAGCCTGCTGACGGTATGCTCCAGGGCGGATGCCGCCTGCTGCAAATAGCTTTCCAGATGGGAAAACGGGCGGTTGGCCGCGGATAAGAAAATAATATAGCGCTTCAGACCGGTGTCAAAAAACGGCATATCTAACAGCGCGTCAGAAAGGCTCATCCCGTTTTCCAGGGCCCTGGCCAGCGGGTAGATAATCACCATCAGATCACTTTTTTTCAGCTGCTTTTTCATGAGCGTGACAGCTTCCCTTAAACCGGAGGCGTAACTGGCGACCGCCTGAAAATAGCCGGCGAACTTCATGCTGTAATATAAACGCAGAAGCTTTCCCGCCAAAGGCACGCGAAGCCATACCCGCAAATGCGGCAGATGGCACGTCCGGACATCCTGATACAGCCAGAGGATGGCAAAAACCAGGATCAGCAGTATGACAAGCATCCCGTAAGGAAGAAACATCAAAACCTGCAGAAAGCCCTGACGGGAATTTTCCGTCATGACAAAAGAACTCTCCAGCATGGTCAGGCTGGGAATCAGGCCGAAGCTCATCACCAGCGAGAACACCATCATCGTCAAGATCAAAAAGACGGGATAAGCGAGCTGCTTGACCATGCGCTGATAAAACTGCTGCCAGTAGCTGCCTAAGGAAAGCGAGGCTTTCAAGGCGGTCTCCAGGCTGGAGAACTGGACGATAAACAAAAACGCCTCCTGATAACGTTCCCCGGGGAGAAACTCCGCGATCATCGCGATCGCGTTTTTCCCGCTTTTGAGCTCTTTTTCCATATCGCCGAAAACCGGATACAGCCCCATCAGCAAATACAGGGCGTCTTTCAGGCTGTAGCCGTCCTCGAGGCAGGAAACCAGCTGCAAAACGGCCTCCTCAGAGCAGATACGGCGCGATTTCTTTTTCATCAAGCCACCCCTTCAACACGGCCGCGCGCAGCTTTTCTTGCAGGGTAGTATAACTGGCGCGCTTTCCTTCGTAAATACTATGCAGCTCCTCTTTAGGGCAGATCTCGAAAAACACATAGGGATCCTCCCGCTGCCTTGAATAGACCAGGCGCTGGTTCAGCAAAGCGGCGAGAACTTCTTTTAAATCATCTAAGGCGAGGCCGAGATTTTCGAGCCGTTTCAAAGCCCCGGGAATGCTGGAGGCGTGCAGGGTTGTCAAAACGAGATGGCCGGTCAAAGCCAGCCGCAAGGCGATCGCGGCGGTCGTTTCATCGCGCGTCTCGCCGATCATGACCACATCCGGATCGTGTCTTAAAATCTGCCGTAAAATCGCCGCGTAGTCCATTTTGGCGGTCTCGTTGATCGGGACCTGAATCACGCCCTTCTGGTATATCTCAATCGGGTCTTCCACGCTGATCAGATTCTTGTCCGCCGTTTTCACAAGACAGTCCAAAAAGGCGTGCAGGGTTGTCGACTTCCCCGACCCGGTCGGTCCCGCTAAAACGATCAGACCGCTCTCCCTGACTAGAAGCTCTCGCATCTGCGTTTTGGCCTCATCGTCCCAGGTCAGCTGCTCCAGGGTGATCAGCGGGCTGTGATTCAAAAGCCGCAGCACCATCGAGATATCATGCTGCCCGGGCAGATAAGAGAGCCGGAAGTAGTAGTTTTGCTTTTGGAAGGGAATAAAAAAAGATCCCGTCTGGGCGCGATCTTTATGATTGATATCGATATTGGCGAGAAAGCAGAGGTACTCACACAGTCTTTGATAAGTTTTGAGAGGCAGGTCGATAAAAGGCATCAGGCGGCCTTTGTGGCGCGCCAGAATACTGGGATCCTGACGGCTGGGAAAGTGCAGATCCGTCAGATTCATCGCTAAAGCCTGGGTTAAAAGCTGTTCCAGTAATGGTTCCATCTCATCCTCCTTTACTACTGCAGATAAGGGTTGCCGGAAAGTTCTTCAGCAAGCGTTGTCAGCCCGTCATGACCGGGATAAAGCAGAAAATCCGGATTCATTTCTTTTAAACGGGCGATGCTTTTTTTCATGTCCGCCGCGCTGCCCAAAGGCAGATCATCCCGGCCGACATCGCCGCGAAAGACCATATCCCCGCAAAACAAATGATTGGTCCCGATTAGTTCATACATACAGCTGCCCGGGGTGTGGCCCGGCATGTGCCAGACGCGAAAATCCCCGTTGATCACATCCTGATCATGCACGATTTCCGGCGCCGCGTTTAAAACAAAGGACGGATACCGTGATAGATTCAGCCTTGGATCCTTTAAAAAAATGGCGTCCTCTTCATGAATGTAGAACTTTAACCCGGGATAGCGCGACAAAAGCCCCGGCAAAGCGGCGATATGATCGATATGGCCGTGCGTCAAAAGCACGCCTTTAGGGGTAATGCTTTGAGACTCGAGATAACGGATGATCCGCTTCGGGTTAGCCCCGGGATCAATCACATACCCCGCCGCCACATAGCAGCTGCACCCATCAGGGGCCATATCCAGCTGTTTGATCGTCATGTCCATTCCTCCCTGCACAAAAAAAAGCCAGCGAGTGGCTTAACGTTTTTCGCGATGAGCAGTCTTCTTATTGCAGCGCGGGCAATATTTCTGAACCGTCATACGATCGGGATGTTTTCTTTTGTTTTTGGTGCCGATATAGTTTTCTTCACCGCAGACTGTGCACTTGTAGATAATGTTTTCTCTCACTTTTCACACCTCCAGCATGGCATATCATAGCACAGGAAGTCGCAAATATCCAGACTAAACATGTCATTTTACCCAAAAAGTTTTAATCGGGCTCGATAAACCGGAAAGGAGTTATCTTTATAACCTGATTATGCTCAATATCCAGAATGGCGCCTTCCAGCTTGCCTTTTCCTAAAGCGACCTCAAAACGGCCGGCGTTGCCCGTGATCATGCGCTCCTGCACCGCGGTTACGTCGCAGCCGATGACGCTTTCCACCGGCCCGGTCATCCCGAGGTCGGTCATGTAGGCCGTGCCGCGCGCTAAAATTGAGGCGTCGCTGGTCTGGACATGGGTATGGGTGCCCAGCACCGCGGCCACCCGCCCGTCCAGATAATAGCCCATCGCGACTTTTTCACTGGTGGCCTCGGCGTGAAAATCGACGATATGAACGGCGTCTTCATCCATGGTCTTTAAAAAATCATCAATGGCTAAAAACGGATGATCCGTCATGGGATTCATAAACGTGACCCCTAAAAGGCTGGTTAAACGGATCTTTAAGCCCTGGTAAGAGACGACGCGGCTGCCGGTCCCGGGAAGCATGCGGGGCCGGTTCAAAGGCACCGCCAGGCGGTCCGCCTCATCGATAAAATCATAGATTTCCCGTTTCGAGTAAGTGTGGTTGCCCATGGAGATCAAAGAGACGCCGTTAAAAACCAGCTCCTCATAAACGCGGCGCGTGATCCCTTTGCCGTGCGCCGCGTTCTCGCCGTTGGCGAAGACCAGATCGATCTGGTAAGCGGCTTTGATTTGCCCCAGGTATGAGGCGATCATGCGCCGTCCGGTTCTTCCAAAAATATCTCCTAACATTAAAAGCCGCATGGTCATCCCCCTTTGAAAAAAGGATCAGAAACTCTGATCCTACTTGGCGATTTCATTGGCGCGAATCTCACGAATCACGGTGACTTTAATGTGTCCCGGATAAGTCAGTTCGCTCTCGATCTTTTTGCGGATTTCCCGCGCGATGCGGTGCGCTCCTAAATCGTCCACCTTGTCCGGTTTGACGATGACGCGGATCTCCCTTCCGGCCTGGATCGCGTAGCATTTATCGACGCCCTCAAAACTGTTGCCGATCGCTTCCAGTTTCTCGAGGCGGGAAATGTAATTTTCCAGGCTCTCTAAACGGCTGCCCGGGCGGGCGGCGCTTAAGGTGTCGGCGGCGGCGACCAGCACCGCGATGACGCTGGTGGCCGGAACATCGCCGTGATGCGACTCGATGGCATTGACGACGACCTGGTTCTCACCATGCTTGCGGGCATATTTCGCCCCGATCTCAACGTGGCTGCCCTCAACCTCGTAATCGATCGATTTGCCCAAATCGTGCAGCAGTCCGGCGCGTTTCGCCAGGGTCTGATTCAGGCCCAGCTCCGCGGCCATGATGCCGGCGAGATGAGCGACCTCCATGGAATGCTGGAGGGCGTTCTGCCCGTAGCTCGTCCGGTATTTCAGCTTGCCGACCATCATCACGATTTCCTTGTCAACCCGCGAGATGCCCAGACGGAAGAAAGCGTCCTCGCCGGCCTGGCGAATCGTGTCATTGATCTCGCTGCGGGTTTTCTCCACGACTTCCTCGATGCGGCCCGGCTGAATGCGGCCGTCGTGAATCAGCTTCTCCAAAGACACGCGCGCCACTTCGCGGCGAATCGGGTCAAACGAAGACAGCGTGATCGCCTCCGGCGTGTCGTCGATGATCAGCTCCACCCCGGTCGCCTGCTCGAGGGCTTTGATGTTGCGGCCCTCGCGGCCGATGATGCGCCCCTTCATCTCTTCGCTAGGCAGCGGCACCACGGAAACGTTGCGTTCAATGGTTTCTTCCTGCGCGTAGCGCTGAATCGCGGTCGCGATGATATCGCGGGCGATGACGGCGGCCTTGTCTCTGGCTTCTTCTTCCTGCTCCTTGATGTAAGCCGTCGTTTCCTGACTTATCGTCTGTTCGACTTGTCTGAATAATTCCTCTTTTGCTTCATTGGCGGTCATCTCGGCGATCTTCTCGAGCTCCGCTATTTTTGAATCGATCTTTTCTTTTAAAAGTGCCTCCATACTGTCCAGCTTAGACTGCTGACGATTCAGCTGTTCCGCTTTATGATCCAGGCTGTCTTCCTTGCCCTGCAGAGCGATATCGCGGCGATCAATGCTCTGCTCGCGCTGCAGGAGCTTGTTTTCGAAGTCAGTAACTTCTTTTTTCTGCGCTTTGATGTCTTTTTCGGCTTCCAGTTTCAACTCATAGGCCTGATTCTTTCCTTCCAGAATGGCTTCTTTGACAATATTGTCCGCCTTTAAGTTGGCCTCTTCGACAATTTTCGCAGCACTGACATTGGCTTTGGATATGTTGAGCGAATGATAAATCCGTGAGATTAAAATTCCCACAAGAATCGATACGACACTAATGGAGGCAAGGATTAATGGATCCATGTTTCTCCTCCTATCTGTCTCAAGATATTCACTTTTACGTGATTTCGATCTAGCTGCCTACTGGCAGCATCGAGTATTGTACACCTGTTTGGGGCAAACTGCAACCAATCTAACCTTTTTTCTGTGAATTTGTTATAAAGGAAAACAGTGTATCGGATAAACCGATACACTGTTCAGTTCATTTCCGCTGATTCCTCAGGATGATTCCTTGCCATATCTTTAATGGTATTAGCCAGGGCTTCCATCAGTTCGGGATGGTTCTTTAAATAGAGCTTGGCGTTCTCGCGCCCCTGCCCGATCTTCTCTCCGTCATAAGCATACCACGCCCCGCTTTTTTCAATGAGGTCGCGCTCGACCGCGAGATCCAGGATTTCCCCGGTCTTGGAGATGCCTTCCCCGTAAATGATATCGACGGTCACGGATTTAAAAGGCGGCGCGACTTTGTTTTTCACCACTTTAATATTGGTCTCATTGCCCACGATCTCGCCGCCCTGCTTGATCTGGCCGGCGCGGCGGATTTCGATGCGCACCGAGGAATAAAACTTCAAGGCGCGCCCGCCGGTCGTGGTTTCCGGATTGCCGAACATGACGCCGATCTTTTCGCGCAGCTGGTTGATAAAGATGATCGTGCAGTCGGTTTTATTCATGACGCCGCTCAGTTTGCGCAAAGCCTTGCTCATGAGGCGGGCCTGCAGACCCATCTGATTGTCGCTCATCTCGCCGTCCAGCTCCACTTGCGGAACCAGCGCCGCGACCGAGTCGACGACAATTAAATCGATCGCCCCGGAGCGCACCAGGGTCTCCGCGATCTCCAGCGCCTGCTCGCCGCTGTCGGGCTGCGACAGGATCAAATCATCAATATTGACTCCTAAAGCCTTGGCGTAAACCGGATCAATGGCGTGCTCGGCATCGATGAACGCCGCCCGCCCGCCTTTTTTCTGCACTTCGGCAATGGCGTGCAGGGTCAGCGTGGTTTTGCCGCTTGACTCCGGCCCGTAAATCTCAATGATGCGGCCTTTCGGATATCCCCCGATGCCCAGCGCCAAATCCAGCGCCAGCGAGCCGGTGGGAATGACATCCACGCTGACATCGACGCGGTCTCCCAGGCGCATGACGGATCCTTTGCCGTACTGTTTTTCAATCTGGCGTATCGCCTCGGCGAGGGCGGCTTCCTTGCGCTCCTCGTCCGGTTTCTCAAAATCCTTGGTTTTTCGTTCTGCCATATATTACTCCTTTTGTTTGATATGACGTGTCACTAAAGCGACCGCCGCGATGACGGCGGCGTCTTTGATGTCCTGGCGGCTGCCTCCTAAATGCAGGGTTTTGCTGTAGGTTTTGTCGCCGATCGCGGCCGCGATATAACACAGTCCGACCGGTTTGCCCTCCATGGGATCCGGTCCGGCGTTGCCGGTAAAGGACACGCAGATGTCGGCGGCAAACATTTTCTGGCCGGCGACCGCCATCGCTACCGCGGTTTCCTGGCTGACCGCCCCGTACTGGGCAATAAGATTTTCGTCGAGACCTAAAACCTTGATTTTGACAGCGGTGTGATAAGCGACCAGCGAACCGCGGTAAACCGCGGAAACCCCGGGAACCTGCCCGAGCGCGGCCCCGAACTGTCCGCAGGTGAAGCTCTCACAAGACGCGATGCTGAGGTTTCGGGCGATGAGCAGGCTGACAAGTTGTTCCATCATTTGATCACATACTTTCAAATATCATCTGACGATGCTTCATCAGGTATTCAAAACCTGAATAAAGCGATACGAAGGTTGCCATATAAACCAAAAGATCCGGCAAAAACGGCAAGATGCCTTTGAGCGGAAAACCGTCCAGCAGCACCGCGATAATGGCGGTCATCTGCAAAGCGGTCTTCATCTTTCCCGAAAAAGCCGCCGCGATCACCACGTTTTTCTGCGCCGCCAGAAGGCGCACCGCGTCCACGATCAGATCCCGCCACACCATCAAAAGGACACACCACACGGGAATGTCGCCGCTGACCGCGAGCAGAATCAGCATCGTGTTGACGAGCATCTTGTCGGCGATCGGATCTAAAAACTTGCCCAGGGTGGTGACGATGTGCCGCTTGCGGGCGATCTTTCCGTCCAATAGATCGGTGAGGCTCGCTAAAACAAAAAGCGCAAGACACAAAAGCCTCGTGACGGAAAAGTCGCTTTGCCAGAGGGTGAAGCGGGCGATCCCGCCGGGAAAGCACAACCAGATCGCGGCCAGGCAAGGCACCGCGAGCACTCTTAAAAGAGTCAACTTGTTGGGAAGATTCATAAAACCACCTTTGTTTTTGTCTAAGCAATGCCATTATACCATCCCTGCCATCTGAATTCAAACAATAGTAAAAAAGAGTCCGGTTTCCCGAACTCAGGCAGTCTTGTTCATAAGCCATGTTTTGTCGCGGATAATCATTTATCTACACATTGCTGTGTCCGTTTCGCGGTTCATTTCCCGCGAAAACAGCTCCCCTACCAAATTTGGGTTTCTCGCTTGCGGAGTTTACCTCTTTTCAGCGGCGGTTTCCCGCCGGATCGTCTCTGTGGCACTTTCCGGTCATGCTGCCGTGCCTTGCGGTTTAGGTGATGACCTGTCGTCAGCTTTCGCTGCCGTAACTTATGAATTCGTTACGCACAAACACTACGGGCGTCGCAGCCCGTGCGAGCATGGACTTTCCTCTGCCGATAGGCAGCGATTATCAAAACAAGACTTTTCAGCGGTTTTTAAAAACTTCCTTTTCCAGAGCGGAAAGGCGCTTTAAGATATCAACATTCGCGCCGCCGGGGTTTTCTTCCGCGATGGCCAGCTGATCTTTCTGCAAAGCGTTCTCTTTCTCCAGCCGGGCGACCATTTCTTTTAACTGCGCGTTGCGGTTGTTGAGCACTTCAATTTTCTCATAGGCCATGTTTAAAAGGTTTTTGAACACCTCATAATCACTCATGACGATATCCAGAAAATAATCCACTTCTTCAGAATTGTAACCTTTGAAATCAATTTTAAACTCTTTGTTTAAAATTTTAGTCGGGTTTAGCTGCAGTTTGGTTTCCATCCCTATCACTTCTCTTTCCTCGTAGTACAATTCTAGAAAAAAAAGCCAAGAAAATCAAGATGTTTTCTCGAAAGATATCGGCGAAACTGTTGAAAATCTTAAGATTGGCGGCTTAGCGTTGATATTTTTCGCCTGAATATGGTA
>CAZQRT010000005.1:0-32830 GCA_964596105.1 uncultured Erysipelotrichales bacterium | reverse complement strand
TAGGGTTGAGCCGCAAAGAAAAAAATGGTAAACTAAGTGAGACAAAAAGGGAGGAGAAAAAGCATGCCCAAAACGGCCATCATTACCGACAGCAACAGTGGAATCAACCAAATCACCGCCAGACAACTAGGAATTTACGTGGTCCCGATGCCCTTTACCATTAACCAGAAAGAATATGAGGAAGGCGTGGATTTGACCCGGAAGATGTTCTTTGATTTGATGGCACAGGGTGCCACCGTCTCGACTTCGATGCCCTCGTTAGGAAAACTTTCCGCGGTCTTTGATCAGGCCCTGCAGGATCATGACGAAGCGGTCTACATGCCGATGTCGAGCGGCCTTTCCGGCTCGTACGAAAGCGCCCGGCTTTTCGCTGAGCAGTACTACCAGGACAAAGTCTATGTGGTTGATGACCAGCGCATCTCCGCGACGTTAGAGCAGAGTGTTTACGACGCCATCCATCTCGCTAACCTGGGGCGCAGCGCGCCGGAAATCAAAGCGACGCTTGAGGCCCATAAAAGAGCCTGCTGCATCTATCTGACCGTGCAGGATCTGACTTACCTTAAAAAAGGCGGGCGCATCACCCCCGCCGTCGCGACGCTGGGAAACCTTTTAAAAATCAAGCCGGTCATGAATATCGACGGCGGCAAACTGGATCTTTTCGCCAAAACCCGCACCCTGATGAAAGCGGAGAAAATCATGATCGAAGCGGTCAAACACGATATCGAGACCCGCATCGGCCCGAATATCGCGGTACGCATCGCCCACGCCAACTGCCATGATGACGCCCTCGATCTGCAGGCGAAACTGCGCGAGGCTTTCCCGGGACAGTTCGTGGAAATTGTGCCTTTGACCCTTTCCATCTGCTGCCATACCGGACCGACCGCGCTGGGCTGCGGCTGTATCGACCTCTCGCTTATCAAAGAAAGGTGACGCTATGCCACAAACGAAGAAAAACCCGCCGGTATACGAGCCCCGTCGCGACACCCGGGTGTTCGCGCTGGGCGGCATGAACGAGATCGGCAAGAACATGTACTGCGTGGAGCACGATGACGAACTGATCATCATCGACGCCGGGGTACGCTTCGCCGAAGAAGATCTGCCCGGGATTGATTACGTCATTCCCGATTACACGTATCTGGTCAACCATCAAAATAAAATCAAAGGCCTGTTCATCACCCACGGTCACGAAGATCACATCGGCGGCATCCCGTTTTTACTGCGAATGGTCCATATCCCCGTGATCTACGCGACCCCGCTGGCGGCCGCTTTAATCAAACGCAAACTGGAAGAGTATCATTTAACGTCAGCGACGCGTTTTTATATCATCGACGATGATTCGCAAATCAAAACGAAATATTTCAATATCGGATTTTTTTCCACCAATCACTCCATTCCGGAGTCCGTCGGCGTGATCGTCAACACCCCCAACGGCCGGATTGTCTCCACGGGTGATTTTAAATTTGATCTGACCCCGCTCGGGGTTCCGGCCGATCTGCAGAAGATGTCCTTTCTGGGCTACACCGGCGTGACACTGCTTCTAAGCGACTCCACCAACGCGGAAATCCCGGCCTTCTCGATCTCGGAAAAACAGGTGTCGCAGTCGATCGCGGAAATCTTCCGCAAGACGAGCGGCCGCCTGATTGTCGCCACTTTCGCCAGCAATGTCCACCGCGTCCAGCAGATCGTGGAACAGGCCGTCAAGTTCGACCGCCGCATCCTCGTTTACGGCCGCTCCATGGAAAATGTCATCAACACCAGCCGCCAGCTCGGCTACATTCACTGCCCGGAGCACTTTTTTATCAAAAGCGGGGAGGCGAAACAGTTCCCCGATCATCAGATTCTCATCTTGTGCACGGGCAGCCAGGGCGAACCGCTCGCGGCGCTGTCCCGCATCGCCGCCGGCACGCACAAAAACATTTCCATCAAACCGGGCGACACCGTGGTCTTCTCGAGCAGCACGATTCCCGGCAACGCGCCGGCCATCAACCACGTCGTCAACCAGCTTTTCCGCTCCGGCGCCAATGTCCTCACCCACTCCGCTTTAAACTCGCTGCACACCTCGGGACACGCCGGCCAGGAAGAGCAGAAACTCATGCTGCTTTTAATGAAGCCGAAATATTTTATGCCCATGCACGGCGAATACCGCATGCTGAGGATCCACGCCGAACTGGCCCATGAAGTCGGGGTGGCCCCCGGTCACGCCTTTGTCGTCGCCAACGGCGATACCGTGGTTTTAAGAGACGGGGAAGCCTTTCGCGGCGGACGCGTGCCGACCGATGATATTTATGTCGACGGCAACGACATCTCGGGACTGGCGACGTCAGTGCTCAGAGACCGCCAGCATCTCTCGAGCGACGGCATGGTCGCCATCCTCATCAGCATGGACTCGCGCGTCAACCAGCTTTTGTGCAAGCCGGTGATCGTCTCGCGCGGCTTTGTCTACATGAAAGAAAGCACCGCGATGATCCGCGAAGCCGAACAGTTAGTCAGCGGCGCCCTCAACCGCCTGATGGCCCGCAAAACCACTTTCGCGGAAATCAAAACCACCGTCAAAGATACCCTGGAACCTTATTTTTACCAGAAAACCAACCGCAACCCGATGGTTATCCCCGTTATCATGAATCGCAAGGTCACCAGCCATGCAAGTGCGAAAACTCATTCGTAGACTGCTGATCGTGCTGGCGCTGCTGCTGGCGGTCGGTATCTTCTGGTACCAGATCTTCCAGCACGCCCCGACCAGCTACAAGGTCACACACCGGACGTTTGTCTCCACTAAGGTTCCCAAAGCGTTTAATAACTTCAAGATCGGGGTCATCTCCGATTTTGATATTCAAAGCAGCGCGGACTACGCGAATTTAACGCGCTGCCTGACGAAACTCAACGCGGAAAACTGCGACATGGTGATCTTTGCCGGGGACATGTTTGAAAGCGGCAAAATCATCGAACGGGAAAAGATGGTCAGTGCCCTGAAAAGCGTCAAAGCGACTTCCGGCAAACTGGCGGTGCTCGGGGAAAACGAGTATCGCGGCAGTCTCGAGGACGCCATCGCGATCCTTGAGGAAGGCGGCTTTGAGGTGCTGAGAAATCAGGCTCACCCCGTCTACTTTCAGGACCAGGCGATCCAGTTCGCCGGGCTGGAGGCCGGCGGGGATGTCGACGCGCTGTTAAGCGAGGAAGCCAGAAAAGGCTTTGTATTAGCGGCCGTCCATCAGCCTGACTACTTTACGGAAATCGCCCAGTCTTCCTGCACCCTGCAGTTGTCCGGCCATTCCGGGGGCGGCTTCATCCATCTTCCTTTCATCGGAAGCCTCGTCCATTTTGAGGGCTGCGAGCACTACAATTACGGCAAATACACCCAGAACCAGAGCACCCTGATGATCACCAACGGCATCGGCATGGGCCATGAGCAGCAGGCCCGTTTCGACTGCCCGCCCGGACCGTTAGTGGTGACATTAAAAAAAGCCGCCAAATAGCGGCGGTTTTTTTTAGCGGATAATCTTTTCGACTTCACCGATAAACATGCGGTGCGGCGCTTCTGTCTCATAGATGGACTGCACAACCTCTTCCGGCATATGGCTGACATCCAGATCCTGCCAGTAGATCTTCTTGCAGACCAGGGTGATTTTCGCCTCATTAAAAGTGATGCCGTGCTCGAGAAACTTCGGAGTCAGGCTCGTTTTCGCGATCTTGTCGCCGTCCCGGCCCGAGGTTGAACCGAGGATCCCCATGTCCTTGCGGTACTTTTCATCATAGAAGCTGACCGTGAAATAATCATGCTCATTCATATAATGATAGGTGTAGCGCAGCGGCTTGATATAGACTGTGGCGACATCCTTGCCCCACAAAGTTCCCAGGCCGCCCCAGCTGACCGTCATGGTGTTGAAATCTTCCGGGGTACCGGCGGTGACCAGCGCCCACTGCTTGTTGAAGATGGCAAATGAATCTGTCTGTAATGTCTGCATTTTTTAAATTCCTCCCTTTTTTAACGCTTCATAATACTGATCAGCCATTTTTCCGAAAATCATGCTGACCTTCTTGTCACTGACGACAATGCCGCTGGCGCCCAGTTCGCGAATCTTGTCGTGATCCAAAATCCGGGTGTCCTTGACATGCACCACCAGCTGACTGCCGCTGACGGCGGCGTCCAGGATGTTATCCTTGCCGCCCAGATATGTCATTAAATTCAGATCGGCCTTAGCCGGTTTCTTGCGGCTTTTCGCGATCAGAAGCAGGACAATCAAAACCACGACAATAACCAGTAAAACCCATATGTTCATGATAAATCATCCTTTCCGGCTGGAGTTATCTATAGTATACTACAGGTTGAGGTGAATTTCATGGAAATACGTATCGCGAACGATCAAAAAAGCTTTTTTGATATCATGAGCATCCGCGGCCGGGTCTTCGTGGATGAACAGAACGTCCCGTGCCGCATTGAAATCGACGATGAGGACCGCACCTGCCGGCACGTTTTGCTCACGGACCATGGCCAGGCGATCGCCTGCCTGCGGCTTTTACCGCGGGATACTTACTACAAGGTCGGGCGGGTGGCTGTCCTCAAACCCTACCGCCGCCAGGGCTACGGCCGCGCTTTGATGCTCGCTATCGAGGACATGGACTTTGTCAAAGAAAAAGGGGAACTGCGCCTCGACGCCCAGAAGAGCGCCTGGGACTTTTATCTCAAATTAGGCTACGAGCTGGTCGGTGAGCCGTTTGTGGAAGCGAACATGCTTCACCGCAGCGCCATAAAAAGGCTCGGAATCTCCTCAAAGACAAGCGTCTGACCCGTCAAAGGATGAACAAAACTTAAATACGTGCTGTACAAAGCCTGTCCCGAAAAACCGGGGCGGGCTTTGCCATACTGGCGGTCCCCGATTAGAGGATGATGAAGAAAAGCGAAGTGAACGCGAATCTGATGGGTCCGGCCGGTTTCTAAAACGGCTTCCACTAAACTCTGGCCGTCGTGATATGCCAGCCGCGTATAGTGCGTCACGGCCGGTTTGCCCGAGGGACTGACAACTCTGATTGTCGTATTTGGGATGGCAGCTATCGGCAGGGAGATAATGCCGTGTTCCGGCACCTGCCCGGCGCAGATCAGGCGGTAATGACGCTCAAAATGATGTTCCAGAAGATGATGCACGCGGCGCGTTTTCGCCACCAGCACAAGCCCGCCGGTATATTTGTCCAGGCGGCTGACGAGATGCACGGTGCTTGTAATGTGCTGACTTTCATAATATCCTTTGATGGCGTTTGTTAAAGTGTGGTTCGGGTAGCGTTTAACGGGGACGCTGGCCATGCCAACCGGCTTGGAAACGACCATCAGCGCCTCATCCTCATAAAGGATGCGCAAAGGAAAATACCAGGGGATAATCTCATTGTCCTCGCGCGGATAGTTAACGGTCACGACATCGCCCGCTTCCAAATTATAGCGCACCGTCCGCGGGATGCCGTTGACAAGAATCCCGCCGTGATACTTCACTTTCTTTAACGCCCGCTGGGAGAGCCGCCTGGTCAGAAAGGTTTTTAACGATATCGCGCGGTCGGCGATGAAGGTCTCGCTATCGTTCATTGATAAAAGCCCGGCGCAGGCGGTCGACGAGATGAACCTGATGAAAGTGCGCGAAACGCACGGTGTGGCCAGAAACCCGCAGCGTCAGCGGGGCGCCGTCATGATACGGGATCGTCTCGCGGTCCAGGCCGAGAATCATGCCCCGGGAAGGGACCGGTTCCAGGCGGATCTCGCTTTTCGCGTCTAAAATCAGACTGGACTGCAGCGAGCGGTAGGCGTTGTGGTGAATCCCGGCGATCTCGCTCAGCTGCAGGCTGGGCAGAGACGCGGCGATGATGGCCCCGCCTAACGAGCGGTTGTAGGCGGTCGATCCCGACGGCGTGCTGACGCATAAACCGTTGCCGCGAAAGCGCTCGAGAAATTCGCCGTTGATATAGACATCACAGACCATGGTGGTGTGATTCTCCTCCAGGCGCACCTCATTTAAAGCCAGGCCGTACCCTTCCACACAGATCAAAGAGCGCTCGTCCGTCTCATAATCACCGTGTAAAATACCGCGCGCCAGCTTTTCATAATCTTCTTTGTCATAATCGCTGTAAAAGCCGAGATGGCCGGTATGCATGCCGACAAACAGGATGTCATCGAGATCATCCTGATACTTGTGGACGGCATCGAGCATCGTGCCGTCGCCCCCGATCGTGATCACGAGATCGGGGTGATCAGCATTTCTTGTCAGACGGGTATTTAAACAGCGCGCCAGGCGGGCCGCGAAATCCTGGCTCAAATCATCTTCTTTGGCGATAATCTCATAGCTATGCATGAGACATCCCTCCTTTCGAGTTGTCAATGGCCGTTATTTCAATTATAATGGTCACGGGGTGATGGTATGTCAACATTTTTAGAAATCGAATTCAAGCAGCTGCTGTCAAAAGAGGACTATGAACAGCTGGTCACAGAGCTGATGACCGGGGTCCGTCCGTTCTTTCAAGTCAACGAGTATATCAGCGATGAGAAAGGCCTGCTGGATAAATACCGCTATTCGCTAAGGGTCAGAAAACTTCTCCACAGCTATGAGTTCACCCTCAAAAAACCGGACGGTTTCGCCAAAGAGGAGATCAATCAGGACATCACCAGAAGCGAGTATGAAAATCTCAAAAATCATCAGCCTGTCCCGGGAGAGATCATGACAGAACTGGAGAAGATCGGGCTTGAAGCAGGGGATTTGTTTTTTGATGTGCGGGTGGGAACCTGGCGCTATGAGCGCGAATACGAGCGCGGCACGCTGTGTCTCGATCAGTCGAGTTATCTCGATGTCGTCGATTATGAGATTGAGTATGAAGCCGAAAATGAGGCCGACGGCAAAGTGATTTTCCAAAAGCTGCTTGATCCTTTGCACATCCATTATATTGGCAACTGCCCGGGCAAAATAACCCGGGCGAGAATAAGAAAAGCCGCGGCTTTTTCATGAAGCGGCGGTTTTTAATTGTAAATGAATATTTCTTCTTCTTGACTCTTCGGGAATAAAAGCGCGGATCTCCTCGCTGTTATAGCCGACCATAAAGCGTTTTTCATCCATGATAATCGGCCTTTTTAGTATCGAAGGGTTCTGTTGAATAAACTTGATCAGCTCATTAAAACTCATGCTGTCCAGATCAATGTTCTGCTCGCGCAAAACCTTGGACCGTTTCGAAATGATATCATCGGTGCCGTTTTCACTGCGTTCCAGGATCTCCATGAGCTCCTCTTTTCTTAAAATGGCTGAGAAAATGTTCTTTTCGACATAAGGAATATCATTTTCCTTCAGCCAGCTTTTCACCTTGCGGCAGGACGCGCAGCTGGGGGCGGTATAAATTCGAATCATGGCTTTCAGCTCCTTTCAGATTATAGTTATTTTACTCCCCTTTTTTAAACTGAATATGAAGTGTTGAAAGAATTTTAAAAAAAGTCTATAATATGCCAGGAAAAAAAGGAGCAAGAGCTATGGAAAGAATGTTGAGCGGCATTAAGCCCACCGGACGGGTAACCCTGGGAAACTATATCGGCGCCATCGCGCCTTTTGTCAGCTATCAGGACGAGTATGAGATGTTTATCTTCATCGCGAATCTGCATTCCATGACCATCTACCAGAAACCGGCGGAATTAAGACAGAACACGCGGGATCTCATCGCGCTTTATCTGGCGGCCGGCCTGGATCCCGAAAAAGTCACGCTTTTTCTGCAGTCCGATGTCATGGAACACGCCCAGCTGGGCTGGTATATGACCTGTCTGGCCGGCATGGGCGAACTGGGCCGGATGACCCAGTATAAAGACCAGGTCCAGAAAAACGGCAGCGTCGGGGCCGGCATTTTCTGCTATCCAACCCTGATGGCGGCGGATATTTTAATGTACAATCCCGATTATGTGCCGGTCGGCGAAGATCAAAGGCAGCACGTCGAACTGGCCCGGGATCTCGCGGAGCGCTTCAACAGCCGCTATTCCGAGACCTTCAAAATGCCCAAGCCGCTCATCAAAAAAGTCGGCGGCCGCGTCATGGACCTTTTGAACCCGGAAAAGAAAATGTCGAAATCCGAGGAAACCGGCAAAGGCTGCATTTATATCTTAGACGATGTCGCGGTCTCGAAAAAGAAAATCATGTCCGCCAAAACGGACAGTGAGCATGAGATCTATTTTGATCCGGTCCATAAACCGGGCATTTCCAACCTCCTGGAAATCTACTCGAGCCTTTCGCGCCGCCCGGTGGACGAACTGGTCGCGCAGTACCGCCATACCGATTACGGGACATTTAAAAAAGCCCTGGCGGAACTGGTCGGGGAAACCCTCACGGAAATCCAGGCGCGCTATAAAGAAATCACCCAAGGCGACTACATCGACCGCGTCTTGACAAGCGGGGCCGCCAAAGCCCGCCCGGTCGCGCGAAGGACGCTCGCGAAAGTCGAACGCAAAATCGGTATAACGATTAAGCAGGGGTAGATCTACCCCTGCTTTTCCTGAATCGCTTCCAGCACAATCGCGCAAAACTCATCCTGACTTGACAGCAGGATATCCGCGTCGCCGCTGTCGACATAACCGTAATAAATCAGCACGCTTTTTTTGGCCTGAGACTTTTCTAAAAGAGCGTCGTAGTCTCTATGAGGATCGGAGAGATCCGCCAGGCAGTAACAGCGCCGGACCAGAAAGCCGTGAATACTGAATTTGGCGGCGAGTTTTTCCGCGAAAGACGAATCCTGCGTCAGCGGATAACAGATTTCAACGCCCCGCTTCTGCCCGGCGTTTAAACGGTTACTGATAAGAACATCAGCACCCGAAGTAACCGCCGCCCGTTTGTCAGCGTCCAGATCCTGATCCATATCCCGGGTCAGAACCACATCCATCCCCTGCTCTAACAGCAGGGCTTTTTGCTTTTTAGACAGTTCCAGGACGTAATCCTTCTCACAGATTCGCGGGCTCTGATGTCCCAAAACCCGGCCCCCGCAAGCCGGATCGATAACGACCTTCAGCATAACATCTCCGCGTCCCCTGCTTTTTCAAAGATCGCGTAATAAAGCGCGATGCCATCCGCGACATGCTTGCGCCAGCTGCGCGGGGAAATCGGCTTGTAACCGTAGCGGTTATAAGCGTCAACCGGCTCTCTTAAACAGAAATCGAGGTTCAGCCACACCCCGTTTTCATCTTTCAGAGCGGAAGTGGGGATAAAGATCTGACCGCAGCGCCCGCCGATGAAAATCGGCCGTTTGTACGCCCCCGACAAAAGATACCCGCTGGCCTCGTAACTTCCCGCCAGGGTCGTGCCGTTGACCAGACACAAGGCTTCCATATAAGCCCGCGGACTGTCATAGTCGCGGACCACGGTCAGCTGTCCCTTGCGGTACAGGTTCACCTCCCCGGCATAGCGTCCCGGAGCGACGATATCCACGCCCGATTCGCCGCCAAAAAAAGAGCCTAAGCTCCTTTCTTTAGTGAGTATGGGCGATGATTTCAACCTCAATGAGGGCACCTCTCGGTAATTTCGCGACCTCTACCGCGCTTCTGGCCGGATAGGGCTCCGTGAAATATTCGGAGTAAATCCCGTTCATGGTCGCGAAGTCATCCATGGAATCGAGGAACACCGTCGTTTTTACGACATCCTGAAATCCCAGCCCCTGGCTTTCCAGTAAGCCTTTGACATTGTCCAAAGCCTGGCGGGTCTGCGCCTCAATTCCCTCCGGAATCGTGCCGGTCTTGGGATCGAGCGGAATCTGACCGGAAAAGAAAATCAAATTGTCGACTTTGATACCCTGGCTGTAAGGTCCAATCGCGCCCGGTGCTTTGTCTGTCTGAATTCTTTCTTTCATCTGAATCGCCTCCATAGACTCATTATATCATGGATTTCGTGATTCTCAAAGGATTCACTGGGATAAAATCTCCACCCCGTCATCCGTAATTAAAATCATATGCTCCCACTGCGCCGAGAGCTTGCCATCCTTCGTGTAGCTGGTCCAGTGGTTCTTCTCATCGACATAAAGATCACTCGTGCCTTCATTGATCATCGGCTCCACCGTGAAAATCATGCCCGGGGCTAAAATCATGCCCGTTCCGGCGACTCCGGTATGAGGCACCATCGGCTCTTCATGAAACTCGATACCCACGCCGTGCCCGACATAATCCACCACCACGGAATAGCCGTTGTTCTCGGCATGCTCCTGAATCGCGGCGCCGATATCCCCGAGATGCCCCCAGGGGTGAATCGCGGCGATGCCCTTCTGTAAACATTCATACGTGACATCCACGAGCCGTCTGGCTTCAGCAGACACCGGAGCCAGGCAGAACATGCGGCTGGCATCGGAAAAATATCCCTTGTATATCGTGGAGACATCGACATTGATGATATCCCCGGCTTTGAGGATCACATTCGCGTCGGGGATGCCGTGGCAGATTTCGTTATTTAGCGAGGTGCAGACGCTTTTCGGGAACCCCTCATAATTTAACGGGGCGGGAATCGCGCCATTTTTTGTCGTGAAATCATAGACGATCTGATCGATCTCCAGGGTGCTCATGCCGATATGAATCTTACTGGCGACCTCATCGAGCACGGCCGTGTTGATCGCGGCGCTCTCTTTGATCAAAGCGATCTGCGCCTCATTTTTGATCATCGCCCGCTCCGGCACTTCCTCCCCCGCTAATTCCAGGCGGCGGAGCTTTTCATCGAAGTCCATATGACAGTGCTTGTATTTTTTGCCGCTGCCGCACCAGCAGGGCATGTTTCTTCCGAGTTTTTTCATCCCGTTCCTCCTTTTACAGTATCAAAGCGCCGATCTGATAGACCGCCACCGCCATGACCCAGGCAATCCCGGTCTGCATGACCATCATCTTTAAAAACGCAAAGCGCGTATTCAGCTCGCGGTGCGCCGCGGAGATCGCCGCCACACAAGGCGTATACAACAAAGTAAAAACCAGAAAACTGAATGCCGACAGCGGCGTGAAAACACTCTGCAAAGCGTAAGGCAGCTGATCCATCGAAGTGTTGGTGAGCACCGCCAGCGTCGACACGACGGCCTCCTTGGCGGAAAAACCGCTGATTAAAGCGGTCGCCACGCGCCAGTCCGCGCACCCCAGCGGGGCGAACAGCGGCGCGAAGAACTGCCCGATCATCGCCAGCATGCTGTCTTTGGCATCCGCCACGACATTCATGCGGATATCGAACGTCTGTAAAAACCAGATCGCCATCGTCGCCACAAAGATGACGGTAAACGCCTTGACGAGAAAGTCCTTGGCTTTTTCCCACATCAGAAGCCCCACGGTTTTCGGGGAAGGAAAACGGTAGTTGGGCAACTCCATGACAAACGGCACCGGATTGGAGTGCCCGTACAAATTGTTCAGGACCGCCCCCGCCAGCATCCCCACGACAATCCCTAATAGATAAAGAATCAGCAAAACCAGCGAAGCGTGCTGGCGAAAGAACGCGAAGGTGAACACCGCGTAGATCGGCAGCTTCGCCGAGCAGCTCATAAACGGCGTCAGCATGATGGTCAGCTTGCGGTCTCTTTCCGAGGAGAGCGTCCTGGTCGCCATGATCGCCGGGACCGAACAGCCAAAGCCGATCACTAAAGGCACAAAGCTGCGCCCGGACAGACCGATTTTTCTCAACGGTTTATCCATGACGAAAGCGACGCGCGCCATATACCCGGAATCCTCGAGCAGCGAAAGGAAGAAAAACAGCGTCACGACCACGGGCAGAAAAGTTAAAACACTGCCGATGCCGGTAAAAGCCCCGTCGATGATCATCGATTTCACCACTGGGTTTAAACCGTACGCCGTCAAAGCGGAATCGACAAATACCGTCAAATGATCGATGGCGATCGACAAAAGATCGCTGAGATAAGCGCCGATGACTTCAAAGGACAGATAGAACACCGCGAGTAAAATCAGAATAAAAATCGGAATGCCTAAATAGCGGTGCGTCAGCAGCCGGTCGATTTTTATGGAGCGCTCTCTTTCCTTGGAGGTGTGTCCTTTCACGACATATTTTTTGACGAGCTGGCCGATGAAGGCGTAGCGCATATCCGCTATAGCGGCGTAGCGGTCGGTATGCATCTCATCTTCCATTTCCTTGACGCTGTGCTCGATCAAATCGACTTCATTAGCGGAAAGCTTCAGAGCCTTGACCATCAGATCGTCGCCTTCCAGAAGTTTCGTGGCGGCAAAGCGCGCCGAGATGCCCAGGCGCATAGCGTGATCCTCAACCTGGATGGTAATGGAGTGAATCGCGCGGTGCACGGCGCCGGTACAGTAATCCAGATAGGTGACGTTCTGTTTTTCCGCCGCCTTCAGCACGGCGTCAACCAGTTCCTGAATGCCTTCATTTTTCGCGGCGCTGATGGGAACCACATCGATGCCCAGCGCTTCTCGCATCTGGCGGATATGAATGGTGCCGCCGTTGTTGCGCACTTCATCCATCATGTTTAAAGCGATGACCATCGGCATATGCAGATCCATCAGCTGCAAAGTCAGATAGAGATTTCTTTCAATGTTGGTGGCATCGAGAATATTCAAAATCACCTGAGGCTTTTCATAGAGCAGAAAGTCACGGGTGACAATTTCCTCACTGGAATAAGGAGACATCGAGTAAATGCCCGGCAAATCGACGATCTCCACATCTTTGTGCTGTTTCAGAATGCCAATTTTTTCCTCAACCGTCACCCCGGGAAAGTTGCCAACGTGCTGATTGGAACCGGTCAAAGCGTTGAACAGCGTGGTTTTCCCGCAGTTCTGATTGCCGATTAACGCGACTCTCATAAGCATTCCACCGCGATGCGCGCGGCGTCCTCCAGGCGGATCGTCAGTTCGTAATCGCGAATGAAGATTTCAATCGGGTCGCCCATCGGGGCGATCTTGCGCACGTAAACCACCGTGCCCGGCGTCAGGCCCATATCCAGCAGCCTCCGGCGCAAAGCGCCTTCCCCGCCGACACTGGTGATGCGGGCGGACATCCCGACTTTTAATTCCTGCAGCGTCATAATCCCACTTCCCCCGAAAATTTATGTTAGCATAGGACAATCGCGATGTAAAGGGAAAACCCGTTGATCACAGCCGGTCCAGCTCCGCCTGCCACAAGTCGCGGCTGGCGTCGCTAGGCATGCGCCAGTCGGCGCGCGGCGACAGCGCAACGCTGCCCACCTTGATGCCGTCCGGCACACAGTCGCGCTTAAACTGCATGGCGAAAAAGCGCCGGTAAAATATTTTTAAAGTATCTAAGATGACTTTAGGATCATCATCACGAAAAGCGCGGCAGGCGAGATCATAAATCTTGGCGGGACCGAAATGATAACGGATCATGTAATAAAGGAAAAAATCATGATAGCGGTAGGCGCCGATCGAGCTTTCCGTCTTCTGGACGATTTTCCCTTCCGCGTCCGGGGGCAAAAGTTCCGGTGAGATCGGCGTGTTGACGATCGCCTGCAAGACCGCTTTTAAATCCGCGTTCGCGTAGGTGTTGGCGTAGGTCAGCACGAGACTGGAAACCAGGGTCTTGGGGATCGAGGCGTTAACGCCGTACATCGACATATGATCGCCGTTGTACGTGCACCAGCCTAAAGCGATCTCGCTTAAATCCCCCGTGCCGATCACGATCCCGTCCACCTGATTGGCGAGATCCATCAGAATCTGGGTGCGCTCGCGGGCCTGGGCGTTCTCGTAGGTGATATCGTGAACATCGAGACTGTGACCAAGCGCTTGTAAATGGCTCGTCACATCATCGGAGATGCTGATTTCTTTTTTGGTGGCCTTTAAGCAGGAAATGAGGCGCACGGCGTTTTGATAAGTGCGATCCGTCGTGCCAAAGCCCGGCATGACGCAGGCCGTGATGTCTTTTTTATCCCAGTGGTATAAATCATAAACCCGCGCGCATATCAGCAGTGCCAAAGTGGAGTCGAGACCCCCGGAAATCCCTAAAACGACACGATGAGACGGCAGCCTTTCCAGGCGCACACCTAAAGCTTTGGCCTGGATATCCATGATCTCAAGACAGCGCTTTTTGGGATCAGAAGGGACAAACGGATAGGGGCGGACAGGCTGGCGGAAAGTACAAGCCACCGGCTTACTGGTGATGGTCACCACAGTTGGCTGTTCAGTTCGCCTTTGATCCAGAAGACTATTGTAATGGCGTCTTTCATGGGCGGCCATTTCCAGATCCAGGGTGGCCGTGATGACACCCTCCGCGTTTCCTTCCTTTAATAACCGCCCGTTATCATAGATTAACTGCTGGTCGGAAAACAGCATGTCCGCGGTGCTCTCATGATGGCCGCCGCTGGCATAAATGTACCCGCAGGCCAGTTTCTGGCTTTGCGTCTTCACCAGTTCGCGGCGGAAGTTCGCCTTGGCGATCAGTTCATCGCCGGCGGAAAGATTGCAGATGACATTGGCGCCATGGAAAAAGTGATGGTTGCTGACGGGATCAGGCACCCAGAGATCCTCGCAGATCTCCGCGCCGACACAAGCTTCGGTAAAATTGTCATGAATCAAAAGATCCGTGGTGATGGGAACGGGGCGGCCCTGGATGATGACGGTTTTGTCAAGCAGCTCAAAGCCGGAGTGAAACCACCTTTTCTCATAAAACTCATTGTAATTGGGAAGATACCCCTTGGCCTGAAAGCCGAGAATCTCATGGTTGAAAATAAAAGCGGCGCAGTTGTAAAGGCGGCCCTCATGAGCGACCGGCACCCCCGCGACTATCAGAATATTCTCTCTGCATTCCCTGGCGATCTTCAATAATCCTTCCTGACAGGCGTCCAGCAGCGTTTCCTCAAAAAAAAGATCCTGGCAGCTGTACCCGCATAGACTTAATTCCCCGAACACGATCAGCTGCAAATCATCATCGCTGTGATTAACGATGTCAATGATTTGTCTGGCGTTTTCCGCGACCGCGGCGACCTTAATGGGAAAAGAGGCGGCCGCGACCTGATAGTAGCCAAAATGAACCATCCTGCATCGCTCCTTTCTTTTTTATCATAGGCGAAATCACGGGAAAGTCAACGTCAAAAGAATTGTTTATTGCATTGATAAAATATTGACAAATATTCCTTTCTGTCTAAAATAAAAAACATGAAAGGAGATCATTATGAAACAAGATTTCGCGAAAGATGTTTTTACCCCGGAGACGATGAGAAAATACTGTTCGGAGAAAACTTTGCAGAATCTCACCGCTCCGATCGACGAAAAGACCGCTGATGAAGTAGCCCGGGCCATGAAAGCGTGGGCGATATCCAAGAACGCCACGCATTATACCCACTGGTTTCAGCCGATGACCGGCATTACCGCCGAAAAGCACGAAAGTTTTCTGATGCCCAACGGCGCCGGTCAGGCGATCAGCGAGTTTTCCGGCAAAGAGCTCATCAAAGGTGAACCCGACGCCTCCTCTTTTCCCAGCGGCGGACTGCGCGCCACATTTGAGGCCCGCGGCTACACGATGTGGGACCCGACCTCCTATGCCTTTGTGAAAAATCACACCCTCTATATTCCCACCCTGTTTCTCTCCTTTGACGGCGCCTGCCTCGATAAAAAGACCCCGCTGTTAAGATCGATGAAAAGCCTCAGCGATCAGGCCGTGCGCCTGTTAAGATGCCTGGGCGATGAGACCGTGAGCCATGTCGACAGCACCGTGGGCTGTGAGCAGGAATACTTTCTGATCGACCGCGATCTGTATGAAAAGCGCCTCGATCTCGTGATCTGCTCGCGCACCCTGTTCGGATCCGCCCCGGTCAAAGGCCAGGAGCTCGCCGATCACTACTTCGCCACCCTCCCGGAAAGAGTCAAAGCCTTTATGGAAGAAGTCGATGAGACGCTCTGGAATTTAGGCATCTACGCGAAAACCGAACATCAGGAAGTCGCGCCCAGACAGTTTGAACTGGCCCCGGTTTTCACGACGGCCAACACCGCCTGCGACCATAACCAGATCACCATGGAGGTTTTAAAAAGTGTCGCCCGTCATCACGGCTTTGAATGCCTGCTGCACGAAAAACCGTTCGCCTTTATCAACGGCTCCGGCAAACACAACAACTGGTCTTTACTTAACGACCGCCAGGAAAACCTTTTAAACCCGGGACCGAAACCGGAAGAAAATCTCCGCTTCTTAATGATTCTCGCCGCGGTCATCAAAGCGGTTGATGAATATCAGGATCTTTTAAGAATCAGCGTCGCGACCGCCGGCAACGACCACCGCCTCGGCGCCCATGAGGCCCCGCCCGCCATTGTCTCAATCTATTTAGGACAGGAGCTTTGCGATATCCTCAACTGCATCGCCGAGGACCGCCCTTATATCCGCGAGAACCCCGGCGCTTTGTCCGAGCAGTACCTCGACATCAGCAAGGACACCACCGACCGCAACCGCACCAGCCCTTTCGCCTTTACCGGCAACAAATTTGAGTTTCGCATGCTCGGGTCGAGCGACTCGATATCCTGCCCGAACACCATCCTGAACACCATCATCGCCGAGTCTTTCAAAGAGTTCGCCGACGAGCTGGAAAACAGGACGACAGATTTAACCTCCGCGGTCAGAAAAATCATCGCGGACACGATGAAAAAACACTCCCGGATCCTCTTTAACGGCAACGGTTATACCGATGAGTGGATCGCGGAAGCCAAAAGAAGAGGCCTGTCGAACTATCAGACGACCGCGGAAGCCCTCTCCCACTACAGTGACGAGAAAAACATCCGCCTGTTTGAAGCGCACGGCGTCTATAATAAAACCGAACTGGTGGCAAGACAGAAGATCTTACTGGATAACTACTACCAGAACATCCGCATCGAGGCCAAAACCATGGTGAGGATGATCAGAAAAGAAATACTGCCCGGCATCGAAAAATATGAGCGGGCCTGCCTCGAGCGCCTGAAACTGAAAGCCGACCTTTTCAATACGGTCGATGATCATGAGAAAGAGGCTTTTACCGCCCTTGATACGCGCTGTCAGCAGTTAACGGTTTCTTTAGAAAATCTCGACGAATTACAAAAGCGGGACGGCGACGCCTTTTACGCCGCGGAAATACTGATGCCGGCGATGGCTAAAACCCGCGCCATCGTCGATGAACTGGAGGAGAGCGTGCCGCGCGAATTCTGGCCGATCCCCGATTACAATGATCTTCTCTTCACCCCGGTGGACTAAAAAGAAAGATGGCAGGAATCCTGTCATCTTTTTTTACTGTTCAATTTTTTTGGAAGCCATCTTGTATTCGTAGTAATCATTAAAGGTCATGCGGATGACGGCGATCAGCGGCACGCCGATGATCATGCCGATAAAGCCCATGGTACCGCCAAAGAAGGTAATCGCGAAAATGATCCACAAAGCGCTGACCCCGACAGATTCACCCAGAATATACGGGCCTAAAATCAGACCGTCAAACTGCTGCAGGCAGATGATGAATACCCCGACCCAGAACCCGCTTTGCAGCCCCGTAGTCAATGCCGTCAGAATGGTGACCGGAATACCGCCGATGAACGGGCCGAAGTACGGGATCATATTGGTGACCATGATCACCAGCGCCATCAGCAGGTCAAACTTGATTCGCATCAGCCTGAAGCCGATATAGGCGATGATGCCGATGATCAGCGAGTCTATCGCCTTGCCGTAGAGAAAACTCGCGAAGATGTGATTGACGCGGCGAAAGTACTCGTGGATCCGGGAGATGTCTTCCTGAGAAATTTTCAAGGACAGGATACGGTCCAGCAGGTTGACCAGGCGGTTGCGGTCAAACAAAAGATAAGGGCAGATAACCAGGGCCATGATCACATCAAAGACGATGTTCACCATCCCCACACCCTGATTGATCAGCTCGTCCGCATCGCCCAGCCCGTTTTGAAACAGCGAGTCCATGACGGTTGTGATTTTGTTTAATACCGTGTCATAGAGCTCGGGCTGATTGATCTCGATAGAAAAATCATAGAGGTAGCCTTGAAGCTGCTCGGTATAAGCGGGCAGGCGCGCGCTCATCTCGGCCAGGTTGCTGCGGATGATCGGGAACAGATAGATCACGGTGCCCGTGACCACGACGATCATCGTTATATAGCATAAGAAGATGGAGCAGCCCCGGGCGTGTTTTCTTAAAAAAGCGTGCGGGCTTTTCCGCCACCTTTTTTCCAGGGCACCGGCAGGTATATAGAGAATGTAAGCCAGGACGGCGCCGATGAAAAAGGGCTTCAGGACATCGATGATCTTGTTGAGGGCAGCCCCGATCCAGATCAGTTCACTGGCGAGCTGATAGATGATGATGAGCGAAACGCCCAGTATCAGCAGGCCGCCATATTTTTTAAACCACGCTTTGACCACAGCTGTCCCTCCCCTCTTGCCCTATTATAGCAGACCCCGGCCCGCTTTTACTTTCCATTTCGGAAATATTAAGAAACTTTATTTTTTCTTCAGAGCTTTTTCGAGGGCTTCGACCACGGTTTTTAAAACTTTGATGCGCGCGTAATATTTGCTGTTGGCTTCAACGATCACCCACGGCGCGTAGGAAGTGGATGTCCTTAACAGCATCTCATCCACCGCGATCTCGTAATCATCCCATTTTTCCCGGTTGCGCCAGTCTTCATCAGTGATCTTCCACTGCTTTTCCGGATTGGTCATGCGGTCGTTGAAACGGCGTTCCTGCTCGTCTTTATCGATGTGCATCCAGAATTTAATGACGACCGTGCCGTGATTGGCCAGCTGCAGCTCCATGTCGTTCATTTCCTTGTAGGCGCGGTTCCACTCTTCCTCGGTGGCGAATCCTTCGATCCGCTCGACCATGACGCGGCCGTACCAGGTGCGGTCAAAGATCGCGATATGACCGTCTTTCGGCATCTCTTTCCAGAAGCGCCACAAGTAATGGTGGGCTTTCTCAATATCATTCGGGCTGGCGGTCGGATTCACGGCATAACCGCGGGGATCCATGGCCTGGGTCAGGCGTTTGATGGCGCCGCCTTTGCCGCCGGCATCCCAGCCTTCAAAAGCCAGCACGACCGGAATGCGCTTTTTGTAGATCTCATTGTGCAATTCCGCGAGGCGGTGCTGATAGTATTTCAGCTGCTCTTTGTATTCCTCTTTGGTCAAGGTCAGGCTGAGATCAACCCCGGCTAAAGCGCTGGAGTTAAAGCGCGGATCGACCGTGATATGATCGAGGCGTTCCCTTTTGACAACGGGATGGCTGGCGGCGTCCATGAGCGCGCCGACTTTCTCGGAGAGCATATCGACGACCGTGGACATGATCTTGATCGCGGCGAACTCCGTCTGCTCAGCCTCGATGATATGCCAAGGGGCAAAATCTGTGTCGGTCTTCTCAAACATTTCCTCGTAAGCCTCATAGTATTCGTCATAGCGCTTGTGGCGGCGCCAGGACGTCTTGCTGACCTGCCACGAGGTGTTTTGATCTTTGGCCAGGGCTTTCAGACGTTTGCCCTGCTCTTTTTTGGAAATGTGCAAAAAGAATTTGATGATGATCGCGCCGTCGGCGGTCAGCTGCTTTTCAAAGGAGACGATCTCATTGTAATCCTGCGTGGTTTTCTGATGCGGCTTGTCCTCATCGAAGCAGTCGTCCAGCACGCGGCGGTACCAGCTTTTATCGAAGATGGCGATGCGGCCGCGCTCCGGGGTTTTCGTCCAGAAACGCCACAGAAACGGGTGCATGGTCTCATCCTCGGTGGCTTTCTCGGTGGCGAAGACCTTAAAGCCGCGGGGATCCAGGGCCTGAATCAACTCGTTGATCAGGGTGCCTTTTTTGCCGGCTTCCCAGCCTTCAAAGGCGATGATGACAGGGATATTCAGTTTCTTGCAGTCGCGCTGCAGCTGCGATAAAATCGGCGTCAGCTCGTCTTTCATCACCTTGTATTCCTGTTTGGTGAGCTTTTTGGATAAATCCACTTGTTCTAACATGATTATTTCTCCTTTATTAATTTTCCTCAGGACGCAGATAACGGTCCATCCAGGCGGTGATTTCTTTTAACCGGCGCATCCGGTTCTGCGGCCGGCCGGAGCGGGACAGTTCATGGTTTTCCTGTTTGAATAAGCATAATTTGCTTTCCACACCATAACGCTTCAGAGCGTAGAACATGGAAATGCCTTCTCCCATCCAGCAGCGTGTGTCCTCATCGCTGTGGATGAACAGGGTCGGGGTTTTGACATTCGGGGCATAGTGAATCGGGGACTGTTCCCAGAGTTTGTCGAGATTATCCCACTGGTTGCCGCCGATTTGATCGGTACCGAAGGTATGGCCGATATCCGAGGTGTTTTCAAAGATGAGCCAGCTGGCGATGCTGCGCTGACTGGCCGCGGCCTTAAAGCGGTCGGTATGACCGATGATCCAGTTGGTCATGAAGCCGCCGTAGGAGCCGCCCGTCACGCCCAGACGGTCTTTATCAATTTGCGGATATTTGGCCAGGACGGTATCGACAAAGGTCATCAGATCGCGATAGTCGGTGGTGCCGTAATGACCGCGAATATTGGCGAAGTCATCCCCGCGGCCGTCGGAGCCGGTCGGGTTGGTGAAGAGGACCGCGTAGCCGTGCTGCGCCCAGTACTGCATCTCGTGGAACAGGCGCGCGCCATAGACGGTCTGCGGCCCGCCGTGGATGTCGAGAATCGCCGGATAACGCTCTTTTTGTTCATTCGGGAATATCACCCAGCCTTTGATGGTCAGGCCGTTCTCGTTGACAAACTCGATTTCCTCCGGCTTCAAAAGTTCATATTCATCAGAAATATTCGCGTTGATGTTCGCGATGGCGGTCAGTTTGTCGCCGATATGATAGAGGGCGCTCGGTTCGCTGTCTTTCATGAGCAGGGCGGCAAAGCCGTCTTCCTCGGGGATGAACTCCTGCACCATCACGCTTTCATCGGTTAAGGCCTGATAGTAGCCGGAATAGTTGATTTTCACCAGGGCGGCATGATTTTCCACCGTCAGCAGGGTCACGATGCCGCTGTCATCGAGGTAAGGGTCACTCGGGATATTGCCGGTCATGCAGTCGCTGCCTTCGCTGTTGCCCAGCGGATAAGGGTTTCCCGAATAGATCAGATGAAGCTCGCCGTCGTAGAGATAGTAGCCGCTGTTATTAGGATGCTCATCTTTATCCTGATAGGAGATTTCCAGCAGCAATTGGCTGTCCGGGGCTTCCCAGATGCCGTAGATTCCCGCCATGTCTGATGGCAGTTCGATGGTTTTTTTCGTCTCGCTGTCCAGATCATAAGTGATGATCGATGCTTTGCGGTTAATCACGCCGTCATGATAAGTGGCGTAGCGGATATAAGCCGTGTGTCCGCAGACATTGATGAGGCGGGCCTGGCCGTCCAGGCTTGTGATATCTTTACCCTCTTCACCATTCCAGTCGACCAGGACGCTGCGCATTTCGCTGACATCCCCGGCGCCGTTGGCCCAGAATGGCACTTCGGTGAACTCCCGGCACTGCTGCAGGTCGTTTTCCATGATTTCCGAAGCTTCCTGAGGCGTTTTGCCGGAATTTACCAGGCGCTCCACTTTCAAGTTTCGCGTCGTGCTTAAAATCCAGTGCTGATCATCAATCCATTTGATACTGGAAACCTGATAAGGCCACTTTCTCACCTCGCGGGTCTCGCCGCCGTCATAAGGGATCATGCACAGGGCGGTTTCACCAAACCATTTTAAAGCCTTCTCATCCGGCCTTAAAAAATACAGGCCGTCCGCGCGGCATTCAAAACTGGCAACCTGGTGGCTGGTCGTCATCATGGTCATGACGCCGTCGCGCACCCGGTAGATATCTTTCTCATAACGGTTGTCCTCGACATTGCCTCTGGAACCGATAAAGTAGTAATCATCGCCATGTTTTTTTAAGTGGGATGGCATCAGTATTTTCGCGAAAAAATCGAGTTCTACTTTTTCCATTTCAATACCTCTTTTCCTTTTATTTATCCTAAACGATATCCGGGAAGATGTCAAGAATCGCTCTAAACCACTTTACAAAATTCCCCTCGTAGTGTAGAATATACTGCGCGGATGGCGGTTGTGGTGAAGTGGTTAACACACCGGATTGTGGCTCCGGCATTTCGTGGGTTCGACTCCCATCGACCGCCCCAGAAGCTTGAATAGCTCAGTTGGTAGAGCAATCGGCTGTTAACCGATCGGTCGTAGGTTCGAGTCCTACTTCAAGCGCCATATGACCTGTTGGAGAAACGGTTAACTCACATGCCTTTCACGCATGCATTCACGGGTTCGAATCCCGTACAGGTCACCATTAGGGACGTGGTTCAATGGTAGAACAGAGGTCTCCAAAACCTTTGATGCGGGTTCGATTCCTGCCGTCCCTGCCAGGATGTCATGACATTTGTCATGATGTTTTTTTATGTAAAAAAACCGGTGATGTCACCGGTTAGAGTCTGATATGATCAAGGATATCCAGATAAGCCTTCACCCCGGTTTTTAAAACCGCGGGATCGAAGTTAAACTGCGGGGCATGCAAAGCGGCCCGGTGGATCCCGTCATCTGTTCCCAGAAACATGAAAACCCCGGGAACTTCGCGCTGGTAGAAGGAAAAATCTTCCCCCAGCATGTACGGTTCGGAAAGCGAAATACAATTAGACAATATCGCCTTTAACTGTCCCGTCAGCCCTTCATCGTTGATCACCGGAGGGTATTCCGGCTCGAGGCGCGTCGTGATCGCGCAGCCGTAAGCCTCGGCCATTGCTATATTAACCCGGTTGATCTCCTGTGTGATCTTAGCGAAGATCTTTTCGTCATAAGCGCGCACGGTGCCCTTTAATATGAGATCATCCGCCACGCTGTTGCGGGCCGTGCCGCCTTGAATGACGCCAATATGAATCAGACTGTCCGCTAAAGGGGAAATCCTTTTTGTCAGGATCGTCGGATAAAGATTTAAAAGCGCCGTCGCGACACTGATGACATCCACGCCATCCTGCGGCATGCCGGCATGCGCGCTTCTGCCCTTGATGTGAACATCCAGCTCCCCGCACTCGGCCATGAGCGGCCCCGCTTTTAATCCGATTTTCCCGAACGGCAGAAAGGGCATGAGATGAAAACCAAAGCAGGCGGAAACGCGATACTTTTCTAAAATTCCCGCCTTCACTAACTGTTCCGCTCCGCCGATACTCTCCTCCGCGGGCTGGAAATTCAAAAGCACATTATAAGGAAGAATTTTTCCTTTTAAAGCCTCAGCCAGGCCTAGCAGCATCGCCATATGGCCGTCATGCCCGCAGGCATGCATCATGCCCTCATGGCGGCTAGGCTTCTCATGATCACTTTGTTCAAAAACCGGAAGACCGTCAATGTCACAGCGGAACATGACGGTTTTTTCTTTTTGCGCATCGATAAAGACCACACAGCCGGTATCAAGAACTCTTTCCGGCTCATACCCCATGGCGGTGAGTTTTTCTAAAAGATACTGTGTCGTGACGTGCTCTTTCATGCTGAGTTCGGGAATCTGATGAAGATCATCGCGGTAAACAGTCAAATGATCCATTACAGTTCCCTCAGCCCGGCGATCAGCGCCGTTTTTTCTTTGGTCTTTTCGTCCTTTTTTTTCACCGCCCGGCCGGGATTGCCAACCACGACCGCGCCGGGTTCGACATCTTCCAGGACCACGCTGCCGGCCCCGATGACCGCGCCGTTTCCGACCCTGACGCCTTCGATGATGACCGCGCCGGCGCCCACTAAGACATCGTCGCCGATTCGCACCGGTGTGGCACTAGGCGGTTCGATGACCCCGGCGATCACGGCATTGGCGCCGATATGACAATTCTCACCGATCTCGGCTCTCCCGCCGATCACGGCGCCCATGTCAATCATCGTGCGCGCCCCGATTTTCGCGCCGATATTCACGATCGCGCCCATCATGATCACCGCGTTTTTCCCGATTTCCACCTGCTCGCGAATGATGGCGCCCGGCTCAATCCGGGCTTCCAGACCGCTGATATCCAATAGGCCCACCGCGCTGTTACGAGCCGCAGTTTCCAGGTAGTATTTTTCAATACACGGCGCGTTATTTTGAAGATAAGTTTCAATGTCTTCCTTTGTCCCGATCAGAAGCTGAAAATCGCCATTGCCGTAACCCACACGGGGCAGATCATGGCCGTTGATATAGGCCTTCATGATGGTTTTCTTTTCGGCATGTACCAGCGCCGCGATCAGGCTGGCGCTCTCATCCCGTGATTTCTCCGTCATAGACAAAAACCGCCTCCCCTTTCATTAATAGCTCTTCCCCGGCTTTTGATATCTTTAAGTCGCCGCCTTTTAAATGCACCGTCTTCTCCTGTGTCCAGTCGGTAAAGAGGGCCGCGGCAATCGCGCAGGCTCCCGTGCCGCAGGCCATGGTTTCCCGGCTGCCTCTCTCAAACACCCGGGCCGCGACTTCATTTTCATTGATTCTTTTCACAAACTCGACATTGATCCCGCCGGGATATCCGCTTAAAGCGGACAGCTTTTCCCCGATGGCATCGACATCAAGCGCTAAATCTTCGACAACCGTGACAGCATGGGGATTGCCCATCGAGACCTGAACCATAGGATAGGAAACGCCGTCAATATCGAGCGTATAGCGCTTCTCGATGACAGGTTTGCCCATATTGCATATATAGAGATCATCCGCGAGTCTTCTGACGCTTCTTAAACCGGCTTTGGTGGCAATGACCAGCTCATCTTTGTCAGTCAGTTTTTGGTCGCGGCAGAAGCGGGCAAAACAGCGCAGGCCGTTGCCGCACATCATGCCCTCACTGCCGTCGGCGTTAAAAATGCGCATCTCAAAATCCGCGACATCGCTGTTTAAAACCACAATCAGCCCGTCACTGCCGATACCTTTATGACGGTCGCTGATTTTTTGGATCCAGGCCGGATCAAGCGGGACATCCTGATGAATGCCGTCCATATAAATATAATCATTGCCGCAGCCGTGATACTTAGAGAACCGCATAGCTGATGTCCCCCAGAATCTTCATGGCTTTCTCTATCTGTGTCATGCTGGCGCTGGTGAAAGAGAGGCGGAAACCGGTCAACGCGCGATTGGTGTTCACGGCGAAGGTGCGTTCCGGAACGATGGCGATATGGCTTCGCACCGCCTGCTGAAAGAAAAGCTCACTGTTTTCCGGCACCTCAAACCACACAAACATGCCCCCGTCAGGCTGCCTGAAGCGGACATCGGGATGGAAGTACTTTTTCATATTGGCGACCATCCACTCGCTTTTTTCCTGATACAGCTTCTGCAGTCTTTCTAAATGAGCGGGAATATCCTCTTCTTTTAAGAATTTCGCGATCAAAAGCTGGCTGTAGCTGGTGGCGGCGCCGGCGCTGGCCCCTTTCATGATATTGAAATGAGCGATGACATCGGCCGGTCCCGCGACCGCCCCTAACCTTAACCCGGGAGCGATCACCTTGGAAAGGCTGGAAAAATAAACCACCTGATGATGCGTGTCGAGGGCTTTTAAGGATGGCAGGCGCTCGCCGTGAAAGCGCAAAGCCCCGTAAGGATCATCTTCGAGAATCATCAGATCATAGTGACTGGCCAGTTCTAACAGATCTTTTCTTCTTTTTAGCGACATGCAGCGCGTCGTGGGGTTTTGAAAATTCGGGATGACATAGAACAGCCGCGCCGTGGCGATGACGTTTTTTAATGCGTTTAAATCCGGACCCTCCTCATCCATGGGAATGCCAATTAATTTCGCGCCGTTGCTTTTAAACCCGTTGAGGGCGCCGACAAAGGTCGGATCCTCGCACAGGATGATCTCGCCGGGATCGCAGAGCACCTTGGCGGCCATTTCCAGCCCTTCTCCCGAGCCGGCTGTCACGGTCACATCATCGCCGTCTTTGACGATATCCTCATCACGGTTAAGGTAGGGAATCAAAGCTTCTTTCAGCTCCGGTAAAATCGGCCCCGGGGCATACTGCAGGACGCGGTAGGGATTTTCCTTGAAGATCTCATCAGAAATACGTTGCAGACTAGCCAGCGGAAAGGCCCGCTGATCGGGAAATCCCGGTGATAAATTGATCATGTCAGGACCTGCGGCATCGATCAAAACCTGGCGGATCATGCTCGGTTCAATCTGATCAAAACGTTTCGAAAAATGCATTCACATCACCTCAAGGGAAATTATAAAGCAGCCTTCTGATTTGTCAACAGCCTTTTCTCATCATGATAATTTATGTACAAAAAAAGCTCAGAGTTAACTCTGAGCGTTTTTCATCGCTTCTTCCCGAGCGGCTTCCCATTCGGATTTCAGCTGGGCATTTTCTTCCGCCGTGATGACATGGTCATAGACTTCGATGCCTTTGTACTTAAACTGATCGATACCGACACCGGTATGGATACGGGAGTAAGTATTGTAATTCTGCATGGTGTAAGTACCGCCGCCTTGAGCAAGCGGAACAAAGTAAGCGTTCTCGATTAAGTACGCTTCGGCTTTCGCGAAGGCCTCGTAGCGGGCATCTTTATCCGTGATCTTGTCAGCTTCCTGCACCAGCTGGTCATATTCCGGATAATTCCAGTGGCAGTTGCCGGCGTTCTCGTAATCTTCGTACTCGTTGGCCGTACCGGCATTCGTCATCATGCAGGTCAGGTTGTTGACAGGATCGCCCCAGTCAGGTGACCAGCCGCCAAACGCGATCGCGTAATCGCCGTCGAAACGGACATCAGCCCATCCGCCGCTGGCATACTCTTTCAAAGTCACGGTGATATAATCAGTGCCCAGGTTGTCCTCGATGATTTGCTTGACGAGAGCCGCCTGGTTCGCCGTTGTTTCATTACCGGACTGATACTGGTAAATGAGGTCAACCGGGAAGGTGACGCCTTCACTTTCCAGTTCCGCCATGGCTTTCTCTTTGTACTCCAGCGCCTTGTCTACGTCATACTGACTGGTATGCCAGTCTTTTAACGCGCCGATCATCGTGTAGTCAACGCCTTCGTCATTGTAGACAAAGTCAGATCCGCTAAAGCCGAACGCTTCAATGGACTCCGGGTTGATCGGGTTCGTGGTCTCATTGTAGGCCGCGCGGTCAAAGCCGTGGAACAGTGATTTACGGAAGTTCAAGTTGCTTAAAGCTTTATTGACATCTTCGGAATATTTCGTGCGGTTATTGAAGGTCATGTAACGCACGCCGGCGCCCAGATCGGTCTGAATCAGATAAGGGTTACCTTCATCATACAGCCGTTGCGCGGTAGTCGTCAAAATCGGGCAGCGGTAGACATCGCCGCGCATGAAGCCTTCATAGATGGACTCCTGATCGCGGTAGTGTAAAACTTTAATGGTGTCGACCGTGACATGTTCCGCATCCCAGTATTCCTCGTTCTTGGTAAAGGTCTTCTCGTTTTCCAGAACGACATTATCGAGGATGTAAGCGCCGTTGTAGAGGATATGATCCTTGTCGATACCGAACTGCGCGGCGCCGGTATCACCCTTCGGCAGGCCTTCCACGTATTCGCGGTTAGCCGGCTCATAAGCTGCATAAGTAACGGCGGAATCAAAGTAAGGGGTGCCCTTGCCGTTATCCATCGTATACTGTACGGTGTACTTGTCCAGGGCCTTTACGCCGACCGTGTCAAAGTCCGGGGTCTCACCGTTTTCCATAGCCGCATAGTACTCGTCAGCGCCTTCGATAACTCCTAAGAAGCTGTTGACGTTAAAAGACGCGTTAATCGGATCGAGAATATACTCAGCGGCATAAACAAAGTCATCCGCGGTCACTTCCGCTACCTCTTCGCGGCTGGAGTTCAGCCATTTCACGCCTTCTCTTAACTTAAAGGTCCAGACGGAGTAGTCATCGTTGTGCTCGTAAGATTCCGCTAAGGATGGCTGAATGATACCATACTTGTCATACTCTAACAGACCGTCCACACAGTTGGCGGTGACATAGAAGTCGACAGCTGACCAGCTTGTCAGGTAATTGAGGGTCTGATACTCCTGTCCGGAATAGATGTAATCCACAAAGGTATTGGTGTCATACCCGCTAGGCATATCATCGCTGCTGCTTCCGCCACCGCAGCCGGAAAGTATCAGCAGTCCGGCCAGCAGTGCCATCAATGTTCTTTTCATTGTCCTTCTCTCCTTTCTTTTCATCCAAATATACAAAAAACCCCCGCCTGCTATCCATACCGATAGAGGGCGAGGGCTCGCGGTACCACCTCTATTCACTGTTTTCTCACAAAAACAGTCTTATTCAGTACGCATCTAAAAGATGTCCATACTGGCACACGATAACGGGTGTATCCGGAAAGGCCTACTATGAAGGTTCAGTCTTCCACTCCGTGAGGAATCATAAACGCGATCCGGTTTTTCCCACCAGCCAAAACCTCTCTTAAGGACCGGGATGTTTACTTTGTTCACTTCAACGCTTTGTTAATTTGGATGATGGAGTCATTATAGCGGCGGGATAACGCTTTGTCAATGAAAAACCTCATTATTTTTCTGAAAATGGTAAAGAATGATGCCGGCCGCGACTGCCACATTTAAAGATTCTGCCTTGACGAGGGGAATCGTGATGAACTGCTGCCCGACATCGAAAAAGGCCGGGCGCACCCCGCTGCCCTCACTGCCAAAGACCAGCGCCATCTTTTCGGCGGCAACGGCTCTGGCAAGCGGCAGGGCGTCATGGGGCGCGGTCACGCAGATTTCAAAGCCGTGGTTCTCTAATAATTCCAGCGCTTCTGAAAAGTTTAAAGAAAGCACGGGAATTTGAAACAGGGCGCCCTGGGCGGATCTTACCACTTTACCGGCGAAAGGGTCCGCCGTGCCGTCCAGTAAAATCACGCCGTCCATGGCAAAAGCCAGGCTGGTGCGGATGATGGTGCCGAGATTGCCGGGATCCTGAATGCCGTCGAGGACCACGAGGCGGCTGGCGTGAGACCAGTCGATCTCCAGTTTCGGGAAATCGCAGTAAGCGACCATATCCTGCGGAGTCTGGGTTTCACACAAGGCGTTTAAAACCCGTTCGCTGACCACGCTGACCTTGCCGTCATATGGCGGCAGCACGGCATTTTCCAGGCAGAAGATCTCTTTCACAATTCCCGCCTGCACCGCTTCCTGGACCAGATGCCTTCCTTCCGCCAAAAAGGCCTTTTGCGTGACGCGCTCTTTTCTTTTTTTCAGCTGGCTTAAACGCTGGATGCGGGGGTTTTGCACAGAGGTAATCATAAGGAAACACCTCCTTTTTTTAAAAAGACGTCCCATTTTTCATAATCGGGATAGTGACTTTTGACCCACTGGTAAAAACTGGCGTCATGGCGCCGGGAGTGAAAATGCCCGATCTCATGAATGATGACGCTGTCAATGGCCCCGCGCGGCTCATGAACGAGTCTCGTGTTGAAGGCCAGTTTGTTCTTTAAGGGGTAGCATTTCCCCCAGGCGTTGCGCATCTTCTTGATTTCGACCAGCGGGTACTGGGGCATAAGGCCCGCTTGATAATACTGGGGGATTTTCCAGTCTAAATAGCTTTTTAAACGCGCTGCCAAAAAATATTCCAAAGGCACCTCAGACAAAGTGTAGGCCCGGGTATGGTCTTCATGATGACTGACCAAAATCGTCCCGTCAGGCTGCGGCTGCCACTCACAGACTTCGCCAAACAGGTAAAATAACGGATATTTGATTTTGACCGCGGCCGCGCTCACCCATTCGACTAACTTTTTTTGATCTAAATGATGATAAAAGTAGTCTTCCGCTTTTTCCAGTCCGATGAATTGGGGGTATCCGACCTCAAAATGCTCATCCACATAGCGAACCGTGATCGATTTGGAAGTACGGCAAATAAACATGACGGGAATCTCGCGCCCCGCTACCATGATGGTACCCGGATCATATCTCATTATTTTTCACCTAACATGTCCTGCCATGAGATCTCTTCATCATAGGCTTCCGGCTGATCCTCTAATTTCATCATTTCCTCTTCAATCTCATCATGAACAGCCGGTTCTTCTTGGGAAGAGGTGACTTGATCTTTAGGAAGCGGCTCATCAGCGGTGAAAGCTTCTTCTAAAATCTCATTGGCGTCATCGAGAATTTCTTTTTCCATCTCGGTAGCGTCTTTCGTCATCACCGCCAGGGTTTGATAAGGCTCATCAAACAGGCTGTCGATAAAGGCTTCTACCTCGGCGATCATCGTGTCGTCATCGATCGCGGTATAAACCGCGGGTGTCTCATTCTCTTCAACTATGGCGGCGCTTTCCTCAACCGCCGGCGCGACTTCCGGGATCGCGGCTTTTATCACGGCCGGCTTCTCACTCAAAAGCGGCAAAAAACCGCCGAACAGAAACAGCAAAGCGAACATCAGAAAGGGCAGATAAGGGCAGTAGGTATAAAGCAGGAATAAAGCCATACTGAAAAGGATACTGGAAAACAGCCTGTATTCTTTGCTGAGGGTCATGACCAGCTCAACCCCGAGCACCATGAAGAGCAGCGTTAAAAAGAGGTAGGCATGGGTATAGGTGTTGGCGTGAAGGAGCATTTCATAAGCCTGCCACAGGCTTGCCCCGTCTTGCAGCAGGGGCATAAACAAAGAAAAAAGCCACAGGACCAGCGCCATCAAAAGGTTCATGTTCAGGCCCCCTTCTCAAGTTCCATCATCAGGGTTTTGCGGGTTTCCCCGCTGAAGGTGATGATGACATCCAGGGACTGCTTGTAATCAACCGTGGCCTGATCCAGATAAGGGGTAAAGGGCAGAACTTCGGCATTGATGAACTGGCTGACGGGCAGCACCGATCGCGCCAGAAGGGCGTAGCCGCTGCTTTTCGCGTCGTCCTGATAGCAGAATTCCACGGTCACCGTCTCGTAGTCGTTCAGCTCTTCTTTCTGGAAGGCGTCAAAGTTTCCCATAAAGATGCCTGTCTCGGTCATGACAACGCCTTCGTAGCTGTAGCCGGTGTTGTAGGCGTGGTAGCTCGGAATATCCTGGGTGACGAAATCGAGCTGTTCAATGAGACGGTTCTGCTGATCGTACAAAGCGATCGTCTGCGGACTGGTTCCGGCCGGACAGTCTTGCACATCCATGAAGCAGACTCCTTGTTTTTGTAATGTTAACTGGTGGGTGATGGCTGACTGGGCGGTGGCTACTATGGCGTAGGCCGGGGTCTGCCCGGTAAAGCGCACGACGGCGCCGCCCGCGTAGTCGGCCTGAGGATGGACGTAGTAGCCGTAAACCTCGCATGTTTCGCCTTGTCCGGCATAGGCGGTGTAGTGGTCGCTATGCATATGGCTCATTTCAAATTGAAAACGCGGATAGCGTTTGACTAGACTGAATGTGCACAGGATCAATAGTACCGCCAGCACTAGATCATAAAAGGCGCGCCGTTTCATTTTCATCACCGCCCCCTATTCTAGCATACTTTCCAACTTTATTAAAGATTAAAAATATGACGAAAAAACCGGCTATTTGCCGGTTTACTCCAGGGTTACAGTGAGGGTTTCAGTACTGCCTTCACGGTCGATTTTCAAAGTGATCGTATCCCCGATATGATGCTCGTACAAAGCCTGCAGGAAGGATTTGTATGTGGTGATCTCGGTGCCGTCCAGTTCGGTGACGATGTCACCCGCTTTGAGTCCGCCTTTGTCGGCCGGGCTGTTATTTTGTACCGAAACAATGTAGATGCCGTCACTGGAGGTTGATTCAATGTGGTTGTAGTAGCGCTGGAACAGGGAGATGTTGTTCATCGCGATGGCCTGAATGCCCAGCACCGGTCTTTCAATCTTGCCGTCGGTTTTGAGCTGTTCAATGCTGTTTAAAGCGTCGCTGATCGGAATGGCGAAGCCCATGCCGTCGGTGTCGGAAATTTTCATGGAGGTGATGCCGACCAGTTCGCCGGCCATGTTGATCAGGGCGCCGCCGCTGTTGCCGGGGTTGATGGCGGCATCGGTCTGCAGAACGGACATATCCCAGTCATCCATGCCGTCCCCGTTGAGATCAACGCCGACAACACGGTTGGTTCCAGAGATGATGCCTTTGGTGGTGGAGCCGTTATAGTTTGAGCCTAGCGGCGAGCCGATCGCGAGCACGGTTTCCCCGACATCTAACAGGTTGGAATCCCCGATTTCAATCGGTGTGACTTCAAAATCGGGATTGACTTTAAGAACCGCCAGATCAGTATACTGGTCGCTTCCCAAAAGTTCCGCATTAGTGGAATCGCCGCTGTTAAACAGGATGGTGATGCTGTCGCCGCCGTCCACGACGTGATGGTTGGTGACGATATAGACGTCATCGCCTTCTTTTTGGAAAACCACGCCGCTGCCGCTGCCGGTGGCCATGCCATTCGCGGCCACTTCGATGGTCACAACGCTGCCGCTGACTTTTTCGACAATGTCAGTCGTATCATCCTTAACATCCATGTCCACCTGATTGGTAACGGTACCGGTGGTGGAACCGCCGGTCCCGGATTTTTCGAGATTTTCAATTCGCCGGTATAAGTAAGTATTGGTTCCTAAACTGAGAACTAGCAAGATAACAATAATAATCAGTAACAGATTTCTTTTCATAGCAGAAGCCTCCTTCACAGATTTTATCTTAATCCCTTATTTTGGTACAATTTTGCCAGCATGATGTGAAAATGATGTTAATAGCATTATACCACAATTCAAGAAAACTTGCGATTTTTTACCCTCATACGACTGGTTCAGAGTTAAAAAATGGCTGCCAGACTTATCGTGTGAAGATTTCCCGAAAGTCCCCGGAGTGAACAGCGGATTGAACGGAGATGAATCAGGCATTCTATCATGTCATCGCCAAAGGAATCTTTTGATCGTCAGCGGCGTTATGAGGATTGCCGGTTACATCATTAAAAAGTTGCTTTCTCATAGCTTGCATCTTCTTTTTCGTGCTTAAGCATAATTACTGAAATAACCTTGGATAACCTTGGATAAACCTTGGATAA
>CAZQRT010000004.1:32993-36249 GCA_964596105.1 uncultured Erysipelotrichales bacterium | reverse complement strand
TTAAAGAATGGAAAACGGAAACACTGGAGCGCTTCGAGCGTGAATACGAGACAGACCGGTACGATCATTGGGAAAAGAAAAGTGTTGTAATGTTCGCTACCGTGGCCGCCACTTACGGCGCCTACCAATATCTGACGGATGATGTTACTTATGATTATTTTCTGGATTCCGTGGACTCTTCCGTTCTCACGCTTACACCCAAAGAAGCGGTATCGGAGACGGAAGATGACGAGGCTGAACTGTGACGGTGGCAATTTGCCACCGTTTTTTTTGACAAAATGTGAGCCCCGGCGGAAAACATGTCCGCCGGGGCTGTTTTGTTTTTATTTGAATTTTATTTGAAGCGGATTTGTAAATTCAAATTGATATACATTCTTCCGTCCATTTTATAGATCGAAGCATACTTGTGCTTTGATGTCGATCCGCGTTCCAGCTTTGTGTTTTCAAGAAGGTACTGTTTGAATTTATCACGGTTGTACAGATGGTAGGCCAGCACATCACCGTCCGCCTTTGCCACAATGTACCCTCCGCTCGCGTCATCTTCTCCGGACCATTCGGAACCGGGTTCCATTCCGAGTGCCTTTGCGCAAAGGAACAGTTTGAATTTATGTGTATAAAGTCCTCTTCTGGGATAATCCAAAGGATTTTCCGCTTCAAGATGTTCGATGATTTTTACGCAATCGAGTTCGCCGCTTGTGTATGAATAGAGTAGCACTTCGGACAATAAATATTCCATGCAACTGTCTATCATCATCAGATTCGCGGAAAAAATCCTGTTTGCCGTTCTTTGATACAGTACAGTTCCTCCGAAATCGAAAATTCTTCTCATCCTGTCTCTGATTTTCGATAAGGTGTTGATACTGTTTATTTCCTTTGCCTCCTCATCGGTAAGACCGGTTATCTCATAAATGAAGTTTGTCGCTCCGGAAGCGTTGAGAAGCGTCGGCGCGCCTCCGATGTAGGATTTTATGCTGAATCCCATAATCTGATCTATACCGGTAATGGTATCATGCAGCTCCATTTTTATATCCGTGACATCGTTTGAGGGAGCGGCCAGCCGGTTCAGACTGATATCATTTAAAAACCGTTCCGCGTGAGGAATGTTAAAAGAACCTCTTCCACGAACAATATCCTCATACAGTATTTCCGCTTCGTTCTTAAATTCCTCGGATGTCATTTCCCGTGTCAGCGCGGTATTAAAATATATTTTGACACGGTTGATTCCGTCCAGAACAAAATCAATGTGTCTGGCGGGCGCGTCATGTCTCATAATTCTTTTAATCGGAAAGCAAAATGCTCCGATCCTGTTCAGGTTTTCATCCGCCGCATAAAGTTTTCTCGTGCCGAGCAGATATAAAAGAACATACAGCTCGCTCCAGTCACCTTTATTTTTACTGCCGTATATCATATTCAATCATCATTCTTCCATTACTTTTTTGATATTATTCGCGATCGCTTCAATTACATTCACCGTCACACTGTTTCCCAGCTGCTTGTACAGGTGTGTATCGGACAGCTCCAGCTTGAAGGTGTCGGGGAAGCCTTGCAACCTTGCCCATTCCCTCGGTGTCAGTTTTCTTACATCCTCATCGTTGATTTTTCCTTTTATATGAGTGACCGGTATCATTGAGTGTTCCCTGTGATCGACGATAAGATTGCGTTCTCTCCCCATTCCGCCGCATACGATCGCTCCGGAAACACCGTCCAAAGGACGTATCTCATAGCCGAAGCCGTTTCCTCTCGCTTCGTGGCGCGCCCTGTGTTTTTTCAGTGATTCCATATACGTGTCGCTCAAATAATATTTCGGTGACACGGGCGCGTCCTCCAGAATGTCTTTTAAGCAGACCTCGATGCCCTCCGGTTCGGGAAATGTAAACCGCGATGAGTCGATCCGGTTGTCAAAACAGACGATATATATTCTCTCCCTGTTTTGCGGAACACCGAAATATCTGCTGTTCAAAACCGCGGTGTGTACCGTATAGCCTATCTGCTCGAACGATCTTTTTATCACCTCGAAAGTTCTGCCTTTGTCATGGGCCTTTAAGCCTTTGACATTCTCGCAGAAAATCACCTTAGGTTTGTGATACTCGCATATTCTCACCACATCGCGGAACAGCGTGCCGCGGCTCATTCCTTTGTAGTCATCATCGAATCCCATTTTCTTTCCGGCGAAAGAGAACGCCTGGCACGGGAATCCCGCAAGGCAGATATCAAACGGCGGTATGTCTTTTTCGTCGATTTTCGTGATATCGCCGGCAATATCAAAATCATCATTGAAATTCAAACGGTATGTTTGTTGAGCGTACTCGTCCCATTCACTGACAAAAACCGTCTCAATCGCGTCTTTAAACGCGCGGTCAAATCCCATGCGGATGCCGCCGATGCCTGCAAACAAATCCACAGATCTGTATTTACTCAATATTTCTCACCGCCTTTTCAATGATGTCGGCGCACTTTGCCGTGTCCGTTTTTATTTCTTTACCCCAGAATCTCAAAACCGTCCATCCCTCTTCCCGCAAATGTTTATTAACCTCCTCATCTCTTTCTATATTTCTTTTGATTTTCGCTATCCAAAAATCGCGGTTGGATTTAAAATCATCTTTTCTGTTCTCCCAGTCATATCCATGCCAAAATTCACTGTCACAAAAAACCGCTATCTTCTTTCCGAGAAAGGCAATATCGGGATGTCCGTATATACCGGACACGTTTTTTCTGTACCGCAGACCCCTTCTCCACAATTCCTTTCTAAGCAGCAGTTCTATTTTGGAATCTTTGTTTTTAACACGTTGCATGTTATATGAAATCTGTTCTTTTGTTTTCGGCATACCGTCACTTTCTTACTGTTTTTTTATCTTATATTACTCCGTCTCCTATTCGTCAATAATACTGTAAAACATATCCTCCGGAATTATTTCTATATCATATCCTTTTAATTGTAATTCTTCCGCTTTTTTCTGTTTTGACGATTTTCCGTTTTTTACAGATGCATTATAATCATTATTTCCCAGTATCAGATAGGATGTTTTTCGGGTAACTCCTTTTCCGACTATTCCGCCGATACTTGACACTATACTTTCAGCCTGTTTTCTTGTTAATCTGTCCAGTGTTCCGGTAAATACACATACTTTATTATATAAGATGCTGTCCGCATTTATACTTTTCTCAATATTCTTTTTTACCGGTATGCCTAATTTATCGCAAAATTCACTTTCGGAAAATAAAGCTAAAGTATTCTCTTTCAGACGCTTTTGCGCTC
>CAZQRT010000004.1:32157-32983 GCA_964596105.1 uncultured Erysipelotrichales bacterium | reverse complement strand
TTCAGCTTACCTTTCACCGATCCCTTCTTATTTCTGAATAAATCATTATCAATCAAATACGGTTCTATTTCTTTCATTCTCTCTTCAACATAATGGTCTTTATAATATTTCAGCTTTTTATATAAATCGTTTGTTGTATAAGCATCACTTAATGCCCTGTGTGCATTTTCATTATTTATGTCAAACTTCTGCGCCAGCGAATTTAATTTGTAGTTATATACATCTTTAACCAGCATTTTCGATAATCTCATCGTATCGATAAAATCATTGGTTAGTTTTTCATTAAAATAATTCATATAATTATCATACAGGAAATTTATATCAAAGTTAATGTTATGTCCTACGAGTACCGAGTCTCCGATAAAATCTTTAAATTTAAGCAAAGTTTCTTTAACCGGTTTTCCTCCCTCTTCTAACATTTGACCGGTAATACCGGTCAATTTAGTTATTGTTTTGGGAATCATATTATTGATTTTTATCAAAGAATTAAAAGTATCGCATATTTCATAATTTTTTACCTTAACCGCTCCGATTTCCATTATTTCATTTACTTCCGGGCTGAAACCGGTAGTCTCTATATCCAAAACAACATAGTCCGGGACAAACTCGATTAAACTGTTTCCTTTATATAGTCTCTTATTTTCTTCTGTCATTCCGCCGCCTCCTTTTCCTCACCGGTGGCAATTTGCCACCGGTCTTGACCGTCGCTGTCAAAACCGCTCAATGTCAGCAGCAGGGTGACAAGCGTACGTTTTTTCCGCTCATCGAAAGTCCGCGTGAAATCCGTGATCGTCCGCCGGTCCTCCGGATCCAGACTGATAAATTT
>CAZQRT010000004.1:1459-32117 GCA_964596105.1 uncultured Erysipelotrichales bacterium | reverse complement strand
AGACTCATTTCCTCATCCGTCAGGTTATTCTCCTCGGCAAGCCGGCCGAGCGGTGTGTCATCCCGACGGCTGTACATTTTACCGGCGCCATTCATCAGCCAGGCGTAATTAACATGGTATTCCCGGCAGATCGCTTTCGCCGTCCGCTCGGTGAGGTTGTTTACATCATTTTCTATCTGACTGATTGTGCTTTGATGGAGTCCGAGAGGCTCACCAAAATTTGACATATTCATTCCCAGTTTTTTTCTGACGGCTTTCACACGCTCGCCTTTTGTCATGTTCTCATAATTCGCGCCGTCCGCCGCCATATCATCGTTCCCGGACCCGCGCGGTTTTCCTACGCCGTCCATCAGCCACTCGTAGTTGACATGGTATCTCAAACATATGAATTTGGCGGTTTGCTCAGTCAAATTGCTGGATCCCGATTCTATCTGACTGATGGTATTCTGACGCAAACCGATTGACTCCCCGAATTGTGACATATTCATTCCCAGATTTTTTCGAATCATTCTCACTCTCTCGCCTTTTGTCGTTTTTATCATCCTTTCCCCGCGTGAATTAAGAAGCGGCGGTTACCGCTCATACATCTCCTCGAGTTTGTTTATAAACTCTCTTCTTTCCTCATCCTCATACCCACGGAACACGATTCGCGCGATGTCCTCATGGTTAAACAGATATTGATAATCCTTACCGATATGCCCCTCGGGATATAACACCCCTAAATAATCATAGTTTCTCACTTTTCGGCCTCCGCCGGTCTGCATGATGCCCGTTATCATCAGTTTTTTCTCGCCGTCTCTTAACAGGACAACGGACCCGACCGGCAGTAAATCGGAAATTCTCATCAGTATAAGCCTCCTCCTCAAACAAAGCGCGATTCGCTAAACGGTTTATCATTCAAGGATGTTTCAAATAAAACCATTCTCATTTCACATCAATAAACCGCAAAAAACTCATAATAATCTTTCGCGCGTCCTCACTTAGACTGATGAATTTTATGACAAAGTTCATTTCCTCATGAGTCAGGTTATTTTCCTCGGCTAGTTGATCCAGTGATATATCATTACCGTCTTCCCGCGGTTTTCCGATGCCATTCATCAGCCAGGCGTAATTAACATGGTATTCCCGGCAGATCGCTTTCGCGACCTGTTCTGTCAGATTATTAACTCCGGTTTTTATCCGCGTATTTCACGCCTTTCAGCGTCTCCTCCATGGCTCCGATGATTCTGCCCCTGTCCAGCGTGTCCAGACGCAGAAACAGGGAGACGGCCTCATTCGCCTCTTTATCGTGACATTCCTCGTACCGCTCGCAAACAAACGATTTCGCGGGATCGGCGGCGCTCAATATTCGCAGCGCGTCCCTGCCTCGCGGCACGTCATAGCCCATCAGCCATACCTCGTTGACTTCCAGAGCCTCCGCCAGAACCTCCAGCTTGTCCGACCTCGGGACCGCCTTGCCGGACACGTACTGGCTTAAGTCGTTTCGTTCCAGCCTCACCCCGTGTTTCTCGCAGTAAGGCCGGCACGCTTTCAGCACGTCTCTCTGTTTCAGCCCTCTTTCGCTCATGATCCGCCGCAGGCGGTCAGCCGTCGTAACGTCTCTCAATCATTCATCACATCCTTTCTTTTTTTCATGTTTTTATTATAAACCGCCTTAGAAAAATGATCAAGAAAAAATGAAAAATAAATCAATAAAATTGAATAAAACTATTGACTGATCAAATAAAAAATGCTAAAATATGAATAGATCAAGGGAATTGAACACGAAAGGAGAAAAGAAAACATGAAAAGAGAACTTTACGAGAAGCCAAAGGAAATGAGAACAGTCATTAACGTGGACGCCACTTATTTCGTCGCTAAATTCGAGACGGCGCTCCGAAGGTTTCTAAAAAAATATCCGGAGCTGGACTACTGGAAGGAAATGTTTGAGTGGATGTACGAGAACGACGTGGATTATGAAAGTAACAGTCTCATGAGTGACAACACTTACAATCCCAACTGGACATACACCCTCCGGCTTGACGCGGAGGATCACTGTTTCTACTTCTGCGTTATCGAGCGGGAACAGGTGTAAAAAAATAAAGGAGGAAAAACCATGACGAATTATATTTTTCAAACTACCGCGACAATGAAACCGTATAACAAAGAAAAATGGTGGGTTGATTACGATATTGTCGGTGATGTCGCGATCACCGCCGACAGCTTAAAACAGGCGTTAAAGGAGTATCGGGAAATCGTGATTGATGATAAAGACGGCCGCCCTAAACAGGTCGGCTATGTGCTGACCGGAAAAACGTACTTCGAGGACAGTGAGCATGGCGGATTCAGCGCGCGGTACATTAATCTATGGGTAAGAATTGTCACCATCGATGACACGGTATTCCCGGAAGCGGTGCTTGGTTCATAAAAGAAAAAAAGAAAAAAGGAGAAAAGAAAACATGAAATCAAAATTAAAACTGTTTATTGAGGGAAGGAACGAGAGTTACGACTGGAAGTATGTTGATGAAACCATGACGGTCGGTGAGCTGATCGAGTATTTAAATCAGTACGAGGATGACACACCGGTGTATCTTAAAAATGACGGAGGCTACACCTACGGCTCTGTCACCGAAACGAGTTTTGAGGAGTGTGATGATGATTAAATAACCCCGATGAGTCTTTGGAAATTAAGACGAAACGCCCGAACGGGCGTCGGTTATCAGTAAAGGAGGATCAGTGAATGTTAAATAAAAAATATCAGGTATTCTACTGGTTAAAGAAAGAGAACGGCGAGTATTTACGGCACATGTTCGTATCGGCCCGCAGTCAAAAAGAAGCCATCAAAATATGCCGTGATGAGGTATACAGGCGGACAGGCCGTCACGCGTTTAAAGTGACAACAAAACCGCCGGTTTCAGACAGATACATTGACGCTTGACAGTAAAAATCCCGCCGCGGAGGTTACGACGGCGCTTTCTTTATTTAAAAAAACACGAAAAAGATAAAAAAACACACTAAAATAAAATATAAACTGTTGACATAAACTCCGAAAAGGAGTAAAATAAGAGTGTAAAGAGGAAGGGGAATCGCGAATGAGAAAGTACAGCGCTATCGTCAAAGACGGAAAACGAACGGTGTTTATTCGAAACGAGGAATACAACACGAAAGCCGAGTTTATTTATGATCTGAGAAAAAACGGCTACTCGGTCAACCCCAGAAAAGTGAAAAGAGCGGAAGTGTTTGACTACATCTGTGAGAAGACCAACATGGCGCCCGAGGACTGGGGTATCAGAAAGGTTCCGGGATCGGAGGAAAGGACGGGAAAAGCTGTGACAGACTACGAGGAAAGAATCAGACAGGCGATGATCGAGTACGGGGCGATCGGTGAGAAGTGGCGGATAAGCGTCACGGGCATGGAGAGAGAAAGGCCGGGCAGTGACCGGGGTACGGTCACCGTAGAGGTGACAAGACCGAGACACAGAAAACCGAGTTTGATCTGGGAGCTGGCGATCTGGATTCCGGGAAACCTGCTGGACTGGAACAAAAGTCAATTTCACGAATTATAAAAAAAGAGGCTGACCTAACGGCGTGACGGGGAACAGAGAAAGAAATGAAGGAATCAAGATGACAGAGAGAATTTTTAAGAGCATGATGAACAGAATCCCCGAAGGCGAGTATTATGTAGACGCCTACGGACGCTATGAAATCTACAAGATGATTTGCCCGAAGAGTTACAGGGACACGAGCAAACTCGAAAACAACATCCGGTATTACGAATTTATGATAATGTTTGACGAGCTGAAATACGGATTTGAGTATATGTTCAAAGGAAAGATCCGCTACCTCGGAACAAATAATCTGAACACTTTGATAGTAAAGAAATAGAAAAAGCCGCTGTCCTATCGGCAAAACGGGGAGAAAAGGAGAAACAGAATGAAAGTCTTGAAGATTTATGAAAGTTTTAACGGCCGCAGATACAGTGATCCATGGGTCGCCAAAGTGAACCTTGAAACAGCAAAACCGGATTTCAGCAAATCGGTCGGCGGTTATACCGGAGGATACAGGACAGGAGAGGCCGGAGAGCTGTATATCAGCAACCCGGAAGAGGGCGCTGTCTATATGTACGGTCAGAAAGACTACCGGGGAAGCAACACGGAACGCGGCTATGTGAAGTATGAAAACGGATCATTTATTGAGATTGACAAGACGAATTTAATTGAGGCACTCTCCAAGTAAGGGGATTTAAGGAAGGAGAAAAAATGAAGATCAAAGACAGAGTTAAAAAGGCACCGGAGGCAGAAGCAGGATGGGAAAAGGACAGCATTGATAAGCTGATCGCGATTGCCTATTACATGGGCAGAGAAAGCGCCACAAGGGAAGTATCGGACGCGTACCGGAAACGGTTAAAAGACCAGAAAGAACGCGCTGACAAATGCGGATATCATGAAATGGCGCGCAAGGTGTTAGGTGACACGAATTATATTTACTTCCCCGATTACGCGGGGGATATATCGGATATGTTCGGTGACGATGAAACGGAATTTTAAGGTTTAAACAAGCGGAAATGTGACGGTGGCAAATTGCCACCGCCCGTATTCGCTTAAATATCAGTAAACAAATATTGGGCAATACTCTTAAAAAGAGTAATGTATAAAAAAATCAGAAAAACACGCTAAAATAAAATAAAAACTGTTGACACATGCTCTTAAAAGGAGTAAAATAATAGTGTAAGGAGAGGGAGGAATCGAAAGCATGAGACTGAGGGACGCGAAAAACGTCTCAACGGACCGGTTTTACGGTCTGTGCAAAGACGCGATCGGGGAACCCGACAGGGACCGGTATATCGCCGGTCACGATTATCCCGGGGCGGAAGACGAGATCTCGAGTGATCCCGAAAAACGCGCCGAGTACCTCGGGAGGATTCACGACATCTTCCATCTGCCCGTGACGGAGCTGTTAAAACCGTACGGACTCAAAACCGCGACGCTGTGCAGAACGCTGGTTCTCTCGCGGTCCACCGTTGACAACTGGCTGCTCGGCAAAAGCGATCCGCCCGCGTGGGTCAAGCTGCTGATTGTCCAGAGGCTCGACGAGCTGGCCGAACGGGAGGAAATCAGGGAACGGACGGCGAAAATGTTCTTTTGAAAAACCCGTCCCGCCGTTTGAAAAGGTTTGACTTACGGGCGGAGATATAGTAAAATAGACGTAAGGAAACAAGTTCATTGAAACAAAAAAAGGGCTAACCGAATTACCAGTTCGATTAGCCGTACACACCGTTTGACGACATGACCGTCAGAAGTGTTATGATATATATCAGGCCCGGGGGATTAACACACCCGGACAGGACTAATTATATACTGACATATATAACAAGTCAAGATTCCGGGAATATCCGAGGAGCCGATATATCAGATTATACTTGAGTATTGAGGGTCAGTTCTTAACGGTAAGAGTTGACCCTTTTTATACGGTCAATACTCATGTCACATATATAAAAACCTATGAGTTTAGGGAATTGCCCATGGTGCGGACGATGAGATTTGAACTCACACGAGAAAACTCTCACTACCACCTCAAAGTAGCGTGTCTACCGTTTCACCACGTCCGCGATTCCATTTTTATTATAACAAAACCCGCTGCGATAAGCAAGATCAAAACACTGCCTAGCGCGCCAAATCATAAATCGCTTTGGCGTAAATCGCGCACCCCAGCATGAGATCATCAATCTTCAAGATCTCATTGTCCTCATGAATATGATTGTCACAGTTCGGGAACTCCATGCCGAAGGCCACACAGTTGTTCGGCATCGTCTTCGCGTAAGTGCCCCCGCCCATCGTCATCGGCTTGGCGTTTACATCCCCGCTTAATGACACATAAGCCTCATGAAGCGTCGTGATCAGTTCCGACTGCGGATCCACAAACAAGGCCTTGCCGGCAAAATGCTGCTCACTCCAGCCATAAGGGGTCAGAATCTTTTCTAAGCTTGTCGTCACCGTGTCAAAATCCATCTCATGCGGGCAGCGGCAGTCCAGCGTTATCTCCAGTTTTTCATCCTCGTAATCAATAATGCCGAGATTGCAGGTGAGCTCCCCCATCGCGCCCTTATGATAAAAGCCAAGCTTTTTAGCGTGGACATCATCCTGGAAATACTCATCCACAAACTTCGTCACCGGATGACTGATCACCGTATTTAAATACCCGGCCAGATAAACCGCGGCATTTTTGCCCAGCTCCGGCATCGAGGCATGCGCCGACTTGCCCGTCAGCGTGATCTCCAGATTGTCCCCTTTATTCTTCAGCTCATACCGCAAACCGTATTTTTCGCAGTAAGCTTTTAAGCTTTCTTCTACATCCATGTTTTTAATAACCGCTTTGGCCTGCTGCGGGACAATATTAGGACGGTCCCCGGCATGAAAAGAAATCAGCTCTTCACTTTTGGCGCGGCCGGAAATACGAATCCCGCACGGCGCCTTCTCCCCGTAGCACACCGGGAAAAAAGCATCCGGGGTAAAAGCCCACTTCGGATAAGGCTCCTTTGTGAAATAATGCGCCATGCACCGTGATCCCGACTCCTCGTCACAGCCGAAAATAATGCGAATTTTGCGCCTTAAAGGAAGCTTCATGTCATGAATCAGCTTGGCCGCGTGATAAGCCGCTAACAGCGGTCCCTTGTCATCCTGCACGCCCCGGCCGTAAAGCACCCCGTCCTTTAAAGTCGCGGAAAAAGGCGGCACATTCCAGCCCGTGGCATTGACCGGCACGACATCGAGATGGCCCAGCACCCCGATCACCTCATCGCCCTCGCCAATGTCGATATGACCGGCATAACCGTCAACATCCTTGACAGCAAAGCCGTCCCTCCGTCCGATTTCCAGCATGGCGTCCAGCGCCCTGCGGCACTCTTCGCCAAACGGCTGCCCTTCTTTGGCGCTGGCCTCATCCAGCACCGAAGGAATCCGGGCGACGGTTTGAATATCGGCGATCAAATCATCCTGAATCTGATAAACTTCCTTTTTAAAATCGATCATGCTCACCACTCTCCTCTACCGGCAGGATCACCGCCAGCAATAAATACACACACAAAACCACGGTTGAAAACAGAAAGAACAAAAACAGCACCGCGATGCGGACAATCGTCGGGTCAATCCCCCAGTAATGAGCCAGCCCCGCGCAGACCCCGAGAAACTTCCTGTCATCTTTGCTGCGGTAAAGCCGGCGCTTTTCCTGATGAACGTAGTAGCCCTCCTCATCCGCCTTACGCGAACGGTAAGAGCTGTAAATCAGCAAAGCGCCCGCCACAATCAAAAGCAGACACCAGAAATAATTGCCGATAAAATCAAAAATACTGGAGAAACTGTCACGGATCAAATGAAAAAACGCGGAGAAGGAAAACCATTCCATGATATCATAAATGAAATCAAAGATGCCCAGATGAACATGGTGATCCTTGAGGATATTAAAGACCAGGACACAGATCCCGACAACTAAAACAACGATCCCCAAAACCTGTCTTTTGCGCATGACTGCCTTCCCCCTTCCCTCTTAAGTTTATCATAAATGACACTAAAAATCATTTGTTTGTTTGCGATTCATCCTGAAAAGCGTCATAGAGCGCGGTCGGATAATGACCGTGGAAGCAGGCCAGACACAGCTGCTCATGCCCGATCGCCGCCTTTAAACCCTCTAAGGACAGAAAATACAGCGAATCCGCGCCTAAATAATCACGCATCGTCTCGAGGTCCATGTGATTAGCCAGAAGCTCGTCAAAAGTGGCGAAATCAACCCCGTAAAAACAAGGGAAACGAAACATCGGACTGGCGATCTTGACATGCACCTCCCGGGCCCCGGCCTCCTTTAAACGGGCAATGATACGCTTCGCCGTCGTGCCCCTGACGATCGAGTCGTCAATTAAAATCACGCGCTGATCCTTGACGATGCTCTTAATCGCCGAAAGCTTCATCCGCACCCCCTGCTCTCTTAACTCCTGGGTGGGCTGAATAAACGTCCGGCCGACATATTTGTTTTTAATGAGACCCATCTCATACGGGATGCGCGCCGCCTCGGCGTAACCGATCGCCGCCGAAAGGCTCGAATCCGGTACCCCGATCACGACATCCGCCGCTGTCGGCGATTCTTTAAACAGCTCGCGCCCCGCCCTTTTGCGGGCCGCGTGCATATTGATATTTTTGAGATCGCTGTCGGGGCGGGAAAAGTAAATATACTCCATCGCGCATAATGTCGCCTCCGGGATGTCATCGGTATAAAAGCATGACAAAAGCTGCTGGCCTTTCACGCGCACAATCTCCCCCGGGGCAACCTCGCGGACAAAATCAGCCCCGACAATATCCAGCGCGCACGTCTCCGAGGCAAAAACATAACTGCCGTCCTTCAAACGCCCGATCACCAGCGGCCTTAAGCCGTAACGGTCGCGGCAGGCATACATCGCCTCCTCGTGGACAATCAACAAAGCGAACCCGCCGTCCAGCTGCCTCAGCGTGGCCTTGATGCGGTCAATCATGCGTCCGCTTTCCCTCTTAATCAGATGACCGATGATCTCGGTATCCGAAGAAGACTGGAAGATGCTGCCCATCTCCTCTAATTCCGCCTTTAAAATCCGCCAGTTGATGAGATTGCCGTTATGACAGATGCCGAGACTCCCTTTGAGGGTGCGAAACAGAATCGGCTGGACATTCGCCAGACCGCCGTCCCCGGCCGTCGCGTAACGGACATGGCCCATCGCGACATCCCCGTTCATCCGCTTAAGCAAGGCCTCGTCAAACACCTCGCTGACCAGACCCTGACCCTTGTGCAGATAAAACTCCCGGCCCTCGCGGACGAGAATGCCGGCCGCCTCCTGGCCGCGGTGCTGCAAAGAATGCAGCCCGTAGTAACATAACGTCGCCGCCTGGGGATGTCCGTACACCCCGAAAATCCCGCATTCCTCATGAAGAGCCATACTGCTTCACCTCGACAATATCAACCGGCGTCAGTTTCTCATGCTTGTTCTCCAGACTTTCCAGTAAAGCCGCGGCCGTGTCCAGACTGGTCAGGACATTGACCCCGGTCTCCACGGCATGGCGGCGGATGTTGAAACCGTCGCGCATATGCTCCAGGCCGCGCTGCGGCACATCGATGATGAAATCGAGACGGTGCTCAAAAATCAGCGTCATGAGATTCGGCTCCGGCTCCTCGTATTTGTGAATGAGACGCGTCGCGATCCCCTGCTTCATGAAATAATCATGCGTGCCCTGGGTGGTGTAAATGTCATAACCGAGATTCTTGAAGCCGCGGGCGATATTCACCCCGTCGGCCTTCTGCTCATCGCTTAACGTCATCACCATGGCATAGCGTCTTGGCAGGTCGTATCCCGCCCCTAAAAACGCTTTATACAAGGCATTCTCAAAGCCCTCATCGATGCCCAGGCACTCCCCGGTAGACTTCATCTCAGGGCCGAGATTGACATCGGCGCCGTGGATTTTCTCAAACGAGAAGACCGGCATCTTAATCGCGTAAAGTTTCTGCTTTTGCGCCAGGTCAACCCCGTACCCCAGATCCTTCAGCGGTGTGCCTAAGATGACCGCGACCGCGACATCGACAATCGGGATGCCCGTGACCTTGGACAAATAAGGCACCGTGCGGCTGGCGCGGGGATTGACCTCGATAATGCTGATCTGTTCATCGTGAACGATAAACTGGATATTCATTAGTCCCACGATGTTTAACGACCGGGCCAGCGCTTTGGTCGCTTCCAGGATCATCGTCTCCACCTTCGCGCTTAAACTTTTCGCCGGATAAACCGAAATGCTGTCCCCGGAATGAATGCCGGAGCGCTCGATATGCTCCATGATGCCGGGGATTAGTATATCTTTGCCGTCCGAGATCGCGTCGACCTCGACTTCTTTTCCTAACAGATACTTATCAATCAGAACGGGATGGGTTTTGTCATCCTGGTGAATGTTGGCCATAAAACCGGCGATATCCTTGTCGTCGATGGCGATCCGCATGCCCGTGCCCCCTAAGACATAGGAAGGCCGGATGAGAACCGGATAGCCGATGCTGTTAGCCGCGGCCAGGGCCTCCTCGGTGGTAAAGACGGTTTTGCCCAGGGGCCGGGAAAGATGACACTGCTCCAGAACCTCGTCAAACAGCTCGCGGTCCTCGGCGCGGTCGACATCTTTGGCATCGGTGCCCAATATCTTCACGCCCATCGCCCGCAACGCCATCGTCAGCTTGATCGCGGTCTGCCCGCCAAACTGCACGACCGCCCCGACCGGTTTTTCCAGCGCCACGATCGCGGCGACATCCTCCGCCGTGAGCGGCTCAAAATAGAGATGATCGGCGATATCAAAATCCGTCGACACCGTCTCGGGATTGTTGTTGACGATGATCGTGTCAAAGCCGGCGTTTTTTAACGCCCAGCAGGCATGCACGCTGCAAAAGTCAAACTCGATGCCCTGCCCGATGCGGATCGGGCCCGAACCGAGGATGAGAACCTTCGGTTTATCACTGACTTCCACTTCATTTTCTTTTAAATAGCACGAATAATAATAAGGGGTCTGCGCCGCGAATTCCCCGGCGCACGTATCAACCATTTTAAAGACCGGATGTAAGGCCAGTCGTTCTCTGTCTTTTTGAATCTGCTCAATTGTCCGGCCGGATAATTCCGCGATTAAAGTATCAGGAAACTCCCATTTTTTCGCCTGGATCAAAAGCTCATCACAGTAGTTTTCACGCAAAGCTTTTTCTATTTTGACGAGATGGTCGATCTTGGCGATAAACCAGCGGTCGATTTTCGTCACGTTGAAAAGCTCGTCATAAGACCAGCCGCGGCGCAGCGCCTCGGCGATCACCCAGAGGCGGTCGTCCTGGGGATGAAGAAGCTGCTGATATAAAGCTTTATCATCCAGGGCGGACAGGCGCGCCGAGGTGAGTCCCTCGACATGCTGCTCTAAAGAGCGGATCGCTTTCATGAGCGCCCCTTCAAACTGGTCGCAGATGCTCATGACCTCTCCGGTCGCTTTCATCTGGGTCGTTAAATCGCGCGCGGCGGTATTGAACTTGTCAAAGGGCAGACGCGGCATCTTGACGACGACATAATCCAGGGCCGGTTCAAAGCAGGCGTAAGTCTTTTTCGTAATGGCGTTTTGAATTTCATCGAGATGATAGCCTAAGGCGATTTTCGCCGCGACCTTGGCGATCGGATAGCCCGTCGCCTTGCTGGCGAGGGCGCTCGAGCGCGAGACGCGGGGATTGACCTCGATGACGCAGTATTCCTGGCTGTCAGGATTTAAGGCGTACTGGACATTGCAGCCGCCGGTGATGCCTAAAGCCTCGATAATGCGGAAAGCCGAACTCCTTAATAACTGATAATCCTTGTCGCTAAGGGTCTGGCTCGGGGCGACGACGATGCTGTCACCGGTATGAACGCCGACAGGATCGACATTTTCCATGTTGCAGACGGTAATGCAGGTGCCGATCTGATCGCGCATGACTTCATATTCGATTTCTTTCCAGCCGGCGATCGATTTTTCCACCAGGGCCTGGCCGACTCGCGAGAGCCTTAGGCCGTTTTCCAGGATGGTCTGAAGCTCCTCGTCATCATGGGCGATGCCGCCGCCGCTGCCGCCCAGGGTATAGGCGGGCCGGATCACGACGGGATAGCCGATTTTTTTCGCGAAAGCGAGGCCGGCGGGCACATCGTTGACAATCGTGCTGGCGGCAATCGGCTCCTGGATGGCTTCCATGGTGCGCTTGAATTCGAGACGGTCCTCGGCTTTTTTGATGGTATCCGTGCTCGTCCCGATCAGCCTCACGTTATATTTGTCCAAAATGCCCCGCTCGGCGAGATTCATGGCGAGATTCAGCCCGACCTGGCCGCCTAAGGTCGCTAACAGGCTGTCAGGGCGTTCTTTGCGGATAATCTTCGTAAGCATTTCCACCGTCAAAGGCTCGATGTAGACATGGTCGGCGACGCGCTTGTCGGTCATGATGGTGGCGGGATTGGAATTCACTAAAACCACTTCCAGGCCTTCCTCTTTTAAAGCCCGGCAGGCCTGGGTGCCGGCGTAGTCAAATTCCGCGGCCTGCCCGATGACAATCGGACCGGAACCGATCATTAAAACTTTTTTAATGCGCGGATCTTTCGGCATGGCGATATTCCTCCATCATCAAAAAAAACTCGGAAAACAGATATTCGGTATCAGCCGGTCCCGGGCACGCTTCGGGATGAAACTGCGTGCTGATGATCGGCCGCTGTTTATAGATCAGCCCTTCGTTGGTCTGATCGTTGACATTCACAAACAAAGGGGCGCAGATATTTTCATCAATGGTCTTGTCATCGACGACATAGCCGTGATTCTGGCTGGACAGATAGACGCGCCCGGTGCGCAGATCCTTGACGGGATGATTGGCGCCGCGGTGGCCGTATTTCAGGCGGTAGGTGTCAAAGCCGTTGGCGAGCGCCATCAGCTGATGGCCCAGACAGATGGCCAGAATCGGCAGCTTTGAGGCGTAGAGGATTTTCATTTCGTTGATGATATCGACATAAGTCTTGGGATCGCCGGGGCCGTTGGAAAGCACCACGCCGTCGAAATTACCGGCTAATACCGCCGCCGCCGGGGTCGCCGCCGGCAGGACCGTGACATCGTAGCCGAGACGTAAAAAATGGCGCAGGATATTGGCTTTCATGCCAAAATCATAGAGCGCGACACGATAAGTATGGCCGGGGTAATGCCGGATTTCCCGGGCGGTTACCTGGGCGACGAAGTTCTCGTCGCGGGCCAGGGGAAATACATATTGATCAAAGGGTTTTAAATCGCAGGTCAGATAACCCTCCATGGTGCCCTTCTCGCGGATTTTTCTCGTCAGCGAGCGGGTGTCCACATCTGTCAAAGCGAAAATGTGATACTTTTTTAAAAAAGCGTCCAGATCCTGCGCGCTGGCGAAGTGGCTGGGATAGTCCGCGATTTCATGGGTGATCAGGGCGGAAAGATGGGGATATTCCGATTCGCTGAAATCGTCATTGATCCCGTAGTTGCCGATCAAAGGATACGTCAGCATGACGGCCTGGCCCTGATAGCTGGGATCCGTCATAATTTCCTGATAACCGGTCATGCTGGTGTTGAAAACGACCTCCGCGTAAACCTCACGGTCGTCGCCGTGGTGGGTGCCCTGGACGATCGTTCCGTCTTCCAGAATTAACCATGCCTGCTTCATAAAATCCCTCCTTTTTTCCGCAGATTATTATAGAGGATAAAGCCATCCTTGTCATGCCTTTTCGCAGGTTTTTATTGACATCAAAAGGGTTTGTCCGTATCATGAAAGCCGTACAGAAAGGGTGGAAGATATGGCTAAATTCATTTTCGTCACCGGCGGCGTCGTCTCGGGTCTCGGCAAGGGTGTCGTCGCTTCCTCGTTAGGGCGGCTGTTAAAGGCCCGCAGCTATAAGATTACCTCACAAAAACTGGATCCTTACATCAATGTCGATCCCGGCACCATGAGTCCCTATCAGCACGGCGAAGTGTTCGTGACCGAGGACGGCTGTGAGACGGATCTGGATTTAGGTCATTATGAGCGCTTTATCGATGAAAACCTGCACGCCTACTCCAACCTCACCACCGGCCAGGTTTACTGGGATGTTTTGAACCGCGAACGCGAAGGCGGTTATTTAGGCCACACCATTCAGGTCATCCCCCATATCACCAACGCCATCAAGGAATTTGTTTACAAGGCCGGCGATTACGGCGATATCGTCATTACCGAAATCGGCGGCACGGTCGGCGATATCGAAAGCCTGCCGTTTTTAGAGAGCATCCGCCAGATCGCCATGGAAACCGGCCGCGAGAATTGCGTCTTCATCCATGTCACTTTAGTGCCCTGGCTGCACTGCTCGGGGGAATACAAAACCAAGCCGACCCAGCACTCCGTCAAGGAGCTGCAAAGCTACGGCATCACCCCTGATATCATCGTGGCGCGCAGCGAAACGCCTTTGAGCGAGGAGATTTTAACGAAGATCGCCAACAGCTGCAACGTCCAGAAAAACTGTGTCATCGCCAATCACAACCTCGATTCGCTGTATAAAGTCGTCGACATGCTTGAGAAGCAGGATCTCGCGAAGACGGTCCTGACGAAATTGCATCTCGAAGATCACCCGGCTCATCTCGAGGACTGGTACACGATGATTGACGCCATCGAGGAATGCCGGGAAACCGTGGAAATCGGGCTGATCGGCAAATATGTCCAACTGCATGACGCTTATTTGTCTGTCGTCGAGGCTTTAAACCACGGCGGCATCGCCAACCGCGTCCGCATCAATATTCACTGGATCGATTCCGAGGGCCTGGAAAATACGAATTACGAACAGCTCCAGGGGCTGGACGGCATCATCATCCCCGGCGGCTTCGGGGCGCGCGGCATCGAAGGCATGATCGGGGCCGCGAACTTTGCCCGGGTGCACAAGATCCCGTTTCTGGGAATTTGCCTGGGCATGCAGATCGCCTCGATCGCTTTTGCCCGCGATGTGCTGCAGATGGCAGACGCGAACTCCACGGAGTTTGATCCCGACACCACCCACCCGATCATCGCCATCATGGAAAGTCAGAAATCCATCTCGAAAAAAGGCGGCACGATGCGCCTGGGCGCGTATCCGTGCACGATTCAGAAAGGCACGCGCCTGATGGAGATTTACGGCGAGGATGTGGTGATGGAAAGACACCGCCACCGCTATGAGTTCAACAATCAGTACCGCGATGAGTTTATCAAACACGGCATGGTCTTCGGCGGGGTTTATGAGGAAAGCGATCTGATGGAATCGATCGAAATTTCTGATCACCCTTATTATATCGGCGTGCAGTTCCACCCGGAATTCAAGAGCCGCCCGAACCGCTGCCACCCGCTGTTTCGCACCTTTATCCAGGCGGCCAAGGCTCAGCATCGTCTTTAACGGTTTGTTCGCAAACCGTTTTTTATCAAGAAAGGAAAATCATCATGAGAAGTCAACAAATCAGAAAGCTTTCCCCCGAGATGGACCCGCTGCGGATCGGCACGGGCTGGACGGCGGAGGATTTAAGCAAACCGCAGATCATGATCGAGAGCACCTACGGGGATTCTCATCCCGGCAGCGTCCACCTTCTCGAGCTGGTGAAAGCCGTGGAAAAATCCGTTTATGAGCACGGCGGAAAGGCGGCCAAATATTTCACCACCGATATCTGCGACGGCCAGGCCCAGGGTCATGACGGCATGAACTATTCACTGGTCTCGCGCGATTTAATCTGCGCGATGGCGGAGGTTCACGCCCTGGCGACCCCGTTTGACGGCGCTGTCTTCGCCGCGAGCTGCGATAAAGGCATGCCGGCTCATCTCATGGCGATGGGCAGAATCAACATCCCCGCCCTCATGGTCACCGGCGGGGTCATGGGGCCGGGTCCTGATATGCTGACATTGGAGCAGCTCGGCGCTTATTCCGCGCAGTATGAACGCGGGGAAATCTCGGCGGAAAAGCTCGCCTACTACCAGCGGCATGCCTGCCCGGGCTGCGGGGCCTGCGCGTTTATGGGCACCGCCTGCACCATGCAGATCATGGCGGAATCACTGGGGCTGATGCTGCCGGGCACGGCGCTCATGCCGGCTGATGATGAGATTTTAAAACAAGCCTGTATACAAGCAGGTGCCCAGGTATTAAAACTGGCGGAGCGGGATTTAAAGCCGCGCGACATTGTCACCATGAAATCTTTTGAAAACGCCATCATGGTGCATGCCGCGATCTCAGGCAGCAGCAACGCCCTTTTGCACCTGCCCGCGATTGCCAGAGAATTCGGGCTGGACATCGACGCCACATTATTTGACCGTTTGCACCGCCACGCTCATTATCTTCTGGATGTGCGGCCGGCGGGAACATGGCCGGCTTCTTATGTCTACTATGCCGGCGGAGTCCCGGCAATCATGATGGAAATCAAAGATCATCTCCATCTTGATGTCATGACGGTCACGGGTAAAACCTTAGGGGAAAACCTTGAGGATTTCGTGCACAGTCCTTTTTATGAGTATCAAAAAGCATACCGCGAAAAGCATCATATCAGAAAAGAGGACATCATCCATCCTTACGATCAGCCGTTAGGAGAGCACGGCGCGATCGCGGTGCTTTACGGCAGTCTCGCTCCGGAAGGCGCCATCATCAAGCATACCGCCTGCCCTTTGGCAATGCAGGATGTCGTGCTGAAGGCGCGGCCGTTTGACAGCGAGGAGGAGGCTATCCAGGCGGTTTTATCGCATCAGATTCAGCCCGGCGAGGCGGTTCTGATCCGCTATGAGGGACCGCGCGGCAGTGGCATGCCGGAGATGTTTTATACGACCGAGGCCATTTCCAGCGATCCAAAACTGGCGGCGAGCATCGCGCTCATTACCGACGGCCGTTTCTCCGGTGCCAGCAAGGGTCCCGCGATCGGCCACGTTTCCCCCGAAGCCGCCCAGGGCGGCCCTATCGCCCTGGTGGAGAAGGATGATCTCATCCGCGTCGATGTACCGCACCGCCGTCTCGATATCATCGGCATCAAAGGGGAACATAAAAGCCCTGAGGAGATTGAGGATGTTCTCGCGCAACGAAAAGCAAGCTGGCAGCCTCACGCAAGCCGTTATCAAAATGGAATTTTAAGTATTTACACCAAACTGGCGGAAGCCCCGATGAAAGGCGCCCGCATGGTGGGCAAGGAGGATTTGGATGATTGAGACAATCGCGTCTTACGGCATTGTTCCGGTTGTGAGCATAGCCGGTTTAGAACAGATTCCCGTATTAAGAAAAGCGATGGCAGGATCCGGTCTTAAAATCGCGGAAATTACCTATCGCACGCCTTTTGCCTCACAAGCGATTAAAGAGTTAAGCGAGGATTTTCTCATCGGGGCGGGTACGGTCCATGATGAAAAAACCGCCCGTGAGGCGATGGCAAATGGCGCGAAGTTTATTGTCACCCCGGGCATGAACGAGGAAGTGATCCAATTTTGTTTAGATCACGACCTGACCGTGATTCCCGGCTGCCAGACGACCCGCGATCTGGAAACCGCCTGCCGCTATGACCTCAGGCTGGTGAAGTTTTTCCCGGCGGAACAGGCCGGCGGTCTCAGTTATTTAAAAGCGGTGGCCGCCCCTTACGCGTCGTTATCGTTTCTTCCGACCGGCGGCATCAATGACGAGAATATTCAGGAGTATCTGAAATGGGACCGCGTGATCGCCTGCGGGGGAAGCTGGATGATGGATTTTGATGATCTGGAAAACCGCTTTAAAAAGACCATCCGCCTGCTTTTAGGGCTTGGCCTCGACCATATCGGCGTTCCCGGTGAAGCGAAAAAAGAGGTTTCGCGCCTGCTTTATGCCGACAGTTTCATGGAAATCAGTGATCAGATGCATATCGGTTTGAGGGTCCGTGATCTGAAAAGAGCGCTCTTTTACTTTACCGAAAACGGTTATCATTTTGAGCGTGAAAAAAATGGTGAAATCTGGTTTCAGGAAACCATCGCCAATATGGCTGTCCACCTGATCGAAAGGGAGTCTTAAGATGGCCGGGGTATTATTAACGGGTGAGGCGATGGCGTTATTGACAGCCACGACGATTGGTCCTTTAGATGACGCCTCAACCTTCACCTTCAGTTTAGCCGGGGCCGAGGCCAATGTCGCGATCGGCCTGGCGCGGTTAGGACATCAGGCTTACTATCTCTCCCGGCTGGGTAACGACCATTTCGGGAGAAATATCAGAAAACGTCTTGAAAAAGAAAATGTCGATACGTCCTGCCTCGTCATGGATGACCGGCTGCCGACCGGGATCATGACCAAAAGCATCACTAGTGACGATGATCCGGAAATCGCCTACTACCGTCACGGTTCGGCTTTCTCCGCTTTGACAAAAGAAAAGCTTCCGGACATTCCGTGGGAAAAGATCGATCAGCTTCATATCACGGGAATCCCTTCGGCTTTAAATGCGGGTATTCATGAAGCGATTCTGAGGCTTGTGAAAGAGGCCAAAGCGCGGCATGTCTTCATCTCCTTCGATCCCAATCTGCGGCCGCAGCTGTGGCCGGATCAGGATGTCATGATCCAAACGATTCATGAACTGGCGAGTCTTTGCGATCAGTTTATGCCGGGCATCGCGGAGGCCAGAATTTTATGTCAGCGCTCGGATCCGCAAGACATCGCCCGCTATTATCAAAAGCTTGGGGTCAAAGAGGTCATCATCAAACTGGGCGCCGAGGGGGCCTGGATCAGCGGTCAGGATTGTATCGTGCCCGGCTATAAAGTCGCGAAAGTCGTTGATACGGTCGGGGCCGGGGACGGTTTCGCGGCCGGGGTGATCAGCGCGCGCCTCGAGGGTTGTGATCTGTATGAGTCGGTGCGGCGCGGCAACGCGATCGGCGCCATGCAGGTCATGGTGAAAGGCGACAATGAGGGTCTGCCCGACCGTCAGGCGCTTGAGGAATTTATAAAAAAACAGGCAGAACTTTTCAGTCTTGCCCGTTGATGATAGCGATTGCCTGATCGAGGCGGTCGATAATGGCGAACGCCCGCTCTTTTTCGGGTTCCCCGGGCGGGACGATATCCGGTACCATCACGCAGGGAATATGAGCCCGGTAAGCCGCTTCGACGCCGGCGATGGAGTCCTCAAAAACGATCGCTTCGCGGCTGTCAAAAGGATAATAAGATAAAACTTTCAAGTAGATATCGGGGTTGGGCTTGCTTAAGGCGACCTCATCCCCGCAGACGATGCGGTCAAAATAGGACAGTAAATGCGTCCGGTCCAGCCTTTGCATGGTGAGATCCCGCGCGGTGGAAGTCGCCACCGCGCACGGGATCTTTTTCGCTTTTAAAAATTCCAGAAGGTCCACCGCGCCCGGTTTAAGATCAATATGATCTGCCATCATCTGACTGCCGACCTCGTGAACCTCGTCCAAAATCTGCGGGCCGATATCCCCCATGATCTCTCTGGCGATGCGCAGCACTTCCTGGCTGTTCCGCCCGATCGACAGGTTGCAGGCTTTGGTTGTTAAATCAAGGATGTCATGTCTGGCCCCGACTTCATTCCAGGCTTTCAGCCAGACGGCTTCGGTATCTAAAAGCAGGCCGTCGACATCAAATATCGCGAGTCTCATATAAAGGTCAGATAATCCTCGTAGTTCTTCTTGAGAAGACTAGGAGTATCGAGATGGTACGGGCATTTCGCGACACACTGGCGGCAGTTGACGCATTTCGTGGTCTGTTTCATCTTTTCCTGCCATTCCGGGGTGATCCAGTCCGCGGTCGGGGCGCGCCGGATCATGAGCGACATGCGCGCGCACTGGTTGATTTCGATGTTCATCGGACAAGGCATGCAGTATCCGCAGCCGCGGCAGAATTCCCCGGCCAGCTCTTTTTTGTCACGGGCGATGAGTTCCCGCATCTCTTCTGTCATCTTTGGCGGGTTATCCTGATAGCTTAAAAACTCAGCGAGTTCGCTTTCGCGCTGGATTCCCCAGATCGGGACGACGCCGTCAAATTCCGCCATAAAGGCGTAAGCGGCGTCTGATCTTGTAATGAGGCCGCCGGACAGCGCCTTCATGCCGATGAAACCGAGGTTGTTCTTCTGACAGGTTTCCACCAGCCGCAAGTCCTTTTCGCTGGCCAGGTAGCTGAAAGGAAACTGAATGGTGTCATACAGCCCGCTTTGCGCCGCTTCCATGGCGATCGAAACACGGTGGTTGGTGATGCCGATAAAGCGGATCAGACCCTGCTCTTTCGCCTTGAGCATGCATTCATAAAGTCCGTCACCCGGTTTCGGGCAGAAATCGGGATTGTGGAACTGATAGATATCGATATGATCGGTTTTTAAAAGTCTCAGGCTGGTATTTAAATCTTCCCAGAATTCCTCTTCGGTCTGACAGGCGGTTTTCGTGGCGATGATGATGTGATCGCGGACATCGCTTAACGCCGCGCCGATTTTTTCCTCGCTGTCGCTGTAGGCGCGGGCGGTATCAAAGAAATCAATGCCGCCCTCGTAAGCTTTTCGTAGAATCTTGACGGCGTCCGCCATGGGGACTCTTTGAATGGGCAGCGCCCCGAAACCGTTCTTATTGACGGTGAGGCCGGTTCTGCCCAGGGTTGTTTTTAACATTCTTTTGCTCCTTTTCACTGGTGATAGACGCAGCGGCCATCAACGAAGGTGGCCAGGATCCGCTCTTTGTCTAAAATGACAAAATCCGCGTACTGGCCCGCTTTCAGCTGGCCTTTTTGATTTTCCTCAAAAGAAAGATAAGCGCCGTTTTTCGTGTATAAATGGATTGCCTCATCTAAACTCAAGGCTTCTTCCGGACGGTAAGGCCCGCAGCCATCCAGAGATGTCCGGGTCATGGCGAGCTTGATGCCTTTTAAAACATCGGGAAGCTCGACCGGGCAGTCGGAGCCGCCGGCGGCGTGATTATACTGATACAGGGTGTGAAACGGATAGGATGAGGAGGCTAACTCTTCCCCGACCCGTTCTTTGACAATGTGATTATCATAGTCCAGAAAAACCGGCTGAATATAAGCGGTCAGATTCATTTTTTTCATTCTTTCCAGCTGCTCTTGTCTCATGATCTGGCAGTGGATGATGCCGTGGCGGTGATCGCTTCTCGGATATTTTTTAAGAATGTCGGCGAAAATATCGAGAATGATGTCGAGGGCCCCGTCCCCGATGGCGTGGACGGCGATGCTCATGCCGTTTACATGGGCATAGCGCATGAGCTCGCGCAGTTCTTCCTCATCCCAGGTAAAGGTGCCGTTATGGCCCGGGGCGTCATGGTAGTCGCGGCTTAGATACGCGGTTCTGGCTCCTAAAGAACCGTCTGACAGTATTTTCAAGGGTCCGATCTTAAAGAAGGGATCATAGCCTCGCTGGTTTAAAATATCGCTGATTTCATCGCTATTTAGAAGCTGGGCCTGCTCGTTGACGCGCACCGTCAGTTCCTTTTTCATGTCCTGGAAAGTTTCGAGAATTGTTTGATAGGATACCGGCAGGGAGCGCAGGTCGTCGCTTTGCACCGAGGTGATGCCGTAGCGGTTTAATTCCTTCTGGGCGCGTAAAATCATCGCTTTGATATCTTCTCGGGAATACTGATTGACGGCGTTCTGGATGAGGGCTGTCGCCCGTTCTTTGAACAGGCCGCTGTCCAGGTCAAAGGAGCCGCCGGGCACTTCGTGAATGTCGGCCATGGCGATCGCTTTGCTGTTGGCGATGAGGACATGGCCGCAGGCGCGGGTGATGACAACGGGATCATCACGGGAGATCTCGTCGAGTTCCTGACGGGTGGGATAGCGTTTCTCATCTGCGAAGTAGTCCTGGTTCCAGCCCCGCCCGATGAGTTTCTGTCCCGGTATGTAGTGATCTTTGAGGCGCTGTTTTAAGGCTTTTAAGGAGTTTACCTGGAGGGGCACCTGGGTTAAGGCGGCCCCAAAGCTTAAAAGATGCATGTGGGAATCATTAAAGCCCGGATAGACGAAGGCGCCTTTTAAATCAACACCTGCGGGTTCATGGTCAAAAAGGACAAAGCGCCCGTTTTCAACGGCGAAGGAGGTTTCCGGGCGGCCGTAGAGCCGGGCATTCTGGTAACGGATCATGGTGATCACCTCGCCATCAGTATAGCGCTTTTCATCATTTTTGCAATCAAAAAAAAGCACCGCGAAGGGTGCTTCTATTCTACTCCTAAGATGAATGAGTAAACCGGCTGGCGGCCGTTTTTCTCGTCGACTTCGACTTCATAATTGTCTTTGATGAAGGCGGAGATTTCCTTTAGCTGCTCATCGCTGACGTCTTCGCCGCCGATCAGGGTGACGATCTCGTCGTCAGGGGTGATCATGTGCTGCAGGGCGATGCGGCAGGCTTCCATTTTATCCTGGGTGCAGCCGACGATTTTTCTGTCGACGAGGGCCATGTAGTCATTGGCGCGGATATCGACGCCGTCGATGTTGGTGTCTTTGATGGCGAAGGTGATCTGGCCGGTTTTGACGTGTTTGATGGCTTCGTTCATGTCCTGGATGGTGGCGGACAGTTCCGCCTCGGGATTGTACATGACGCAGGCTGAGAGGCCTTCGGGGATGCTTTTGGACGGGATCACGATGACGTTGACTTCGTCTTCGAGGACGACCGCGGCTTGCTGGGCGGCCATGATGATATTGGAGTTGTTGGGAAGGACGATGACGTGATCGGCGTGAACGTCGCGGATCGCGGCGACGATGTCTTCGGTGGACGGGTTCATGGTCTGTCCGCCGTTGACGACATGGTCAACGCGCAGCTCAAGGAACATGTCTTTGATGCCCTCGCCCGCGGCTACCGCGATGAGGGCGATGTTTTTATGGGGCTGGGAAGCGCTGTTTTTTTCTTCCAGGATGTGGTGGTGCTGCTCTTCCATGTTCTCGATTTTTATTTTGATGAACTCGCCGAAGCGCTGGGCTAAATTGAGGGCGTTGCCCGGTTTGAGGGTGTGGACGTGGACTTTGACAATGTCTTCGTCCTGGACGACCACGATCGATTCTCCGGGCAGGTTGGAGAGTTCTTTTTTGAGGCGGTCGATGGTAAAGGAGCGTCTTTTGCGGGGATCGAGGCGCAGGATGAACTCGGTGCAGTAGCCGTATCCCGCTTCGTCTTCGGCGTTGACGTCAGCGAGCCGGGAACGGTCGCTGGCGGGTTTGTCCTCAGCGTCGCTGAGGGTGGTGACTTCATTGTAGAGGCCTTCGATAAAGCCGTTCATGATCACGCAAAATCCGGCGCCGCCGCTGTCGACAACCCCGACTTCTTTTAACACCGGTAAAAGTTCCGGGGTATGCTGGAGGGACTGTTCGGCGCGCTGGACAAAGTAGGCGAAGGCATCTTCGATCTCCATGTCTTTATGAACATAGGAGGCCAGATCCTCAGAGGCTTCTCTGACGACGGTCAGGATGGTGCCTTCCACGGGGCGCATGACGGCTTTGTAGGCGACTTCCGCGCCTTTGGAGAGGGCTTTGGAGAGGCCCATGACGCCGATGGTCTTTTTGTTTTCCAGGCTCATCGCGACGCCGCGGAAGATCTGGGAAAGGATGACGCCGGAATTGCCGCGAGCGCCCATTAAAAGGCCGCGCGACAGTTTTTTAGCGACTTCCCCGATCGGGGCGTGATCCATGTCGAGAATGTCTTTCGCGCCGCTGGAAAAGGTTAAATACATGTTTGTACCGGTATCGCCGTCCGGAACCGGGAAAACGTTTAGGGCATCAATTTCCGGATATCGTCTTGACAGGGCGTTGCATCCGGATAAAATCATGGATTTAAACGTCTGTCCGTTCAATGTTTTCATATCGCGTCCTCCGTTATCCAATCACGCTGACACCTTGAACATAAATGTTGATCGCCTCAACTTCAAGATCCAAAGTGGATTCCAAAATATATTTGACTTTCTTCTGCACTTCGTAAACAATCTCGGAAATTTTCATTCCGTAACCGACGATGATATATGCGTCAACGATGATGCCGGTCGCGCCGTCCTGAACGAGGACACCGCGCGCGTAGTTTTCCATTTTTAAAAGCTCGTAAAGGCCGTCCTTCAAAAGTTTCTGGCTGGCCATGCCGACAACGCCGTAGCATTCCGTAATAGCGCCCCCGACGATCGTCGCGATCACTTCATTGGAAACGCTGATATTTCCTAATTTTGTAGCTTTTTCAAGCATTTTCTATATTCCCCTTTCGCTGTGAAACCAGCACCGTTATTATAGACTATTTCAAAACTTTAGGCAATTGATTTACCATTTACGGCCGGAATAAAAAAAGCACCTTCGTAAAGATGCTTTTTATTTTTTCTCGATCAGGCCCCAGACAATCAGGACAACTCCGATCACAATGATGAGCGCGGTGAGTATAAAAATAATGGGATAAGGCTGTTCTGAAGCGTATTTCATAAAGTCGGTATATACCCGGCTACCTGCGCTTTCTGCAGGGCGCCAAAGACCGGCAAAAACAAGAACTCGATAATGTGCAAACACAATCCGAGAATGACTGTTTTAACTCCGGTGATGATCTTGCCGTCTTTCATGTTATTGAACCTCTTTTCTGGATCAATTATACAACAGGCCGGATCAAATTTAAGAATGATATCGCATCATAAAAGCACCGTTTTTTTACTTTGTGATTTGATTGAAATCGGGCTCACCGCCGGCAATGATGCTTAACATCAGATTCGCGTGAGCCTGACTGACGCTGGCGGCTTCATTTTTATCGCCGGAACACTCCACATAGATATTCGTGTTTTCAAGGGTGAATGTGCCAAAGAAGATCACGGTTCGATTTTCTCTGGTCATGGAATATCCCGCCGTAACAGGGATGCCATCAATTAAAGATGATGTCTCACGGCCTTTGAGTACAACGTCATTGACAGGAAAACCCTCCCTGGCGTAGATCACTTTGGCCTCCCCGATCGCTCCTTCCAGGCGAAGCAGTTCCCCGTTTTCATCGCGGAAAGTTCCAGTCGCGCGGCACGGATCCGAGGTTTCCGGGAAGATCATGTCCAGTTCTTCATCTGTCAAATCTCTTGAAGAAACGGGAAAGCCGGGGTTTAAATCGGCTTCACTGGTGCTGCCTTTGTGGTACACGACAGCATCACCGGCAAGATGTACGGTGTATTCTTTAGCACCGAACCATCCCGCGTTCATGACGATCATTACCGCCACCAGGGCGATAGCAGTAACAAGGATAAGCCTTGGTACAGGATTCTTCTTATCTTTATGGTTCTCTAGCAGTATGGCCGACAGCATGCGCTGATCCGCGGCGTCATCCGGTTCAATTTTGTTCCATGAAGCGGCTATCTTACTGTTCTTCATCGAAATCATCACCTAACCTTTCTTTGAGGATGGCGCGGGCTTCATGCAGGTGATTGCGGATGGTCGATGACGGCTTTTTCAGGATTTCGGATATTTCCACACTCGTATACCCTTCGTAGTAATAAAGATAAACCGCCGTTTTATATTTTTCGGGGAGTTCCATAACCGCCTGGAAAATATCATCCGTGATTTTTTCTGAACCCGGGAGGTTATGAAAATCTTCGATGTCGGCATGTTTTCGCCACCAGTGCCTGAGAGCGTTCTTGCAGATGTTTGTGGCGGTTCTGATGAGCCACGCTTTTTCGTGCTGTTCGCTTGCGAAGGCCGGGCCTTTTTTGATGAGCTGGAAAAAAGTGTTCTGGACAGCATCCTCGGTATCAGCGGGATTTTTCATGTAAGCGTAGCAGACGCGGTAAACGGTTTTACTGTGGCGGGCATAGATTTCCGAAATCTCCCGGTCCGTACGACGCAGCGGTTTTGCCATCTCGCCTCGCCCTCCTCTCACTGCTAATACAACTGGGAACCCCAAAGTGCCGGATAAAAAATGATTCTAAAGCCTGCGCTTTACATGAAAACTTTGATGTCTGTCTTGATTTGTCTCAATTCCTCCGCCCGGAACAGTTTCACCGGAATCTTGATGTCAAAGGCTTCGAGAATCAGCTTCAGATCGGGATCATCCATAACCATAAACCTGTACAGACCATCGGTCAGAGAACCAATTTTCCATTTCAAAAGAGCTTTTCCTATCCGGGTCGCGTTGAGGACGTTATTTTTGTCCGGCGTTTTCCCGGATGCGATGATGCGCTGCTGAATGATCCGCGTCATCAGTAAGGCGATCAGGCATACCAGCATGTATGCCGTCTCTTGTTCCATGGTTCTCGTTAAGAGCGCCGGATCTTTTGTCATTTCCAGAAACTGGTCTTTCATGCGTGGCATCTCCTGGTATTTGGCGATGACATCTTGGGCATCCATGGTCAGTTCAGATGTGACAATCTGAAAGTAGCCCAGGCTCTTCCTGTACTCTTGAACTTTGTCAAAATCGATCATTTCCAGAATCTTTGAGAGTTCAGGGATCTCGCTGAATCTTTCCCGGGCATATTCTTTTTTGAGAAACTTCTTTAAGCTTTGCAACCGGGCGGATGTGATATGGACACTTTCCGGGTGACCGGTCAGTTCCTCTAGAAAATCCAGGAGTTTTCTGTTTACGCCTTCCCCGTGTTTTTGCCTTTTCGCGCTCCAAAAGACAACCATCTGCTCAGCGCTGGTTCGGGTGCTGCCTTTCTTATCCTTTACCGTTTTCCTTATGATCCGGGATTTGTATTTATAGTCGTCACTTACAAAAATATAATCATCGTCACAATAGATCCATTCCCGCTCCTCTTTCGTACTGTCGAAAAGAGGTTTGGAAACGATGTAGCCGTGTCCGGCATCTTTTACCTGCGAAAAGTTCGCGGGACTGCGCTCCGCAGTCAGGATAAAACGCGGCTCTTCGCCGCTGTTTTCCAGATTAGAGAACAAGGTCAGATGGCCGGGGGTATAGCCTGAAAAAGATTTGACAGCGACGGGCAGCCCGCACTCATGCATGAACATAATCGTCTTGTCGTCAGGGAGTTTCCATTCATCCTTCGCACTCTTCAAGATACTATAGTACAAGTTCTTTTTAGAGCGGCCGGTTTTTTGAGAAAGGCTGGTGCTGATCTTTTGTATGATTTGATCCTGATGAAGATAAATAAAATCCAGGGTGTCATAGACATGATCCGTATTGAAGTCTTGAATGAGTCGCTCATAGGCATCCGGGTAATGCGGTATGGCAGAGCTTAAAAGCGTGCCAAAGGTGAGAAGTTTAAAATAGCTGTAAATATCATATGGAAGCGGTGTGTCGTCCTGACAGGATTTGACAAAAGCGGTGAGGCCAAGTTCTTCCAGAATGCGTTCCAGAAGGACTTGAGAGAAAACCCAGGAATGCCCGAAAGACTCTATATTGTCCTTAGTGATGGTAAAATGGTAGACCTCGGGAGAAGGATGGCAGTACGGTTCCAGAGCAGGGATTAGTGGCTTTCCCGCATTAAAGGATTCTTTCAACCGCTTGACGTAGTCAGGCTTGCCGTCGTCGAATTTTTCAAGGGCCCCGATGCTGAGAATCACCTTTTTCTTCACCACTTTTTTACCGTCTTTATTTGTGGCGCGAACAGACTCGACAAGTCGCAGATATTGTTTGCCGTTATTACTGCGATATACTTCAACAAACATAATGACCACCTCATATATCTATGTATATTATAAGCCCGTAAAAAAAACAAGAAATTACCTTGAAAAAACAGAATGGTAAACTCAACACATGATATTTCATTCAGGTTGATACTTTTTGTGAGGAAATGTTTGCCAGTATCTATGCCCGGAAATATTGCCGTACTGTTCTTTTTATGTTATAAAAAAAGTACATACCCTCAGCATAAAAGGCGATTTAAACACGACTTTGTGAAATTGAAATGTATCGCTTTGAAAGGGTTAAGTTTTAATGATAAACCGGTGATTTTTAAAGGAGAGGAAAAAGAGATGACAAACGATTTACAGCTGTATATTCCTCTGCCAAAGGATGGCTGGTTTTATGTGAAAATGATGACTGACCCGGATACGATGGCTTATAACGCGCCGTGGTTTCCTCCCGACGGCTGTATTCCTGACCCGGAATCGGAGTGGCGGGATATCCAGGAGCTTTGGATTGGAAAAGAGCCCGAGCGGTTCTACGCTTTCCTGCAGAAAAAAAGTGACGGTGCTTTTGTGGGAGATGTCAATTACCACTATAACCCGAAGCAAAACTGGTGGGATATGGGGATCGTAGTTTACGCTCCGGAGAGAGGAAAAGGCTACGGCAGACAAGGGCTGAATCTGCTATTAGAGCGGGCGTTTATAGTGGATGACATTTCCCTTTTGCACAACGATTTTGAGATAACCCGCGAGGCTGCTTATCACCTTCACAAAGCGTTCGGTTTTCGGCAAACGGGTATCGTTGACGGAATCGTCCAGCTGGAACTAATGCGGAAGGAGTACTTGCATAAAGCGCGGCTGGTTGAAGGAAACTAAGTTATTGTGTTAAAAAATCTGGAGAAGTGAAAAATATGAGCGGTCAAGTGTATACATTTGACAATATAGTGAGCTTAGTAAAACCTGTTGTGGAAAAGTACCATGTGCAAGAAATTTATCTTTTTGGTTCTTACGCAAGAGGTGAGGCAAAAGATGACAGCGACATGGACTTTCTTGTTTACGGCGGAGACGATTTTAAACTCACCAGGATTTTTGCCCTTGGTGAGGAATTGTGTGAGGTTTTAGATAAAGAAGTAGATGTGTTTGAGATTCACGAGCTGGGCACGGCAAGCGATTTTTACAACACAATTATGAAAGAGAGGCTGCTGGTGGCAAATCAATGGCAAAAGTAATTTTGATCGGCGGGAAAGTATGCTGCGGAAAAAGCACCTACGCGAAACACCTGCGAAAAGAAAACAGAGCGGTTTTGCTTTCTGTGGATGAAATCATGCTGGAAGTGTTCGGGCTTTATGCCGGAGACAGACACGATGAATATACTCAGAAAATTAAGAAATATCTGTTTGCCAAGTCCCTGGAAATCATCGCCGGCGGAAGCGATGTCATTCTCGATTGGGGTTTCTGGACAAGGCAGGAAAGAACCCGGGCAAAAAGCTTCTATCAACAGCGAAACATTCCATGTGCCTTTCACTATATTGATATCGATGATAAGACGTGGCAAGAGCGTATTATCCTCCGGAATCAAAAGGTGCAGACTGGTGAAACACAGGCGTACATCATTGATTGTAATCTCATGGAAAAATTTGAGCGCTGCTTTGAGCCGCCCGCTGCCGATGAAATAGATGTAAGAGTTCAGTTTTAAATTTCAGCACGTACAAAAAACCTCCCAGCCACTGAGAGGGCTTTTTTATACCGGACTCCCCTTCCCCTCTTTTTAGCAGTACCTGCTGTTTTTATCCCGGATCAGGTTATGATTGTTATATATTTCAATTGTTATAACACATCGTGGAGATATTGCAATATAGCCCTTTTTATGTTATAAAAAAAGTACTTGCACGCGGCATAAAAAGCGGATTGAATCGATCATGTGAAATGAAAAAAGGATCAGCTTTTCTGCCGTAGTTTTTGACAAAGGAGTGACAGCAGATGAGTGAATTCGAAGGGTATATTTATATCTTAACGAACCCGTCATTTCCGCCTTATGTAAAAATCGGGTACGCGAATAATGTGGAGGAGCGCGTAAAAGCATTAAACCGAACTGAATGCACACCGTTCGGTTTTAGAATTTACGCTAAATACAAGGTGCAGTCAAGGCTGAGAGATAAGTCTCTTCACGCTTTAATTGATATTCTCAATCCAACTTTGCGAAGTAAAGACGATATCGACGGTAATATTCGAACCCGGGAATTCTATGCAATCTCTCCCGAAGATGCCTATTCTGTATTGCGGAATATTGCCGCTATCAATGGTCTTGAGGATAATCTCGAACTGGTTGCGAAAACAACTGAAGATACGATGGCCGAGGAAACCGCAAATAAAATAGAAGTCAGACACGACAGGGCAAAACCTTTTAATTTCAGGGAAGCGAAAATCCCCGCGGGAGCGGAAATCACCTATATACTGGACGAAAATATCAAAGCTCGGGTCTGCGCGGATTTAAAGCATGTGGAATATGAGGGCAAAGTGTATTCCCTGAGCTCGTTAGCCTCGTTTCTCAGAGGTAAAAGTCATTGCGCCGGTCCGCAGTATTTCAAGTATAACGGCAAAGAATTAAATCAGATCAGAGAGGAAATCGGTTTTTAATCTGATTTTTCAAATTTTGATATAACGGAGGATCATGATGAACAAGCAGCAGTTAGCGTCAAAGATTTGGGAGTCGGCAAACAAAATGCGCTCCAAAATCGAAGCGAATGAATATAAGGATTACATCTTAGGCTTCATCTTCTACAAGTTTCTCTCTGAGAAGGAAGTCAAATATCTGAAAGAAAACGACTGGACAGACGAATACCTTTCTGAACTGTCTGAGGAAGACAGTGAGACGGTGGAGAGCGTTCAAAAGAACCTCGGTTACTTTATCTCTTACGATAATTTGTTTTCAACCTGGCTAGCCAAAGGCAGTGATTTCAGCGTCCAGGATGTACGTGACGCATTGTCCGCTTTCAACCGTCTGATTAATGCCACCCACAAGAAAGTATTTGAAGGCGTTTTTGACACTTTGCAGACCGGACTGTCCAAACTGGGAGACAGTTCCGCAACGCAGTCCAAAGCCATCAGCGACCTCATCCACCTGATTAAAGACATCCCGATGGACGGCAAGCAGGACTATGATGTGCTTGGTTTCATATACGAATACCTGATCAGTAATTTCGCCGCTAACGCCGGAAAAAAGGCCGGAGAGTTTTATACTCCGCACGAAGTGTCTCTATTGATGTCGGAGCTTGTCGCTGATCACCTCAAAGACCGCACGGAGATAAAAATCTATGACCCGACGAGCGGTTCTGGTTCACTGTTAATCAATATCGGTAAAAGCGTCGCCAAATTTATAGACAATGAGAACAATATCAAATACTACGCCCAGGAACTCAAGCAGAACACCTATAACCTCACGAGAATGAATCTGGTCATGCGCGGTATTCTGCCTGACAACATTGTTACCCGTAACGGCGACACCCTGGAGGACGACTGGCCGTATTTTGAAGACAATGATCCGGTCGGCACCTATGAACCGCTTTATGTGGACGCGGTTGTTTCCAATCCCCCTTATTCCCAGGCCTGGAATCCGACCGACAAGGAAAACGATCC
>CAZQRT010000004.1:0-1359 GCA_964596105.1 uncultured Erysipelotrichales bacterium | reverse complement strand
TCCAAAGGTTTCGCCAAGGTTGGAAAGAACAACATGCTGCGCGCCTGTGACATTAAGAAAATCGTCGACACGGTTACGAAACGGGAAACGGTGGAACGTTATTCCCGCGCTGTCAGCCGTGACGAGATCAGACAAAACGACTACAATTTGAATATTCCGAGATATGTCGATTCTTCCGAAGAAACCGAATCATGGGATATTTACGCTGCCATGTTCGGCGGCATTCCGGTAAGCGAGATAGATAAGCTGGATGAGTACTGGCGCGCGTTCCCGATGTTAAAGCAGGACCTGTTTGCGAGTAACTCCGCGAAATACTGTGAGCTGAAAACAGATGACATCAAAAGTGCGATCGCAGGTCACCGTGATGTCAAAACGTTTGAAAGCAGATATTCATCAGCATTTGACGGTTTTTATGATTTCCTTAGCAATCAGCTGATTGACAAAATGGAGACGCTGAACATTTCGCAAACCGAGGCTTTGCTGGCGACGGAAATCTTTGACCGTTTAAGCAACGTTCCACTCGTAGATAAATATATGGCGTATCAAATTCTTGACGATGCCTGGGCAAAAATAGCTATCGACCTGGAAATTGTACAAACGGAAGGCTTTGCGGCAACAAAAAAAGTTGACCCTAATATGGTTGTTAAAAAGAAAGGCGGCAAAGATCAGGAAGTGCAGGAAGGCTGGACAGGCCATGTGATCCCGTTTGCCCTGATTCAAGGCACACTTCTCAAAGAGGACCAGGAGTCTTTAAAGAAAAAAGAGACTCGCCTTTCCGAAATAGCTTCTGAATATGAGGAACTGTTTGACACCCTGACAGAGGAAGAAAAAGAAGGCAGCTTTGTGAATGATACGAAGGATGCTTTTGTCTTCGCTGAAATCAAAAAGGCTATGAAATCGGATGCGGTAGAATCTGAAACCAAAGAAAAGCTAAAGTCTGTGAATGCCCTGACAGCAGAAGAAAAGGAATTAAAGGCGCAAATTAAAAAGGAGACAGCTTTACTTGAGGGAAAAACAAAGGAAATGATTGAGAACCTTTCCGATGAGCAGGTAACTCTCTTGCTTAAAGACAAATGGATTGAACCGCTTATTGAAAGTCTCATGAGTCTGCCTGGTGAAATTGTAAACGAACTGATCTCCAAGATTGACGCTCTCGCAAAAAAATATGAGACAACCTTCGAGGAAGTAGAGACCGAAATAAGAGAAACTGAAGCCGAACTTGCAACGATGATCGATGAGCTTGACGGTGAAGAGTTTGATATGCGCGGACTTGCCGAGTTCAAGAAGCTGATTCAAAGCGACTGAAAACACTGCATAACCAAAAATCAGATTCAGGGGTTTTACTGATGCTTGGGAACA
>CAZQRT010000003.1:29342-40544 GCA_964596105.1 uncultured Erysipelotrichales bacterium | reverse complement strand
GCGGCGACGATAGTGCACACGCGCAAAAATAGCTTCTGCCACGCGAAAAGGCTGTCACGGGCTCTCCGGCCTGTCAGCCTTTTTTGTTCATTTCTATTTTAAAAATGTTTACCCCCGAAAACAGAAAATATGATATGATGAACGCGAAAAATATGATAATGGAGATCGGAAAACATGACGAAAGAAAAAAGAGAACTGCTGACTATCGAAAGGGTCGGCCGGGATACCGGAGAAATGAGAATTTCAGCGCAGACAACAGAAGAAATCGAAATCATTCTGACGACGATTTACGGCCTTTTGAAAGCCTACATCGATGACGGGCTGGTCACTTTGGAAAAGATAGAAGAGGGCATCATGGCCATGAACTCGGATGAATTTGATTTCTTTGATGATGATGATTTCGGGGAAAATATGGTGTCCTAAGGATGGACTGATTTCGGATTAATGCTAATCATTATTCCACAAAAGCTAAATATTTTATGATTTGTGAATTTTCAAAATTGAAAGGTGTAAACTAATTTGAACATTTACAGATTCTTCCGGATGGAAATGAACAGCGGGTCCATTTTAGGATACTTTCTGCAGGCCCTGCCGGCCGCTTTAGCTATGGGCATCGTGTTTTTTGTTATTCGCTTTGTCCTTTTAAAGAAAAGAAACCGGAAAATTTCCTTGCTGGAATTAGTCGTGCAGACGGTTTTTGTATGCTATCTGACCGGACTGTTCAGCCTGGTTGTTCTACCCGCGAACTTCTGGCTGAATGTCTTTGACGGGATATTTCTCGGCCGCTGGGAAAAGACAGAAATATTTCACTTTGGTGAAATCAATCTTGTCCCTTCCCTGATCAAATGCCTGAACGGGGAACTTTCTTTAGGAAGCTGGGTTAAAACCATGCTTGTCAATAATATTTTGATGTTTGTGCCGTTCGGCTTTTTGTTTGTAATGTTGAATGGATGCCGGAATAAAAGACAGATCCTTCTGACCGCCGTCATCTTTCCGTTATGTCTTGAGGTGCTGCAGCTGTTTTTCGGGAGAAGTTTTGACATTGATGATCTCATTTGCAATTTTGCCGGCATCCTTGCCGGGGCGCTCATCGCTTTAGCCTTCCATATGAATCAACAACATAAATGAAAAAAGGAGATCGTCTAGATCTCCTTTTCCATGATGATATCGAACGCCTCAGACAATAATTGATGATCCGCGTCCTCAATAGCCCCCTCATCACAGGCGGCGGCAATACTGGCGTCTAACGGCAGTCTGGCCAGCACCGGGACACCATGGGCGTCGGCGATGGCCTGCGTCTTGCTGGGACCAAATATCTCATGTTTCTGATGGCAGTTGGGACAGATAAAGTAGCTCATATTCTCGATTAAACCGAGAATCGGAATGTTCATCTGAGCGGCCATAGACATCGCCTTTTCCACGATCATCGCGACCAGATCCTGGGCGGCGGTGACCACGACAATACCGGTTAAAGGCAGCGACTGGAATATTGTCAACGGGATGTCGCCGGTGCCCGGCGGCATATCGACAAACAGATAGTCGAGATCACCCCAGATGACATCGGTCCAGAACTGAGTGACCATCCCCGCCAAGATCGGACCGCGCCAGATGACCGGCTGATTAGGATTTTCCAGTAACAAATTAATGGACATAACCTTGATACCCGTCTTTGTCTCCACCGGTAAAATACCATCCTCAACACCGTAAGCCTGCTCATTTAAACCAAAAGCCTTGGGGATCGAAGGACCGGTTAGATCGGCATCCAGAATCCCCACACTCAGCCCTCTGCTTCTGGCCGCGCAAGCCAGCAGCGACGTGACCGAGGATTTTCCCACTCCGCCTTTGCCGCTGACCACACCGATCACATGGCGGATTCTATTTTTCGGGTGCGTCGCCTTCAGCATGCCCCCTTTGGCATTACTGGGACAGCCCTCGCACTTCTCCATGGTTCCGCATTCATTATTACTGCATGATTCTGACATAATATCTTCCTTCCTTTTGATTATCATAGCGCAATTATGGCCGTCAGGCAAAAAATAAGCATCGAAAAAAGTATCACGATATCCGGGGATATGGTAAAATAAAAGCGGAAGGAGTGGTTCTATGAAACTTGTAATTGGTATTATCAACAGCGACGACAGTTCAGCGGTCGCCTCAGCCTTGACAGAAAACGGCTACTATGTTACCAAACTTTCAAGCACGGGAGGATTTTTGAAAAAAGGCAATACCACCTTCCTCGTCGGTACCGATGATGACCGGGTCGAGCCATGCGTATCCATCATTAAAGCCAATGCCCGCAAGCGCGTGGAAAAAGAACCGAGCATCGCCCGTACCGAGATGGGGGAGATGTACACTCCGACGATGGTGGATGTTCTGGTAGGCGGAGCGACGATCTTCGTTTTGCCGATCGATCAGTTTATCAAATGCTAAAAGGGGCTGCGGCCTCTTTTATCTGTTCAGACAGCTCTTTTTTAAAATATTAAATCAGAAAGAAGGAATACAGGCATGTGGATCGTGTTTGACCTCGACGGGACCCTGGCCGATACCTTAAAGGATCTGGCATCAGCCTGCGAGAAAGCCCTCAAAGACTGCCATCTGCCCGGTCACACCCTGGATGAATACCGCTATTTTATCGGCAACGGCGTGAAGAATCTCGTCATGCGGGCGATCGGCGATCAAGACTGCTACGAACAGGCCCGCGCTATCTTCGACGCCGAATATGAAAAAAACTGCCTGCGTGACACGAATGCTTATCCCGGCATGCCGGAAGCCATTCACCAGTTAAAAACGCGGGGCTTTCATCTCGCGGTATACACAAACAAGCCTGATCATCTCGCCAAAAAAATCGTCCGCCACCTTTACGGCGACGACTTTGATCTCATCACCGGCCAGAAAGAAGGAGTCCCGATTAAACCGGATCCCGCGGGCCTCGCGACGATGCTCGATTATCAAAATACCATCGGCATCATGGTCGGCGACAGCGACGTCGACATGTATACCGGAAGCAATTTAGGTTTTTATAATATCGGCGTCACCTGGGGCAACCGCGATCAGACCGAACTCAAAAATGCCGGGGCGAAAAAGATCGCGAACAGTCCAGAACATTTAACAGAAGTCATCGCGGAAACCATGCGGGAGTCACTCATCCTGCGGTTTGATCCGGTCTACAAAAAAACCGTCTGGGGCGGCCAGCGCTTAAAAGAACTCGGCATGACGCCGCCCTATGAAAAAACCGGCGAGGCGTGGTGCGTTTCCGCGCACCCTAACGGGGAGACTACCATCAAATCCGGCCTGTTTCAAAACAAAACCCTGTCCTGGCTTTACGCCGTGTACCCTGCCTATTTCAATACCCCCGGCAACGAGGACTTTCCGCTATTGATCAAGTGGATCGATGCCCATGAGAATTTAAGCGTGCAGGTTCATCCCAATGAAGACTATGCCCAAAAAGTGGAGCACGGCCACGGCAAAAATGAGTGCTGGTACATCGTAAAAGCCAGTCCGGGCACCAAACTGTTACTCGGCCATACCGCAAACAGCCGGACCGACATGGCTGATGCCATCACCCGGCACCAGCTGCCGTCCAGGTTACGGGAAATTCCCATCCACCCCGGGGAATTTTATTATGTCCCCTCCGGCACCGTGCACGCGATTGAAGCCGGCACCGTCATCTACGAAATTCAGGAAACAAGCGATATCACTTACCGCCTTTATGATTATGACCGCGTGGACGACCAGGGGCAGAAACGCCCTTTGCATATCGATAAAGCACTCGACGTCATCACGTTCCCTTTTCAAGAACCCCAAGTCAAAAAAACCGTCAGCGAAGATACCACCACCTATCAGGCTGAAGACCGCTTTACCGTGAAAAGAATCAGCCTTCACGGCACGTATCATTTTATCAGCGAAAACCGCTTTACCGTCATCAGCGTTTTAGAAGGAAGCTTTGATATCAACAACCTGACAATCAACCGCGGCGAGACGATTTTACTGAGCGCCCTGTTAAAAGAGGCGACCCTGACCGGTCACGCCGAGATCATTCAGTCAGCAACAGGAGGATCTTAATATGGATATTTATGAAAAATCACTCAAAGCCCACGCCGCCAGTCACGGGAAAATCTCCACCGCTTTAAAAATGCCGCTCAATAACCGCGATGATCTGGCCGTGGCCTATACCCCGGGCGTGGCGGAACCTTGCCGGGCCATCGCCGCTGACAAAAGCCAGAGTTATACGTATACCTGGAAAGGAAACAGCGTGGCCGTCATTACCGACGGCAGCGCCGTGCTGGGGCTGGGAAATATCGGCCCCGACGCCGCTTTGCCGGTCATGGAAGGAAAAGCGGCCCTGTTTAAAAAGTTCGCCGATATTGACGCTGTCCCGCTTTGTTTAAACACGAACGATCCTGAGGAGATCATCCGTATCTGCCAGGCTGTCGCGCCCACCTTTGGCGGCATCAACCTGGAAGACATCAGCGCGCCGCGCTGTGTCCAGATCGAAAGAACGCTCAAAGAAACCCTCGATATCCCCGTGTTTCATGATGATCAGCACGGCACCGCGATCGTCGTTCTGGCGGGGCTGATCAACGCCTTAAAGATCGTTCATAAAAAACCAGAAGACATATGTGTCGTCGTCAGCGGCACCGGCGCCGCGGGAAGCTCCATTATTCATATCCTTTTACAGTACGGGGTCAAAGATATTTTAGGCTTCAACATTCACGGCATTGTCACGAAAGATGATATCGAGCAGTACGATTTTCTCACCAGAGAACTGGCCGGGATCACGAACTTAAAACGGCAGCGCCTGAGTTTAAAAGAAGCTTTAAAGCAGGCTGATGTGTTCATCGGCGTCAGCGCCCCGAATCTGTTGACTTCAGACATGGTGGCGGGAATGAAAAAAGACGCCATCGTGTTTGCCCTGGCTAACCCGGAACCGGAAATCAGCTATGAAGACGCCAAAGCCGGCCATGCCCGCGTGATCGGTACCGGGCGCAGCGATTACCCTAACCAGATCAACAACGTTTTAGCATTCCCGGGTCTGTTTCGCGGCGCTTTAGATGTTCATGCCGCTAAAATCAACGAAGAGATGAAAGTCGCCGCGGCTTACGGCATCGCCTCACTAGTGCCTGATGAAAAGCTGTGTGAAGATTATATTATCCCTTCGGCCTTTGACGAGCGTGTCGTGCCGGCTGTCGCTAAAGCAGTCAGCGCGGCGGCCATAAAAACCGGAGTCGCAAAAAAGGATCGCGATTAGCGGTCCTTTTAATATACCTCGGTATCCATGGTGAACAAATCCACGATTTCCTTCTCACTCAAATGATCGAGAAAGCTCTCGCCGGGATGGATCATGCTGTCAACGAGATCTTTTTTGCGCTTTTTTAATTCCGCGATTTTTTCCTCGATCGAATGCCGGGTCGTCAGTTTAATCACCTGAACCTTGTGATTCTGGCCGATGCGGTAGGCGCGGTCGGTCGCCTGATCCTCAACCGCCGGATTCCACCACGGATCAACATGAATGACCATATCCGCGCCGGTTAAGTTCAGTCCCGTGCCGCCCGCTTTCAAAGAGATCAGAAAGACCGGGCGTTCGCCGTTATTGAAGCGCTTGACAAGCGTCTGGCGCTCGGCCGGCTTGGTGCCGCCATCCAGATAGAAGAAGCTGATGCTCTGCTTTTCCAGCTCCTCGCTGATCACGGCGAGCATCGAAGTGAACTGCGAGAAGACCAGAACCTGGCGGTGGCTGTCGATCGCCTGGCGCAAAAGCTCATTCAAGGCGATGATCTTGGCGCTCTGCCCGGTATATTCTTTGACGAACAGGCGGGGATGATTGCAGATCATGCGCAGTCTTGTCAAAGCGGCCAGGATCACGAAGCGGGTGTTTTTGTCCGCGATCTGCTGCTTCTGGACCCGGGCCAAAGCTTCCTTCAGATATGAGTAATAGATTTCGCTCTGGCGCTGCGTCATCGTCACCGGCAGATCGGTTTCGATCTTTTCCGGCAGCTCCTTTAAGACATCATCCTTTAAACGGCGCAGGATAAACGGCTCGATCTGCTTTTTAAGCATGGCCGCGGTCGCTTCATCCTCGTCTTTGACAATCGGCAGTTCATACTTGTTGCGGAAATGATGATAATTCGAGAAGTAGCCGGGCAGGATAAAATCAAAGATCGACCATAATTCACTCAGGGCGTTTTCGATCGGCGTGCCGGTCAGGGCAAAACGGGTGCGGGCATGAATCCTTTTCGCCGCCTTGGCATTCAAAGAGCGGGCGTTTTTGATATACTGCGCCTCATCGAGGACGCAGGTCTCAAAGTCCATCTGTTCATACTGATCGATGTCATGGCGCAAAAGCGGGTAGCTCGTGACCCAGACATCCACGTTTTCCCTGTTCTCTAAAATCGCGTTGCGGGTGACTTGATTGCCAACCACGGGCACCGCCCTGATGGCGGGCGCGAAGCGCTGGATCTCCTCGATCCAGTTCATGACCAGAGAAGTCGGCGCGACAATTAAATGCCGGCCGGAACTGTTTTTTAAAGCGTAAAGCAGATAAGCGATGGTCTGCAAAGTTTTTCCCAGACCCATATCATCGGCCAGAATGCCGCCCAGACGGTAGTGGGCGAGACTGACCAGCCACTGGTACCCGGTGATCTGGTAATCGCGCAGGATGCCCTTTAAATGTTCGGGAACATCCGCTTTTTCCGTCTGGCTTTCAAAGCGGGAGATGAAATTCTCAAAGGCGGCATCCTCCTGCATCTCGTCGCCGAAGCGGTCGTGGAAGTAGAAAGCGCGGCTGACCGGCAGATACAGATGGCCGTTTTTCAGCTGTGATTTCTCGATGTTCAAATCATCAGCCATCTGCAGGATGCGTCTGGTTTTGCGGTCCGTCAGCTCTAGATAAGAGCCGTCCTTCAGGCGGTGATAAGCTTCACCCAGGCGGTAGCTTTCGAGGATCTTTTTAAATTCCGGATAATTGAGCTCCTCCAGATCAAGATCGACATCGAGCAGATTGCCGGAGCCGGAGAGATTCACATGGGCCGGATAAATCGTCCGTTTGCGGATGATTTTTTCGAATTCCTTCGTATAGTAAATCTCCGCGAGGTTTTGCAGGCGCGGCATATAATTGAAAACAAAGCGGGAAATCGCTTCATCATCATCACAGTACAGTACATCCTGATCAAACTCGAAAGGAGTCTTTTCCAGGATTTTTAATATTTCTTCTTCTTTCGCTAAATCGCGCAAGACGAGCCGGCCGTCGCTTAAGGGCAGGGTGACCTGGTCATACGGAAAAAAGGAGAAATTGTCATAAGAGAACAAGGGTTTGACGGTGATTTTCTCATCATCGCGGTCGAGATAAAATTTGGCTTTTAAATGGCCTTTGATATACAGCTGGCGAATTTCCTCGGGGACCGTGATCATGGTTTCCAGGGTCGGGATGACACTGGTCAGAAAACTGATCTTCTGCTCCTGATCAAAAACCACCGTGCGGGCGTCGTAGCGCAGTGACTCCAGATAAGGATGCCAGCGGGCGGCGCTCTTCTCATCCAGTAAATACAACAGGCCATTCTCCTGATCGAGCAGGACATCATCGCTGCCGCTTAATGACACGATATCGGCGAGCCTTGTTAAATCGCAGACAATGGCATTGTTTTCGAGTTTTAAATCAATGAGATCCGGCAGCCTCTCATCGGTGACTTCGGCCTCGATGACGCGGCCGTAGTGAACCTTCTGTCCCATCCAGGCTGTTAAGAGGATATGGAACTCCTGGTCTGTCAGGGTGATGTAGCGGCCGTCAAAGATCCGGGTATACTGCGCCTCCTCAAATTCTCTCAGGCGGCTGAGCTGCTCCAGGGTTTTGAGAAAAGGGGGTTCAAACGTATGAAGATCGCTGCTGTAGGTGAAGTTGATGCCGTAAGTTAAATCGCCATGACTGGCGATGGCGTCCATGAGATCTTCCAGGTTTTTTAATACGTACATCTTGTCGATGCCGATTTTAAAATAAACCCAGTGCAGCTTCTGGCGGCTGTATCTTTGCGGTTCGATATACAGCTGGACGCGGACGCGGCTTTTTTCGCTTTGCGCGGTGTGCAGCTGTTTTGTTCCATCGAGAATGATATCGGCCGCGTACTGATTGGCGACGGCGATCCTTTCCTCTTTTTTGTGATTCAAGTTGTCATTAATATAGATCAGCACCGCGATGATATGGCGGCACGTCACATTCTTGCTGGCATGGAGGGCACAGTCGCACTGAACATATTTGATCTGATTGTTTTCATCAAAGCTGATCCGCACCTCGCATACTTCATCGGAATCGATGACAATCGCGAAATAGGTGTTCAGCGACCGGTTATAGGAGATGGAGATCGCCCCTTTGCGTTTGGCAAGCAGCATGCCTTGCTGATAAGCGGCAGCGTTGGCGGCTAACTTGCGTATCTCACTGTCGGATATGCGCATCTTGAACCCTCCTTCTTCTAAACAAAGCCCTTTTCTGTTTTTGGCCAGGCCATTCTTTTTCTATTATAGTAATGACAGGAAAAAAGCGCAAGAAAAAAGCGGCGTCAGCCGCTTCGCTTTATTCTTCGGCCAGATTGTAATTGGCGACATTATGATAAATCGTATCGACATCGTCGCAGTCTTCCAGAAGATTCATCAAACGCTCAAACAGCTCCATGTCCTCGCCCTCAAGCTCGCATGTTTCCTGAGGAATCGACGTGATCTCATCGACTTGAAAGTCCACATCCGGCAAAGCGGCCGTGATCGCGCTGCGGATTTTCGCGAGATCCTGCGGCTCACCGGTAATCTTGATGCTGCCGTCCTCTAATGTTTCCATGTCTCTCACATCGACATCGCCGGCCATGAGCGCTTCCAGGCACTCCTCTTCATCCATGCCTTGAAATACGAGCACGGAAACGGTATCATACTGATACGCCACCGAACCCGCGGCCCCTAACTTGGCCCGTGATTTTGAGAAAGCCGGGCGCACTTGACTTAAAGTGCGGTTGACATTATCGGTTAAACACTCCACGATCAGCGTCGCGGAACCCGGACCGAACCCTTCAAACTTCACGGTCTCGTAATTTTCCTGCGATCCGCTTTTGACTTTATCAATGGCGCGTTTGATGACATCGGCGGGAACCTGGGCTTTTTTTGCCTTATCGATCAGCGCGCGCAAAGCCAGATTGCCGTCGGGTTCCGGACCGCCGGCCTTGGCAACTAAATAAATCTCTTTTCCATATTTTGAATACAACTTGGCTTTGGCCTTCGCCGTTTTTTCCATGGCGGCTTTACGAACTTCATGTGCGCGACCCATCGCGATCATCCTTTCTCTTGTTATTTTCTGAAATTATACCCTTGTAACTGGCTTTTTTCAATGTTTTTTTTAAAAGCGTATCTTTTTTTCAAAAATTCCTATATAATACGTATTCAGGGCAGGTGAAAATATGATTCGTGCTGCTGTCATCGGGGCCGGACCGGCCGGGATGTGCGCCGCGATCACGATGGCGAAAAATCCTCAGGTTGAGGTTACCATCTATGAGCGCGAAAGCAAAATCGCAACCAAGCTGGCGATTACCGGCAACGGCAAATGCAATCTTTCCAGCAAGGTGTTTGACGACACCTGCTATCAGGGCAGCGTCCCTGTGCCGGACTTTGATATGCCATCTTTCTGCCAGGATGAGCTGGGCTTTTATACCAGAACCATCCATGACGGCCTCTATCCTTATCATGAGAGTGCCAGAGGCGTCGTGGCCAGCTTTCAAAAAGCCCTGGAGCAAAACCGTGTCAGGGTCTGCCTGAACGCCCGGCTGCTTGACTTTGAGAAAAAGCCAGGCGGATACCGGCTCAGTTTTCCAGACCAGAACGCTGATGCCGACATCGTGATCATGGCGGCGGGCGGCATGGCCGGATATACCGGGGTCAACGGCTTTGACATATTAAAAAAACACGGTATTTTGATTACGGATCTTCACCCTTCGCTGGTGTATTTGAAAACCAGTCCCTGCTATCCCCGGCTGAAAGGAACCAGGGTTCACGGCACCGTGTCGCTTCTTGAAAAGAAGCGGCTGGTGGCGCGGGAAAAAGGGGAGATCATGATCAAGGCGGACGGCTTTGGCGGCATTTGCGTCATGCAGTTAAGCCGTTACTATAAACCCGGCCAGATCCTGCGGATCGATCTGGTGGATGAACTGTCCCAAACAGAGTTAAAAAAGTATTTTCAAACCTGCGATGATCCGTACCAGGGGCTTCTGACCCCGAAGCTGGCGCGCTTTTTTGAGGAGCACGGATCGATGTCCGAACTTAAAGCGTGGACTTTCAAAATAACCGGGACCGGCGATTTTTCCGCGGCCCAGGTGACCCGCGGCGGGGTGGAAGCGAAGGAACTGGATGATCATTTCATGCTGAAAAAGTTCCCCGGGATGTTTGTCTGCGGGGAGATGCTCGATATGGACGGCAAATGCGGCGGCTATAATCTGCATGCCGCCTTCGCGACCGGAGTCAAGGCCGGAAAGGAAGCAGTACAATGGGTTTCATCAAAAAGCAACTGGTAAAATATCCGACCCGGACGGTATGCCTGAGCTTTGTCTTCGTGATTCTAGCCGGATCATTTCTTCTGGCTTTGCCGGGCAGTGTCAAAAAGGACGGGATTTCTTTTCTCGATCATCTTTTTATCGCGGTTTCCGCGACTTGCGTGACCGGGCTGGCCCCTTTCCCGATTCGCGAGGTCTATACCACTTTCGGGCATGTTGTGATTTTGCTGATGATTCAAATTGGCGGCCTGGGCTTTATGACGATCCTCGCGACGTTTTTGCTGCTGTTAAAAAGACGGCTTTCTTTTTCGAGCCGGCTTTTGATCCAGGAAGCCTTAAACCGCTCGAATATGGATCACTTGTTCACCTTTTTAAAATTCATTCTTAAATATACCATGCTTTGCGAGGGGGTCGGCACGCTTTGTCTCTTCCCGGTGTTTTTAAAATCTTACGCGCCGGGCGACGCGTTCTGGTTTGCCGTCTTTCACTCGGTTTCGGCTTTCTGCAATGCCGGATTTGATATCATCGGCAGTCAGAGCCTGATCCCCTATGCCGGCAACACCTGGCTTTTAACGGTCATTGCCGCTCTGATTATTTTAGGCGGGATCGGTTTCGCGGTCGCGCTGGAAATTTACGAACGCGTCATCCGCTATCTCACCAGTCCCGACACCATCAGAAAAAGTCTCAG
>CAZQRT010000003.1:0-29242 GCA_964596105.1 uncultured Erysipelotrichales bacterium | reverse complement strand
GGATGTCTGTTTATGTTTATCGGCGGCAGCCCGGCCGGTACCGCCGGCGGCGTTAAAACCATCACCCTCGCGGTATTATTGTTATGCATCAGAGCGGTGGCCGCCGGCCGCAGGCAGGTCGTGGCTTTTGGCAGAGCGATCTCCTTTGACACGATCTTGCGGGTTCTGGCGCTGTTCGCGATTTCATTCGGACTGGTCTTTGTGGCGGGGCTGGGCTTGTGTATCATCGAGGATGCCGCCATGATTGATTTGTTCTATGAGGCTTTCTCCGCTTTCGCGACGGTCGGCTTAAGCGCGAATCTCACCGCGACTTTATCCGCTTTAAGCAAGGCTATCGTCATGTTTCTGATGTATATCGGCCGTGTCGGCCCGATCTCGATGATCCTGAGCTTCATGGCCAAGAGCCGCGGCAATGTTCAAAACGATTTAACTTATCCGGATGCGGATATCATGGTAGGATAGGAAGGATACGACTATGGCAAAAAAACAGTATGTAGTGATCGGCCTTGGTATTTTCGGGGCGACGGTCGCGCGCACTTTATGTGAGCATGGCCAGGAAGTGCTGGCGATTGATCTGGATATCAGCGCCGTGGAGAGCATCGCGGACGCGGTGACCAAAGCGGTGCAGGCTGACGCGACCGACATCGAGCAGCTGCGGGCGCTGGGCGTTCAGGACTTCGATACCGTGATCGTCGCGATTGGCGACAAGCTGGAAACCAGCGTGCTGGCCATCATGAACGCGCGGGAACTGGGCGTCAAATATATTCTGGCGAAAGCCAACAATGACCGCTACGGCGAAATCATGGAAAAAGTCGGGGCGGACCGGGTTGTGCAGCCGGAAAAAGATATCGGTGATAAACTGGCCCGTTCGTTATTAAGAAATCACATTGTCGATTTAATTGAATTGTCAGGCGGCTACAGCGTCGTGGAAATCCGGGCTCCGCAGCAGTGGGTCGGACAGTCCATCGCGCATATCAATGTGCGCGCCATGTACGGCTTCAACATCATCGGCTGCCGCGAGAGCAGCGACAAGGATTTCAACATGTCGATTGACCCGGCGCGGAAAATCGCCGAAACCGACACCTATCTGATGGTGGCGAAAACCGACAAGATCGAAAAATTTGATTTCCAGATGGTATGATATCCTACAGTCCGCAAAGTCTGGCGTTAATCTGCCTGTGCGCGGATATGATCGAAAAACCGCTCAGCCCCGGGCAGTTTCAAAGGCTGGAAAAGCTTTTGAAAAAAGCCCGGCTGTCTGCGGCTGATCTGTTCGCTATGGATGAGGCGCGGCTGGATGAGGTTTTGCGTCATGACGGCGAGCTTATGACCAAAGTAGTCACGCGCCGGGAATACTTAAAGCAGATTTTAAGTATCTTAGCGCGTTATGAAAAAACAGGCATCGCCCTCATCACCATCTATGACGACACGTATCCGGAAATCTTAAAAAAACGCCTCAGGCAGGAGGCTCCCTTGTATTTTTATGTCTGCGGCGCCTGGCCGGCGGGAAAAGCGAAAGGCTCGGCCCTCATCGGCAGTGATCAGGCCGTTTCTTTAGGCCTTGATATTTCCGCGGTTTATGTGCGGCAGGACATCACCCTTTTGACAAGGGCCAGAGTCAAAAGCGAGGAACAGGTTTTACGGCGCCATTTACAAGCCGGCGGGCAGGGCGTGATCGTCAGCGGCGGAAATTTAGATCTGCTGCGCAAACGCCACCGCCAGGCGGTTAAGGAACGCCGTCTGACCATTGTATCGATTACGGAAGGCGAAGGGGACCGCCTGAGTCACCTTCTCGCGGACCGGGTTTTAATGTGTCTGGCTGACATCAACCTGGTTGTCGCCGCGCCTTACCGTCAGGGTTCGCTCTATTTTGCCGCCCGCTATTATGCCAAACGGGTCGGGGAGGGCATGGCGGTTTTAATCGACGGCGATGTGAAAAGCGCCGCGGCGCTTGTGAAGGAAGGCGCCCGGCCGTTAAGCCTGGCGCGCATCCAGGAAGAAGACGATCTTTTTGCCCTGATGGATTCAGATCTTCCGGGCCGTTATGAGGCGGCCGGCTATGAGCAGCTGACCATCTTTGATTTCGAGGGGTGAGCATATGAGAAAGAAGAACTGTCCGGTCACATGGGGTCTGATCGGAATCTGCGTCCTCGTTTATATCTACACCAGCATCCGCTATTCCTTCAGTATGAACGCCATGCAGGGTATTGAGGCCGGGGCTTATATCCCTCTTCTGATTACTACCCGGCATGAATACTACCGGCTGATTACCGCTAATTTCATTCATTTCGGCATCAGTCACATCCTTTTGAATATGTTGTCTTTGTATAATGTCGGACCGTTTATCGAGAGGATCTACGGCCGCAACCGCTATCTGCTTTTGATTGCCGGATCGGCGCTCGGGACGACGGGCATCCCTTATCTGTTCACCCTCATCACCAATTCCAATCCCATGGTCGTGTCGGGCGGCGCGAGCGGCATCATTCTCGGTTTATTAGGAGGACTGTGCTATCTGTCTTTGCGATACAAAGGGCTTTACAAGGCGGCATTTTCCAGCGTGGTTCCGAGCCTCGTCATGATCGCCCTGATCTCCGTCATCGTGCCCAGCGTCTCTTTAAGCGGGCATTTAGGCGGCTTTGCCGGCGGTTTGATCACAACCTTTCTCATCGACCGCTTCTATCATCATCCCGCCTGGTATGCCCCGCGTTATTATATGAATTAGCACATGATTCGCTTAGACCGCTTTTTAGCGAATACCGGATACGGTTCCAGGAAAAATGTGAAATTACTCATTCGCCAGGGCCATGTCACGGTGAATGGCACCACCATCCGCAAGCATGATTATCACCTCGATGAGGACCGTGATCAGGTTGCCGTGGATGAAAAACCGGTGGTGTATAAACCTTATATCTATGTGATGATGAATAAGCCCGCGGGGGTCGTCAGCGCCACCCGGGATGACCGGGACAGGACGGTGCTGGATCTGGTGCCGGATTATGCATACGCTCATCTTTTTCCCGTCGGAAGGCTCGACAAGGACAGCGAGGGACTGCTCCTTTTGACGAATGACGGGCGGCTGGCGCGGGCGCTGCACCATCCGGACCGCCAGGCGGCAAAGACTTATTTTGTCCGCCTGAAAAAACCCGGGCGGCCCGAAGATGTCGCGCGGTTTGCCGCGGGTCTTGAGATTTCTGACTATGTCACAAGACCGGCCATTCTGGAGTATACCGGGTCAGACGAGGCCCTGGTCACGATCACGGAGGGCAAGTTTCATCAGGTCAAGAAGATGTTTCAGGCGGTTGGTAATGAGGTCGTGTATCTGAAACGGATCGCCATGAAAGGGTTGAGGCTCGATGAAAGTTTACAGCCCGGACAGTATCGGGAATTGACAAATGAGGAAATGGAACTTTTAGGAATTTACGCGATGCACAAACGCGAGCCTTTATGAAAATCAGCAGTTTTATTTAAGAAGATTCGAAATTAAACATTGAGATCCCGGCCTGAAAATGCTATAATGACGGGTGAGAGGAAGAAGATCATGCGTTTGCGAAGAAAGCCGGAGGCCAGAGCTTTTTTAGAAGCCCATCCGGAGTATGTCATGACCGGTCCTGTGACTGATGAACATGAGCTGTATGTGGAAGTCGGCATGGGCAAGGGCAGTTTCATCATCGAGATGGCCCGGCGCAATCCGCAATATCACTATATCGGCATTGAGAAATATGATACGGTTTTGTATACGGCTTTAAAGAAGATCCTGAATGCCGCGCCGCTGGACAATGTGAAAATCATGACAGCGGACGCCAGAGACGTCGCGATGATCTTCGCGCCGCACAGCGTGGCGGGCTTGTATTTGAACTTCTCCGATCCCTGGCCCAAGCGCCGTCACTACAAGCGGCGGCTGACTTACCGGGATTATTTACAGCAGTATGAGCAGATCTTAAAGCCCGGGGCGAAGATCGTCATGAAGACAGACAACCGCACGCTGTTTGAGTTCACTTTGATGGAAATGGCCGCTTATCCCATGGATTTACAAGATATCTGCCTGGATCTCCATCATGACGAGCGCGGCGCTGACAATATCATGACGGAATATGAGGAAAAATTCGGCATGGACCATCCGGTATACCGGGTCATTGCCAGTTACAAGAAGGAGTAGAAATATGGATCAGTTTGTGGATATTCATACCAGCGAGCAGTACGAACAGGCTATTTCAGACAAGTGCATTATTTTGTTTTCGACGACCTGGTGCCCGGACTGCGCGTTCATTAAACCTTTCATCGGGGATGTCGCTAAGAGCAATCCGGAGTTTAAGTACTATCAAATCGACCGCGATGAGATGCCGGAGCTTTGCAAAGAACTGGATATCATGGGCATTCCGAGTTTTGTCGCCTATGAAAACGGGCAGGAAAAGGGCCGCTTTGTTTCCAAACTGCGTAAAACCCGCCAGGAAATTGAAGATTTTATCGCTTCTGTCAAGTAAAACTGTGAATTTGTGGAAGAGTCAGATAGGAGGTTATCGCGATGGCTTTAAAAGATCTGTTTAAAAGAAACACTGTATCGGTTCCGGTTGAGGAGGATCCCGTCAATCCTCTCGCGGAGCAGAGGCGCAAGGAAAAGTTCAGCACGCCTTTGATCTATCCTGATGAATTTAATGAGAATGTGGAATCTCTGGAAAAAGCGATCCGGGATGTCTCGGTTCCGGCGGCATCGACCGCGCCGGCTAATGCCATCCCGAAGCCCGCGAAGCCGGTTCGTCCGAAAAGTGACCCTTCCTATCAGATGAGAGAGATTATCAGCCCGATGTACGGCCGCACCGAGGATCCGGAAGACACCAAAGAAAAGAAGGCTCCGCAAAAAAAGAAGACGGTGGCGCAAAAGCCGATTGAAGACCAGCTTGTCCCGGTGATCAGTCCGATTTACGGCACCAGCGGCCCGGTGACGGAAGAGGAAGAAGAGGAAGAGGAAGTCAAACCGACCCGCCGCAGCCGCAAGCAGGCTAAACAGCCGGAGTCGACGACGGATAATCTGCGCAATATCGCCAATATTATCCAGGAGGAAAATGATCAGTTGAAGATCGTCGAGAAGCGCACCGGCGAGTTTCAATTTGATTTTGACGGTTCCAAGGATGACAGCTTGAATGACGAGATCGATGACGCCATGACGTTAGACGAGCTGATGAGCCTTTACGAGAAAAAGTTCACCGATGATAAATAAACGCTTCGGCGTTTATTTTTTGTTATCATGATTAAAGGCATCGGCGTGGATCTGGTGGATCTTCGGCGTCTCGATCCCGACAAGCGCGCCTTTGTCAAACGCGTCTTAAACCCTCTGGAACTGGCGGCGTTTGATGAAATCAAAAGTACGAAAATGCGCCGCGAGTATTTAGGCGGCCGCTTTGCCGCCAAAGAGGCTTTTTTAAAAACCCGCAAACTGGGTCTGGGACAAATGGACCTGCGGGAGATCATCATTTTAAACGACAGCGCCGGGGCGCCTTATTATCAGGACCCGCATACCCATCTTTCCATTACTCATGACGGTGATTTCGCGATGGCTTTCGCGATCTGGGAGGAGTAAGTGATGAAACGTTTTGTGTTTGGTATTCTGGCGCATGTCGACGCCGGAAAAACCACGCTGTCAGAAGCCATCCTGTATGAAGCCGGGGTCATTTCCAGTCTTGGCCGGGTGGATCATCAGGACGCCCTTTTGGATTATGATCATATGGAAAGACAGCGGGGGATCACCATCTATTCCAAACCGGCGCGTTTCTGTTATGAGGACTGCCAGCTTACCCTGCTCGATACTCCCGGACACGCGGACTTTTCCAGTGAGATGCGCCGCGCTTTAAGCGTTCTCGACGCCGCCGTCCTGGTTGTGAGCGCCGTTTCCGGCGTGCAGTCTCATACCCTCACCATCATGGCCATGCTTAAAAAGATGAAGATCCCGACGTTTATCTTTGTCAACAAGATGGATATCGGGCATTATACAAAAGAGGCGATGATGAACCATTTGCGTGAGAAGCTTCATGACGGCTGTGTGGATTTCAGCTGTCAGGATGAGACGTTCTATGAAGACTGTTCGCTGAGCGACGAAAAGGCGCTGGACATGTATCTGGAAAAGGGCACCATTGAAAAAGATTATATCGCGGAGCTGATCATGAAGCGAAAGGTCCTGCCGTGTTATTTCGGCTCGGCGTTAAAAAACCAGGGCGTTCAGGAACTGTTAAGCGCCTTGTGCGCGTATGTTCAGACAGATTATGATGAACATCAGCCGTTTTCCGCCCTCATCTATAAAATCAGCCACGATCCGGCGCGCGTGACCCATATGAAGATTCTATCGGGAACCCTGAAGCCTAAACAGATCATCGATGAAAACGAAAAGGCTGACCGCGTCAGACGCTGCAACGGGGCGGATTATCAGGAATGCGAGGCGGCTTATGCCGGGGAAATCGTGGCCGTCACCGGCCTGAAGGATATTCCCGTGGACACGATCGTTCCCCAGCGCCAAAAAAGCGTTCTGCCGCCGCTTTCTTGCGGCATGGAGTACGCGGTGAAACTTCCCCCGGATAAAGACGCTTTTCAGGTTTATCCGGACTTCTTAAAACTCAAAGAGGAAAATCCCGATTTAAGTGTCCGCTTTGATGAACAGAAGCAGGAGATCCGCCTGTCGTTAATGGGCGAGGTGCAGGCTGAGATCCTCATCGCGGCGGTGCGGGAACGGTTTGGCTTTGACATCCGTTTTGATGAAGGCCGCGTGCGCTATCTGGAAACGATCACGAAGACGGCGCTGGGCATCGGTCATTTTGAACCGCTGCGCCATTACGCCGAGGTGCATCTGTTACTGGAGCCGCTGCCGGCCGGGTCGGGGCTGCAGTTTCATACCGCCCTCAGTACCGATGAGCTGCCTTTGCACTGGCAGCGGCTGGTTTTAACGCATCTCAAGGAGACGACTTTTCCCGGGGTTTTGACCGGGGCGGATATTACCGATATTTCTATCACTTTAACCGCCGGGGCTTACCATTTGAAGCACACCGAGGGCGGCGATTTTCGCGAGGCGACCTACCGGGCGGTGCGGCAGGGCTTGAAGATGGCTGACAGTATCATCCTGGAGCCTTATTTCAACTACGAGGCAACCGTGCCGAAAACGGGGGTATCAGCGCTGATTTATGAGCTCGATCTCATCGGCGGCGATTATGAGATCAGCACGGCCAGTGAGGATCTGACGCTGGTGGCCGGGAAGGCTCCGGTGAAAGACTTCATGCCGCTATACAAAAAATTCCCCGGCATGTTTCACGGCCAGGGGCAGATTTCCTATTCTCCCGGGGGATACTATCCGGCCCGCCATCAAGAGGACATCATCAGCGCCAGCGGATATGACAGCGAGCTGGATGAAAAGTGGCCGACCGGATCCATTTTCATCAGTCACGGGGCGGGCTATTATGTTCCATATCAGGATGTCTACGCCCATGCCCATCTGCCTTCCGCCTATCTTCCTAAACCGGAAAAAAAGCCGGTAAAGAAAGAGATACAAGATGAGAGTCTCATGGCGATTTTCGAGAGGACGTACGGGACCGGGAAAAAACCGCCGAAAGAAAAAACCGTGGTGCAAACTTATCAGGCCGAGCCGCAAAAACCGCCCTGCCTTTTAGTGGACGGCTACAACATCATCTTCTCCTGGCCGCCACTGGCGAAGCTGGCCCGGGAGAATCTCGATGCCGCCCGCCACCGCTTTATCGATATTTTATGCAACTATCAGGGTTATAAGAATATTTTGATGATTCTCGTTTTTGACGCCTACAAGGTGAAGGACAATCCCGGATCGATCGAGAAATCCGGTCCAGTCTATATCGTTTATACCAAAGAGGCGCAGACCGCGGACATGTTTATTGAGCGGGCGACGCATCGTTACGCCAGCGAGTTTGCCATCTCGGTAGCCACCTCAGACGCTTTGGAGCAGCTGGTGATTCTGGCCAAGGGCGGCCGCCGCATCGCGGCGCGGGAACTGATCACGGATATCGAGTACACCCTGGAAACCAAGCTCCATGATTTTTACGCCCGCCAGAAACACGATCCGGATTATCTTTTAGAGGATCTGGGAAAGGAAGAGAAAAAATGACACCGGAAATGACGATTCACATGAAAAACGGCGCCAGGATCAGGATTGCCCTGGAACTGGACAAGGCTTTTAACGGCGGCAACGGGCTGCTCAAGGCGGTTCACGAGCATCTTTTTCAAAACATGGCGATTGCCCGCATCGTGCCCGGGTTTGTCCTGCAGCCCTGGTATGATGAATCCGTCATGCCGGAGCCTTATCAGTATCTGGCCAAGCTGGAATGGGACGGTACGCGCTCCTTCGACAAATACAGCGTCGGGCTGGCCGGGGACGGCAAAAGCATCGCTTCTGTCTGCTGCTTTTTCATCGTCGCCGAAGACGGCTGCCAGAAGCGCCTGAATGGCAAATTCACTTATCTCGGGAAGGTCGTATCCGGCTATGCCGAGGTGGACCGTCTCATGCATGTCGAGCTTATCAAAGATGAAAGTCCGGAAAATGTGGAGATTTATCATCCCGCCGTTCCCGAGATCATCGCTGATATCACGGCTGATGTCTCTGCCAGTGAGGCGGAATATGTCTTGCCTAAGGATATAAATATGTCTTGCCTAAGGATATAAATATGTTGTTTAGCTGATTGGAGTCATATATAATAAACAGGGGAGGTAATCGCGATGGCTACCACGGTGGAAAAAAGACAGGTGCGCAAGCAGCAGTATGACGAGGCTCTGGGGATTGAAGTACCGAAGAAGAAACATTCCAAACAGGAAAAAGCGGAAGCCAAGAAGAAGTTTTACTCCAGTGAGCTTTTTAAATGGGGATTGTTTTTCCTTGATATTCTTTTGATTATCTTCATTCTTTCCAGCATGCACTGACCCGTAGTCACGGGTTTTCTTTTTTATATTTTTTAGCACTCAAGTATTGACAGTGCTAAATATTATGGTATAATGGTCTTAGCACTTAGGGATAAAGAGTGCTAAGGAGGGATGTCTATGGATCCAAATCAAATGACAGAATCCGTCCTGGAGGCGTTTGACTACGCGACGAAACTGGCCGCGGAAAAATCTCATGCCCAGGTTGACGGAGCTCATTTATTGCAGGGACTGATCCAGGATACAGACGGCATGTTTGCGTTACTGCTGGATGATCTCGGGGTCCCTAAACAGCGCCTGAATTCCATCATCGCGGAAAACCTGGCGGAAAAACCCCAGGTCCAGGGTGCGCAGCTGACGATGTCCAGAGAGTTGAGTGCCTGGCTGGAGGCATCATACCGGGAACAGAAAGAACTGGATGACCGCTTTTTAAGCGGCGAGCATCTGTTTCTGGGCATGTATGCCATGAAAGATGACTTTTTTAAAGCGATCCTGGCGGCCGTCGGCCATTCCAGCGAGGAAGTCAGGCATCTCATCATGCAGATAAGGGGTGATCATATGGCGGATACAAGAAATCCGGAAGGACAATATGAAGTATTAAAGAAGTATGGACGGGATTTGACGGCGGAAGTCGCGGAGGGCAAGATGGATCCGATCATCGGCCGCGATGACGAGATCCGGCGTGTCATTCAGATTCTCGCCCGCAAAACGAAAAACAACCCGATTTTAATCGGCGCGCCGGGCGTCGGCAAGACGGCGATCGTGGAAGGGCTGGCCTGGCGGATTCACGCCAAGGATGTGCCGCTCAGCTTAAAGGATAAAACGGTTTATGAGCTGGATTTAGGCGCGCTGGTGGCCGGGGCGAAATACCGCGGCGAGTTTGAGGAACGCCTGAAGGCGGTTCTGGCGGAAATTAAAAAATCGGAAGGGAACATGATTTTGTTTATCGACGAGATCCATCAGTTAGTCGGAGCGGGAAAAACCGACGGCGCGATGGATGCCGCGAATCTCTTGAAGCCGATGCTGGCAAGGGGCGAACTGCACTGTATCGGGGCGACAACCCTGGATGAGTACCGCCGCTATATTGAAAAAGACGCCGCTTTGGAAAGGCGGTTCCAGAAGGTGCTGGTGGCCGAGCCGGATATCGATGACACCATCGCGATTTTGCGCGGCCTGAAGCCTTCTTTTGAACAGCATCACGGGGTGCGCATCACCGACGGCGCGATCGTCGCGGCCGCGAGCCTGTCCAACCGTTATATCACCGACCGCTACCTGCCTGATAAAGCGATCGATTTGATCGACGAGGCGTGCGCGGGCATCCGCATGGAGATCGATTCGCTGCCCGAAGAGCTCGATGAGATTACCAGGGACAAGAACCGTTTGAAGATGGAGCTTTTATCGATCGAAAAGGATGAGATGGAAAACGAACGGGCTAATGAGATCAAGGATAAAATCGCCAAATTAGAGGAGCGCGAACAGACCCTGCGCCTGGAGTGGGAAAGTGAGAAGCGAGCTTTGGAGAATGTCAATGCCTTAAAAGAGCGCAGGTCGCAGTTAAACCGCCAGCTTGAGGATTATCAGACCAATGGCGATCTAGTCAAGGCCAGTGAGATTTTGTACGGTGAACTTCCGGAGGTTGAGAAGAAGATCCAGGAAGCGGAGAAAAACGAGCCGGAGCAGGCGTTACTGAAGGATCATGTCAGCGAGGAGGATATCGCCGAGGTGATCGCGAAGTGGACCAAGATTCCGGTCGCGAAGCTGGCGCAGTCGGAAAGAGAGAAGATCTTAGGGCTGGACAAGGCTTTAAAGAAGCGGGTCATCGGTCAGGATGAGGCCATCAGCAAGGTGACGGACGCGATTTTAAGAAGCCGGGCCGGTATCAATGACGAGCGCCGCCCGATCGGTTCCTTCCTGTTTTTAGGCCCGACCGGGGTTGGTAAAACCGAGGTGGCCAGAGCCCTGGCGGAACAGCTGTTTGACAGTGAGGATCACATCATCCGCATCGATATGTCCGAGTACATGGAGAAGTTCAATGTGTCGCGGTTAGTAGGGGCGCCGCCCGGCTATGTCGGTTATGAAGAGGGCGGCCAGTTATCGGAAGCGGTGCGCCGCAATCCTTACAGCATCGTGCTTCTGGATGAGATTGAAAAGGCTCATCCTGATGTCTTCAACATTTTGCTGCAGGTGCTCGATGACGGGCGCATCACCGATGCCCGCGGCAATGTCGTCAATTTCAAGAACACGATCATCATCATGACAAGCAATATCGGTTCCGAGTATCTGTTAAAGGGCAACACGCCGGAAAACCGCCAGGCGGTCATGGCCGAGTTGTCGCAGCGCTTTAAACCGGAATTTCTCAACCGCGTGGATGAGATTGTCATGTTTAACTCGCTGGATCACGATGTCATCGCCGGTATTATCACGAAGTTCATCGATGAGCTCAATGAGCGTCTGGAAAAAAGGCATATTCAGGTGAAGCTCACCGACCGCGCTTTTGAGGCGCTGCTCAATAACGGCTTTGATCCGGTTTACGGGGCCCGCCCGCTGAAGCGTTTCATTCAAAAAAATATTGAGACGATGCTCGCCAAGGAGATTTTGCAGGGCAATATCAGCGGGGATGTCGCGCTGGTTGATTTTGATGGTCAGGAATTTGTTCTGGTTTAAGGATTCGGGGGATCCCGAATCCTTTTTATTGGCTTTCGTTTCTAGATTTATGATACAATGGCGATGAACTGGGGGAATGCGCATGAAGACAGTAGCCTTTCATACCTTGGGCTGTAAAGTGAATGCCTATGAAAGCATCGCGATGAAGCAGCTTTTTCTGGATGCCGGGTATCAGGAAGTGGACTTTAAGGAGCGGGCGGATGTGTATGTCGTCAATACCTGCACGGTCACCGGCACCGGGGATCAGAAAAGCCGGCAGATGTTAAGAAGGGCGCACCGCACCAATCCCGAAGCCTGTGTCGTGGCCGTCGGCTGCTACAGTCAGACCGCCAGTCAGGAAGTCGCGAAAATCCCCGGGGTCAGCGTGGTTTTAGGTACTCAAAAACGCGATCAGATCGTCGCTTATGTCACGCGGTTTGAAAAGGATCACGAGGTCATCAACACCGTCACGCCGCTGGTTAACCGCTATGAGGATTTAAAGGTGCGCGATTACGCGGACAACACCCGGGCTTTTTTAAAGATTCAGGACGGCTGCAATAATTTCTGCACTTACTGCGCGATCCCTTACGCCCGGGGCCGGATGCGCTCCCGGCCGCGTCAGAGTGTTTTGCGGCAGGCGCAGATGCTGGTGGATGAGGGATATCCGGAGATTGTGCTGACGGGGATTCATACCGCCGGTTACGGGATCGATTTCGATGATTATGATTTTGGCGACTTGCTTTATGATTTGTGTCGTGAAGTCAAGGGGTTAAAGCGCTTGAGGATCTCCAGTATTGAGGCCAGCCAGATCACGGATAAAATTATTACCTTGCTGGAAAGCGAGGATAAAATCGCGAAACATCTGCATGTTCCGCTGCAGTCCGGAAGTGATACCGTTCTAAAAAGGATGAACCGCCGTTATACGACAGAAGAGTTTTATGATACGATGACAAAGGTCAGAAAACGGGCCGGCGATATCGCTTTGACGACGGATGTCATCGCCGGTTTTCCCCAGGAATCAGAAGAGGAGTTTCAGGAAACGGTTGACTTTGTGAAAAAGGCCGGTTTTTCAAGGCTTCATGTTTTCCCTTATTCCCCGCGCCAGGGCACGCCGGCCGCGGATATGCCGGGGCAGATTCCGGAACATATCAAAAAGCAGCGGGTCAGAATCCTCATGGCCTGTTCCGCTGAATTGTATGAAAAAAGGGCGCTGTCCCGGCTGGGACAAAGCGCTCAGGTCATTTTTGAGAAAAAGGATAAGGACGGCAGCGTCACCGGCTACAGTGAGGATTATCTGCATGTCAAAGGATTCGATCAGCCTTTGGGCGTGATCAGCGCGGTACGTTTAGAAAAATATGAAAAACCGTTTTTGATCGCCAAATCATTGTGAGAACACAGATCATGGAAAGCCTTCCTGATCAATAAGAACTGCTTTTCTTTGCATTTATACCGCATGAAAGCTGTATTTTCTGTTTTTTATGCCGGGAATAATGCTGATTTTCTATTGCAATTAAAAAAACTTGCGTGTATAATACGCTTGTATCATTTTTCTGGGCAAAGGAGGGGAGTTTACCATGGCGAAGACAGTTGTCAGAGAGAATGAGTCTTTGGATGATGCGCTGCGTCGTTTTAAAAGACAGGTATCTCGGACCGGAACTCTAGCCGAGGCGCGTAAACGTGAGTTTTACGTTAAACCGGGTTTGAAACGTAAAATGAAATCCGAAGCAGCCAGAAAAAACAGAGGCAGACAGCGCTAAACGAACCGCCAAACTGGCGGTTTTTCTTTTCTTTTCAAAATGGCTATGGTAAAATATTTATTAGCGAGGAGTTGATTATTCATGGAACAGGAATCACAAAAAATTACCCTTACGCTAAATCCTGAGGCGGCCGCGGAAACCCCGGCGCCCAGTGAACAGCCGGCTGTAAGCGAGGTTCATCTGACCCCGGAAGAACAAAAGACGGTTGATGAGTTCGCCAAGCAGATCGACATCACAGATACCGATATGATCCTGCACTACGGCGCGAATGCCCAGAATAAAATCTCGGATTTTTCCTCGGCGACCCTGGAGAATGTCAAGACGAAAGATATGGGTGAAGTGGGCAATCTGATGACGAATCTGATCGCGGAACTGAAAAGCATCGACGAGGATGATGACAAGGGCTTCTCTTTTTTCAAAAAATCCAAAGACAAAGTCTCAAACATGAAAACCCGCTATAATAAGGTTGAGAAAAATGTCGATGATATCGTCAAATTACTGGAACAGCACCAGATTACCCTGATTAAGGATATCGCCATGCTCGACGAGATGTACAAGATGAATCTGACAAATTTTAAAGAATTGTCGATGTATATCATCGCCGGCCAGCAGCGCCTGAAAGAAGCCCGCGAAGTGGAACTGGAGCAGCTTAAACAAAAAGCGATCGCGTCGGGACTGGCGGAGGACTCCCAGGCCGCCAATGATTTTGCCGCTTCCTGCGACCGTTTTGAAAAGAAACTTTACGATTTGCAGCTGACCAGAAACGTGGCTTTGCAGATGGGACCGCAAATCCGCCTGATTCAAAACAACGATGTCCAGATGTCCGATAAGATACAGTCCACCATTGTCAACACCATCCCGCTGTGGCGAAGCCAGCTGGTCCTGGCATTAGGCTTGCAGCACTCTGCCGATGCCATGCAGGCTCAGAACGCTGTCAGTGAAATGACCAATTCGTTATTAAAGAAAAATGCCGAAACCTTGAAGCAGGGATCGCTGAATGTGGCCAGAGAGTCCGAGCGCGGCATTATTGATATTGAAACGCTGAAACAAACCAATCAATCCTTGATTTCAACCCTTGATGAGGTCTTGAAAATTCAGGCTGACGGCAAGGCGAAAAGAGAATCCGCTCAGCAGGATTTAATCCGCATTGAAAATGAACTCAAGCAGCGGTTATTGGATATTCGTTAATCAAAAGGGCCTCAGGGTCCTTTTTTCTAAGGAGACCATATGATTCAAGCCATATTTTTTGACATGGACGGCACCCTTCTATCCCATCATAGCGGCATCGTGCCCGCCAGCACCGTCAAAGCCTTTCATCTTTTAAGAGCGCGCGGTATCAAACTGTTTCTCGCCACGGGACGCCATATCACCGAACTGGCGGATCTGCCGGTTCAGGATCTGTTTTTTGACGGTTATGTGACCCTGAACGGGCAGTACTGCTTTGACGATGAAGCGGTGATCTACAAAAACGCCATCGCGAAATCCGATGTGCGAAACATGGTCCGCAAAGCCCTGGATGAAAGTCATCCCCTTGGCATCGTGGAGGCGGAACGCATCTATATGAACATGGTCAATGACGATGTCATGGTGACCCTCAAAGATATTCACACCCCGCTGCCCGAGATTTGTGATATCACCAGGGCCTTGGATCACGATATTTACCAGGCCATGACCTATGGCGACGAAAGCTGGATCAGAGACTGCATTCCCCATTGCGTATTGAAGCAGTGGCATCCCCTGGGTTATGACGTCGTTCCGGAAAACGGCGGAAAAAAGCAGGGAATTTTAAAAATTCTGGATCAATACCAGATTCCTTTGAGCGCGGTCATGGTCTTTGGCGACGGGCAGAATGATGAGGACATGTTTGAACTGGTCCCGCACAGTGTCGCGATGGGTAACGCTCAGCCGGATTTAAAGAAAATGGCCCGGTTTGTCACAAAAGATATTGATGAAGACGGCGTTTATTTTGCCTTAAAGCATTTTGGCGTGATTTAAACTTTTGCATTCCTTTTAAAAAGCAGGTAAAATAGCAGTGATCAAGGAGGAGTCTCATGGAGCGAACGCTGTTGTTGAATACAACCCATCCCGAGGCTGTCAGTGAGCTGTTAGGGTTAAACGGGGAAAATTTAAGTCTGATTGAGACGCGCTACGATATTCAGATTATCTGGCGGCAGGAGCTTTTGATATTCCCCGATATTGAAAATGAGCTTTACCAGAAGCTTTCTCTGCTATTGGAGACGCTGTTAAAAAGGGCGGAAAACAATCAGGTTATCTCGGAAGCGGACATGATCTACGCCCTCAATTTAATGGACGAGAACCGCCTCGATGAATTAGCTTATTTAAATCATCATGTGATTTCCAAAACGGTCAACGGCGTACCGGTTTATGCCAAAACCATCGGTCAGCAGCGCTATCTGGAAGCGATGGATCAAAGCGATATGGTTTTCGCGATCGGTCCGGCCGGCACCGGCAAAACCTACCTGGCGGTCGTGAAAGCGGTCCTGGCCTTCCGCCAGAACCGCGTCAAGCGCATTATTTTAACCCGCCCGGCTGTCGAGGCGGGCGAATCGCTGGGCTTTCTGCCCGGGGATCTCAAAGAAAAAGTCGATCCTTATCTGCGCCCGCTCTACGATGCTTTGTATGATTTATTAGGGTATGAGAAAACCGAGCGCATGATCGAAAAAGGCATCATTGAGATCGCTCCTTTAGCCTATATGCGCGGGCGCACCCTGGAGGATGCCTTTGTCATCCTCGATGAGGCTCAGAATACTACCGACGCCCAGATGAAAATGTTTTTGACGCGCATGGGCTTTCACAGCCGCATGATCATCACCGGCGACATCACCCAGATTGACCTGAAATCCGGCATGACCAGCGGACTGTTAAAAGCCACGCAGATTTTAAAAGATATCAAAGAGATCCGTTTTGTTTATCTGACCGCCCTGGATGTCGTGCGCCATCCGCTGGTTTCCAAAATCATCGCCAGTTATGAACGCTGAGATCGTTCTGGCCGTCTTATCGGAAGTGCCCCGCGGCAAGGTTGTCTCGTACAAGATGCTGGCGGAATTATCAGGCTATCCTAAAAACGCCAGACAGGTCGGCCGAATCATGCGCTTTGCCCCGCCCGGGTACCCGTGTCACCGCGTCGTTCACCAGGACGGCCGCATGGGCTATGAGGATCAGGAAGAGTTATTAAAAAAGGAAGGCGTGCCCGTTCATAACGGCCGCGTTGATATGAAAATATATGCGTGGCGGGGATAAAGATGATTCGTCAAGCCAGTCGTGAAGATTTAGAAGATCTCGAAATCATATTAAACCAGGCCGTCAGACGCCTGAAAGAAAACCAGATCGACCAGTGGCAGCGCGGTTATCCCAGTCGCGCTGATTTGAAAGAAGATCTGGATGACGGGGTGCTTTATGTATGCGGCAAAAAGCCCAAAGCCTTCGCGGCCATGATCGCCGGCATCGAGCCCACTTATCATGTGATTGAAAACGGCCAGTGGCTGCAAAGCGGTCCATATCTGACCATTCACCGCCTCGCCGTCGGGGACAAGTGGCTTCGCACCGGGTGCGCCAAAGAGCTATTAGAATACGCCGCACAAATGGCATATCAAAAAGGACTATACGCATTGCGGATTGATACCCATCCCGATAACCAGGCAATGATAAAATTAATCGCTAAATGCGGTTTTCAGTACTGCGGCATCATCTATGTCCAGGACGGCACCAGGCGCTTCGCCTATGAGAAGAAGGTGAACAAGGATGGATTTTAAAAGCTTCGTGGAAAATGAGAAAACCAAGCCTTACTATCATGAACTGAAACAGAAAATCGAAGCGGAGTACGATCAGTATACCATCTATCCGCCGCGGCAGCTGATATTCCGCTGTCTTAATTTAACACCCTATGAAGATGTGAAAGTGGTGATCCTGGGCCAGGATCCTTACCATGAACAAGGCCAGGCCAACGGTTTGGCTTTTTCGGTTGCTTCGGGAGTGGACATTCCGCCCAGTTTAGCCAATATTTATCAGGAGTGTCACGATGATGTCGGAATCGAAATTCCCCGGCACGGCGATCTCACCGCCTGGGCCAGGCAGGGCGTCTTGCTATTGAATAATGTGCTGACCGTCCGGGCCCATCAGGCCAACTCCCACCGCCACTACGGCTGGGAGCATTTTACCCTGCACACGATTTTGTTTTTAAATGCCCGGGAAAGGCCCATGGTGTTTATTTTGTGGGGAAGAAACGCCATGGAGAAGGCGCAGTATATTGACCAGTCCCGCCATCTTGTTTTAACCAGCGCCCATCCTTCTCCTTTGTCAGCCCATCGCGGTTTTTTCGGCTCGCGGCCTTTCTCCAAAGCCAACGCCTTTTTAACAGCACACGGCCAGACCCCGGTTGACTGGCAGATAAGGTAGGTGAGGATATGGACTATGCCAAACAGCTCAATCCCGAACAGTATGAGGCCTGCACCTATCTGGACGGGCATCTGCGCGTGGTGGCGGGTGCGGGCTCGGGAAAAACCCGGGTTTTAACTTACCGCATCGCTTATCTGGTGGATCAGGGTATTGATCCGCACAGCATCCTGGCGATCACTTTTACCAATAAAGCGGCCAACGAGATGAAACAGCGCGTGCACGCGTTAATACCGGAGCGCGATGCCGGCATGATCATCAGCACGATTCATTCTTTATGCGTGCGGATTTTGCGGCGTCACATCGGCTATCTGCATTATCCGAGCAATTTTGTCATCATCGATGAGGAAGATCAGAAATCCCTGGTGCGCAAACTGGACCGCGAACTGCATCTCGATCTCGGCCGTCTTTCCGCCAAAAGCGTTTTGAGGACCATCTCCCTGCTGAAGCATCATGATATCGACGCTGACACCGCTATGGATCTTGTCAAAGACAACCGCTTGTCCAAAGCCCAGGCGCTCCTTTACCGCGCTTATCTGAGTTATCAGAAAGATCATTTTCTTTTGGATTTTGATGATTTGATTTTATATACCGTTAAACTTTTAGAAAACAATGAATATGTCAGAAATTTCTGGCAGAACCGCTTTTCCTGGATTCATGTCGATGAGTTTCAGGATGTGGATGTTTATGATGTGCGGCTGGTGAAACTCTTATGCCGGCCGCAAACGAAAGTTTTTGTGGTCGGTGATCCCGATCAGACCATCTATTCTTTTCGCGGCGCGGATGTCTCCTACATCATGAATTTTGATGAGGATTTTCCCGGCGCGAAAACGATTTTTTTAAACCGCAACTACCGCTCCACCGGTCATATCCTCAAGGTGGCCAACAGCCTCATTGAGCACAATCAGAACCGCCTGAAAAAGGATCTGTTTACCGATAACCGCGACGGCGCCAAGGTCATTCACTATACGGCATCAAGCGACAGCGCGGAAGCGGAATATATATGCGAGCGGATCTCTGATCTCATGGCCGCTGATCCCAAGCTTCACTATGAGGATTTTGCCGTCCTTTACCGGGCCAATTATTTATCGCGGCATCTTGAGCAGGCTTTTATTTCGCAGCATATTCCTTACCGCATCTATGGCGGGCTGCGCTTTTTTTCCCGCAAAGAGGTCAAAGACATGCTTTGTTATTTGCGGCTCGTTTCTTCGGGGGATGATCTCGCCCTGGAGCGAGTCATCAATGTTCCAAGGCGCGGCATCGGCGCGAAAACCCTGGAAACCATTCGCCAAAGCGCCGAAAAGCGGTCTTGCAGCATGTTTGTGTGCCTGCGTGATCATCTCGATGAACTCGAGCTGAGCGGGGCTGTCAAAAAGAAACTGGCTGATTTTGTCAATTTAATCAAAACCGCTGATCAAGAAAACCTCATCGCCTGCTATGATCATCTGTATGAAAAATCCGGATACCGGGAATATCTGACGAGAGAAAGCGAAACCGCGCGTATCGAGAACCTGACCGAATTAAGAAACAGCATCGCCCAGTATGTTCAGGAGCACCCGGAAGCGAGCCTCGATGATTATCTTCAGGATATCTCGTTATACACCGACCAGGATGTCGAAAGCGATGTTCATGCCGTCTCTTTGATGACCGTGCATATGGCCAAGGGTCTGGAGTTTCCTTATGTTTTTGTGGCCAGCCTTTCCGAGACGATTTTTCCCAGCGCCCGGGCCATCGAGGAGAAGGGGACGGCCGGCCTGGAAGAGGAAAGACGGCTGGCTTATGTCGCTTACACAAGGGCCATGAAAGAACTGTATCTCGTCGAAAATATCGGCTATTCGTTTTCTTTCGGGGACGCGAAAGTGGAGTCGCGTTTTATCAGTGAGATTAATCCCGATGTCGTGGATCATCTCGCCGGCTCAGACCGCTACCTGGAGCCCCAGTACACCACGCCGGTGGCCGCTTCCAAGGCCTCAGACCGGCAGTATCAAACCGGGGATCTCGTCATTCATGAGGTTTTTGGCAAGGGGATTATTTTAAATATTGAGAATCATGTTCTGGAGATCGCTTTTCCTTTGCCGCACGGCGTCCAGCATCTCCTTTCCTCAAGTCCCGCGCTCCGCAAAGAAAATTGAAATCATGAGCGAATTATGATAGAATATCGTCATACCAAAGGAGGGTTTTGATGGATGAATTAGATGCCATGCTTAAAAAACTGGCCTTAAAAACCATGTTCCGGCTCAGCGATGAGGAAATGCCTGAGATGCGCAAGGAATATGATGTTTTCTGTCACCATGTCCAGGCGCTCGAAGCGATCAATACCGACGGGGTGGAGCCTTTATGTTTTCCCTATGAAATAGAAACCACTTATTTAAGACCGGATGTCGTCACGGATGTTGCTTCGGCTGATGAGGTTCTGGAAAACGCCCCGGAAACGGCCGGACAAGAGGTACGGCTGCCGAAGGTGGTGGGCTGATGGACACGATCGTCAGCCTCCATGAGGCTTTCAAAAAAAATCCTGACAGCATTAAGCCTTATTATGAAAATCTCTTTAAAACCCTGCGTCACCAGCAAAAGCGCCTGAATGCCCTGGTGACGATCACGGAAGAAGAGGCGATGGCGCAGCTGGAACAGCAGAAATTTGATCCCGATCAGCTTTTAAGCATGATTCCGGTTGTTTTCAAAGATAATTACTCCACGAAAGGCGTCAAAACGACGGCTTCGAGCCGCATGCTGGAAAACTATGTGCCGATTTTTGACGCCACGCCGGTGAAAAAGCTCAAGGAACAGGGCTGCGTCATGGTGGCCAAGTCCAGCATGGATGAACTGGCCATGGGCGGCACGAATAAATCGGCTTTAACCGGACCGGTCGCCAACCCCTGGGATGAAACGAGAATTTCCGGCGGATCGTCGGGCGGCAGTACCGCGATCGTCGCCAGCGGGGCGGTGCCTTTCGCCCTGGGCAGTGATACCGGTGATTCGATTCGCAAACCGGCGGCCTTTTGCGGGGTGGTGGGATTTAAACCGACCTGGGGACGCATTTCCCGCTACGGCGTGATCCCTTACGCTTCCAGCCTGGATCATATGGGCCCGCTGACCAGGACAGTGGAAGACGCCGCGATTGTCACCGCCGCCTTAGCCGGCCGCGATGATCACGACATGACCAGTTCCAGTCGGCCGGTTCCCGATTATTACCATAATCTGAACAGCGATATGCGCGGCCTGAAGATCGCGGTGATCCTGGAGATCTATCAGGAAATCTCCAATCCGGATGCCAAAGAAGCTTTTGATCACGCTGTCGAACTCTATCAAAAGATGGGGGCGCAGGTGGATTTTGTCCATATGGATCATCAGCTTTTGATGGCGGTTTTGCCGACGTATACGATTATCGCCAATTCCGAGGCCACCAGCAATCACTCCTGCCTGGACGGCATCAAATACGGTTTAAGAGTCGCCGGGGACAGCGCGGATGAGGTGATGATCGCCAGCCGCACCGCCGGATTCGGGGCTCATATCAAGCGCCGCTTTGTCCTGGGCAATCTCGCCCTGGCGACGGAAAATCAGGAAAAGATGTTCCGCAAGGCGCAGCGCTGCCGGCGTCTGATAGTCGATGCCGTGCAGAAGATCTATGAGGATTATGATCTCATATTAACCCCCACCAGCAATGACGGGGCGCCAAGCATCGCCGATGCCAAAGACGACCGCCTTTCCAGCCAGTATGTCATTCTGGAAAACAATCTGGTGCTGGGTAATTTCGCGGGCACGCCTTCGCTGGTCATCCCGATCGGCTTTACCAGAGGCATGCCGCTGGGGATCAATATCATGGGCCGGCTTTTTGCAGAGCAGACGGTGCTCAATGCCGGTTACGCCTTGCAGGAAAAACTGCCATATAAAAATCAATACCGGGGGTGAGGACATCTATGGATTATGAAGCGGTGATCGGCCTGGAAGTACATTGCGAACTCAAGACAAATTCCAAGATGTTTTCCGGCGCCCCGGTCAGTTTCGGGGAAAGAAGCAACACGCAGACCAATGTCATCGACTGGGGATTCCCGGGGGTCATGCCGGCTTTGAACGAGAAAGGTGTGGAGTATGCCATTCGCGTCTGCCACGCTTTGCATATGACCATTGACCACGTTCTGCTTTTTGACCGCAAGAATTATTATTACGCCGATCTGCCCAAGGGCTTTCAGATCACCCAGGACCGCCGCCCGATCGGCCGCGACGGCTATCTGGACATTACCGTGGACGGTGAGGTGAAGCGCATCGCCATCGAGCGCCTGCACATGGAGGAAGACACGGCCAAGCAGGAGCACTATTCGGATTTCACGCTACTTGATTACAACCGCGCCGGCATCCCGTTGATTGAGATTGTCACGCGCCCCGTGATCCGTTCCGGCCAAGAGGCGGCGGCTTATCTGGAGAAATTAAGGAGCATCTTCCTTTATACCGAGGTCAGCGACGCCCGCCTGGAAGAGGGCTCGATGCGCTGTGATGTCAATATCTCGATTCGTCCTAAAGGCCAGAAAGAATTTGGCACGAAGACGGAAATCAAAAATCTCAACTCGATTTCTAACGTGCAAAGGGCGCTCGATTATGAGTTTGCCCGCCAGAAAGAAATCGTGACCTCGGGCGGAGTCGTCCTGCAGGAGACGCTGCGTTTCAATGAGGCGGAAAAAAAGACCGTCAAAATGCGCGACAAGGGAGATGCCGTCGATTACAAATATTATACGGAACCTAACATTCTGCCGGTCGTCCTCGATGAGGAATGGATCGCGAAGATTAAAGAAAATCTTCCGGAAATGGCCGAGGAGCGCGCCGCCCGCTATCAAAAGGATTACGGTTTAAATGAGGCCGAAGCCAGTCAGTTAGTGGCGACGAAAACGCTGTCGGATTATTTTGAGAAAGTGATCACACACACGAAGCAGTATAAGGCGGTCACGCACTGGCTTTTAGGGGATGTTCAGGCTTATCTCGCCAAAACCCATACCGCGATTGAGAATCTCGCGCTGCCGCCGGAAGATCTGGCCGGTCTGGTGGAACTTGTCGCCGCCGGGGATATTTCCGGCAAGCAGGCCAAGGAAGTATTTGAGCAGATGATGACCAGCGGGGAAAAACCGGCTGACGTCGTGGCGCGCCTGGGTATGAAACAGATTTCTGACAGTGATGTGATCGCTAAGGTGATCGCTGATATTCTTGACGCCCAGCCTAATCTCGTGACAGATTACGCGAAAGGCAAGACGCGGGCGGTTGGTTATATCGTCGGCCAGATCATGAAGGCCACAAAGGGGCAGGCGAATCCTAAAATCGCCAATGAGATGGTCACCGCGACCCTGAAAAAAAGAGCGGGACTGTAAAAGGAGGATGCTTGCATGGCAAATGAAACAAAGCCGGCCGGCAAGAAACACAAGAAGAAAAAAAAGAGCTGGTTTAAACCGGTTTATCTGGTACCCATCGTCATAATCATCGTGATCGCGCTGGTTGGCGGCTATGTCTATTCGGTATCGCGGCACAGCGGCCCGGTTTACGGGGAGCGCTGCGCGGGGCTGACTGAGCTGGGCGACGATGTTTTAACAGACACGGTGAAAAAAGCCAGGGAAGAAAATGAGGAGATCGCTTCTTTGGAGATGAGCGTAGCCTGCCGCACGATCAGAATTAACATGAAAATGGCGGATGACCTCGATGACGAGCACGCGAAAACAGCGGTGGAAGGCATATTGAAGATTCTCGATGAGACCGCGGGACTGGAAAAAAGCAACGAGGACAGCGCCTACAGCGATCTTTTGGGCGTCGTCGACGGCGAGGCGCAGTATCATGTCGATATCATCATTGACGGAAATCTGGAGATGTATCCGATTTTCGCCAGCAAGCACCCCAGCAAAGATGAGGTCAATTATACCCTGAATACGCCGCGTGACGAGCATCTCGTGGAAGTTTTGCACGAGCAGCAAAGCGGCGAGGGGGAAGAGACTCCGGAAGAAGAAACCCCGGAGGAAGAAAATTCAGACGGTGAAGAGTGATCTTTCGGGATCACTTTTTTAAAAAGGGGAGCGCTGATGGCTAGTAAAAATGATGTTTTCCTCGCCGTGTGTCAGGATTATACTTATGACGGCATGGGGGTCGTCTTTCATGAGGATTTTCCTTATTTTGTGAAGGGACTGCTTAAAGGCGAGAAGGCCCGCTGTAAAATCATTAAAATCAATAAAAACTACGGCATCGCGATTGTTGATGAAATGCTGGAAACATCACCATATCGCGTCACGCCGCCCTGTCCGGTATACAAACAGTGCGGAGGCTGCCAGCTTTCGCATATGGCAGACGTTGAGCAAAAGCGTTTTAAAACCCGGATCGTGAAAGATGTCATGCGTAAAATCGCCAAGGATGATGTCAGGGTGACGGACACTTTGATGATGGATGAGCCCTGGCATTACCGCAATAAAGCCCAGCTGCCCTGCGCGAAAAAGGAGGGCAGGATTTACGCGGGCTTTTATAAAAGGCACAGCCACGAGATCATCGCTCATGAGCGCTGTCTCATTCAAAGTGATCTTTCCAATCAGATCGTCACGGAAGCTTTAGCGGTATTGAGCGCCATGAAGGTTTCGTGCTATGAAGAAAAAAATCATACCGGCTGGCTGAGACACCTTTTCGTGCGGGTGAGTCATGATGAAAAGGAAGCCATGCTGGTGGTGATCACAAGCGGCCCGGGTTTTTTTCAAAGTGAGCGTTTTATCAGGGAAATGACAAAGAGATGTCCGGCTTTGCGGACGATCGCGCAAAACATCAATACGAGAAATGACAATGTCATCCTCGGCAATGAGCAGCGTATCCTGTACGGTCCGGGTTATATCGAGGATCATGTCCGGGATCTTGTTTTCCGTATCTCGGCCAAGTCGTTTTATCAGGTCAATCCCGCACAGATGGTGCGGCTTTACTCCACGGCTTTACAGTTCGCGGGCTTGACGGGGCAGGAGGTCGTGATCGACGCTTACTGCGGGATTGGCACGATCGCGCTGTATTTCGCGAAACACGCGAAAAAAGTGATTGGCGTTGAAATTGTCGCGGCGGCCGTGCAGGATGCCATGGCTAACGCCCGGGCCAGTCACATTGATAATGTCGAGTTTGTCCAGGATGACGCCGGGCATTATATGCGGGAACTGGCCGCCAAAAAATTCAAAACAGATGTCGTGGTGTGCGATCCGCCCCGCAAAGGCTGCTCCCGGGAGTTTCTCGATGCCGTCGTGACTTTAAATCCAAAAAAAATTGTTTATATCTCATGTCATCCCGCTACCCAGGCCCGCGATATCGCCATTTTAAAAGAACATGATTATGTCGCGCAAACGGTGCAGCCCGTGGACATGTTTCCCCAGACTTACGGGATCGAGACGGTGGCGCTATTGACGCGATTAGATGAAAAGGAGTGGGTACCATGCGAAAATCAATAACCGAGATGTCTTTTGCGAAAGTGTATCCCATGCTTTACGCCAAGGCGGAAAGAAAAGGGCATACGAAAGAAGAAGTGGATACGATCACCAGCTGGCTGACGGGTTATCAAAGTGAGGATATCAGTCGGCTTTTGTCCTCTGATATCAGTTACGGGGATTTTTTTAGACAGGCACCTTCCTTAAATCCCAACCGGTTAAAAATTACAGGGGTCATCTGTAAGGTGCGGGTGGAAGAGATCAGCGATCCTCTCATGCGCGACATCCGCTGTCTGGACAAGATGGTGGATGAACTGGCCCGGGGCAGGGCGATGAATAAGATTTTACGGGAATAGGAGTTGATGATATGGGTATTCAAAATGTGGTGATCACAGAGATCGCTTACCGCACCTGGTGTATCAATGAGTTTGGCATGGATGCCATGTTTCTTTTGGAAGGAAAAGAAAAAAGCCTTTTGATTGATACCGGCACCGGCATGTTCAATATTCCGGAAACGCTCGCGATATTGACTTCCAAACCGGTCGTCGTCGCCTTAACGCACGGCCATGTTGATCACGCCGGGGGCATCAGTCAGTTTCCGGAGGTCTATATTCACCCTGCGGATATGGCGATGGCCAAAAGCGTCAGCCGCGCTGAGCGTCTGGATTATCTGGCGATGATGATGGCGCAAAGTTACGGCCTTTATAATTTAGGTCCCGAGGATCTCGTGACCGGACCATATGAGACGGCCCTTTTACCGCTTGACGATGTTATCGCGTTAGGGGACAGGGATATTGAAGTCATTCACACCCCGGGTCATACCCCGGGCGGCGTGAGCTTTTTAGATAAAAAGACGCGCCTCATCTTTACCGGCGACGCCTGCAACCAGAATACTCTCTTGGCAGGAAATAAGGAAGGCTGCATCTCGGATCTATTGGAAACGGCGCGAAAAATTCAATCGCTCGAGCCTTATTACGACCGCAACTACAACGGCCACATCGGCTATGCTGACAGCCTCGTCATGCTTAGCATGCCGGAAAGGCTGACCGGTGACTGCATCGCCTTATGTGAGGATTTGCTTGCGAAAAAGGTTACTGGAAAACCAATAGAGGGTCCGTTTACCGGAAACTGTCTATTGGCCCGCAACAAGACCATGCAGATCCAGTACCGCCAAGATCAAGTCCGGTAGGGGAGGAACAATATGGAAATTACTCATATGCGTGTCAATCATCAGAAAAATCCGGTTGGACTAAGGCTGTGTCCGGTGATCTTTTCCTGGCAGGTCAGCGGCAATTGTGAGAAAGAGACATTACGGGTTTATGCTGAGAATACTTTGATCTATGAAAGTGAAGGCGAGATATCGCGCTACGGTTACGCTCCTGATCTCACCTTCAAACCGCGGACCTTGTATACCTGGGAAGTCTGTCTGGCAAACGGTGTGACCAGAAAGGCTTATTTCGTGACCGGGAAAATGCGGGAACCGTGGCAGGCGAAATGGATCACGGCGCCTTTTTCGGAACCGTGCCTTTTAAAAAAAGACATCACTTTAACACATGATATCAAAAGGGCTTATCTTCATGTTTATACCCGCGGTTTGTTTGAGGCTTACTGGGATCATGAGAAGATCGGCGAGGAATATCTCAGCCCCGGTTATCACAGTTATGATCTGTTCGGGGAAGTTTACACTTTTGTCCTGGAAGATTTGAAAAAAGGGCCGCACAGTCTGACTTTCGCGCTTGGCGACGGGTGGTACCGGGGGCGCTTTGTGTTTGACGGCGGCCAGGCCAATATCTATGGCGATGAGCTGGGGCTTTTGGCGGAGCTGCATCTTGAAGATGAAATCATAGCCACTGATGAAAGCTGGCAGGCGGCGAAAAACCCGGTCTCTTTCGCCAGTATTTATGACGGGGAAACCTGGGACGCGAATGCCGTGCCGGAATTTGTTCCTGCCATTCTCAGCGAAGATCAGGATACCGCGAAATTAGCTGACCGCCGCAATCTGCCAATTGTCAAAAAAAAGACGCTTTTGCCCAAAGCTTTGCTTCATACCCCGCGCGATGAGTGGGTGCTGGATTTTGGCCAGAACATGACCGGCTGGGTTGAGTTTTCCGACCATCTATCCAAAGGGACGACGGTTACGCTTGAATACGGCGAGGTCTTGCAGGAGGGGTGCTTTTACCGTGACAATCTTCGTACCGCCAGGGCTGTCTTTACCTATACTTCCGACGGCCAAGGGCGCCATGTCCGTCCCCATTTTACTTATTTCGGCTTCCGCTATGTGAGATTAACCGGCTTTGACAAGATCGATATCCATGATTTTCAGGCGTCGTTAATCGCCTCAGATATCACTGAAACCGGGTTTATGCAAACCGGGCATCCGCTGGTGAACCGGCTTTTTGAAAACGCCAAATGGGGCCAGATCGATAACTTCCTGGATATTCCCACTGACTGCCCGCAGCGCGATGAGCGCATGGGCTGGACGGGGGATGCCGGCATCATCAGCCGCACCGCGGTCCAGAATTATGACATGAGCGCGTTTTTTTCTCATTATCTGGAAAATATCGCCGCGCATCAGGCAGTTCACCATGGCGCGGTACCGCTTTTCGTTCCTTTTCCGCCGTTAAAAAACCCGGAAAAGGTCAATCCCTTTTTGACAACCGCTGATACCGGGACAGCGATCTGGGGTGACGCCGCGGTCTATATCATCATGTATGACTATCTTCACACCGGTGATGCCATTCTTTTGAAGCAGCGTTATCCGATCATGAAAGCCTGGCTTGATTATGTCACGAGCCGGACCGAAAACGGTTTGTGGCTAAATGATTTTCAGCTGGGGGACTGGCTGGCTTTAGATACCGGCGACCCGCAGTCTGTCTTTGGCGCGACCGATCTCGGTTACACCGCCTCCTTGTTTTATTACTATTCGCTATGTCTATTCATTCAGGCGGCGGAAGATCTGAACAATACGGCCGATGTTAAATATTACCGCGGGCTGGCGGAAAAGACCTTTGCCGCCGTATTGACAAATTATTTTGATGAAAACGGCGCTTTTAAGATCACCCCGACGCAGACCGCCTGTGTGCTGGCTTTGTACTTTGGAGTGTATAATGAGAAGACGAAACCGTATTTAAAAGAAACTTTGAAAGACTTGATCGCCAGGGCTGACGGTCATTTGAATACCGGGTTCGCGGGCACGCCGTTTATCCTGTTCGCGCTCTCGGAAAACGGCATGGTTTCGGACGCGTATGATCTGTTTTTAAAGGAGGATCTGCCCGGCTGGCTGTATCCGGTGACAATGGGGGCGACGACCATCTGGGAGCGCTGGAACTCGATGCTTCCCGACGGTTCGGTTTCATCCACCGGCATGAATTCTTTTAATCACTATGCCTACGGATCGGTCATCGACTGGCTGTACCGGGTCGCGGCCGGACTTTCCCCGAAGACTCCCGGTTACAAACAGGCAATCATCGCGCCGCATCCCGAGCCGCGGCTGGGATTTCTCGAGATGAGCATGCAGACCCCGTCGGGCCGTTTTCAGATCGCGTGGCGTTATGTTTCAAACCGTCAGGTTGCTTATGACATCACCATCCCTGACGGCGTTGCGGCGGTTTTCATATCTCCTGACGAAAACCGTCACGAGTTAAAAGCGGGTACCAATCACTTTGAAATCGAAGATACTGGCGGTCAGTGATGAGAACTGGCGCGAGCTCGCCAAAATGGACCTGTTGTCACTGCCGGAAAAAGAGCGGGAGAGACTGCTGGTGAGGGTTTTTCAGGCTCATCCGGACATCGTCGCGGGTCAGATGGAAAACAGCCTGGCCGCGGATATGGTTTATCTGCAGGGGCTGTTTAAAGAGGGATACGCGGGGTTTTATTTACAGGAATATCTGGACGATTTCATCACGCGCAAGCTTTTGAAACCTTTAAACCCGGAAAACCTGGAAGGGAAATTCGCGGTTTTTCGCGCCGTCATCAGCGCCTGTCAAAGTCACGGTTTCGCTTATCCGGAAAAGACGGGGTACCGCTTTATGGAAAAAGTCTGCTCGTACCTTCCGGATCATGAAGCGGTTTTTAACTGGCTCACCAAAGACAGCC
>CAZQRT010000002.1:0-52462 GCA_964596105.1 uncultured Erysipelotrichales bacterium | reverse complement strand
TCAGCGAATCTCTGGTCGCGGGATACCGCGTTTCTTTCACAACCAGTTCTTCTGACATGGCTAGGCGTCTTCAGGAATGGCCAGCTTCTGATAGCTGTCCCGGGCTTCTTTCAGATCCGCATCTTTTTGTTTCAGGGTTTCCACATAGAGCTGGCGATTCTGTTCGATATCATATTCCTGACTGAACTTCTCATACTGGGCCTGAACCTCTTCATAAAGCTGATCCGCCGCGATTTTCTGGCCCTCGAAAGTCTCCCGGTCCGCGCTTTGCGCGATGTGCGGAGCCTGGCGCAGCTGTGATAAAAGATCCGCAAGCTGATCAGAGAAGTTCAGCACGTAAGCCTGGAAAGCGTCGCGAATCTCCTTTTGATACAGATCGATATCTTCAAGATCATAGATCGCGGCCAGGATGTCACGAAACAGACTCTCAACGTCCTGATCTTCATTTCTCCGGGCGATTTTTATGTTTTCCTTGATACCGGAAATGTATTGTAAATACTGGTCCAGATAATCATAGCTGCTTTCAAACTGCGGATCGATCACCTTATCGATCTGGCTGGCGGTAACAAAAACGCCCTCGCTCTTTTTTTTCTGGAAATACTGCGTCTTGGCCTGATAGATCGCCGTTTCGATTTGCATCTTCATGATCTCATAAGCCAGATAGCCGTACTGATCCTGAAACGCGGCGATATCTTGCATAAGCTTTTTTCTTAAATGGCATATATCCAGCCATTTCGCGACGATGATCTTCTCATATTCATCCATCATTGTCCCCTACCTCTTCACAATCTTTACATATTATAGCATATTTTTAATACTGTTGCGTAAACAGCGGGCCGGTGTTATAATTTGGCCATCATATGGAGGGATAAACAGTGTCTAAAATTTTATTTATCGATGTCGACGGAACCCTTTGCGGATCAGGCAACAAAGCCCCGGAAAGCGCGGTGCGGGCGATCCGTCAGGCGCGGGCCAACGGTCACCGCGTTTATATCTGCACCGGCCGCAGCAAAGCCGAGGTTTATGACGATATCTGGAGCATCGGCCTGGACGGCATGATCGGCGGCAACGGCAGTTATATCGAAGATCACGGCGAGATCGTCATGCATCAAAAGATCTCCCTGGAAGATGTCAAAGCGCTGGTGGCGTGGTTTCGGGAAAATGACATTGAGTTCTATCTGGAAGCCAACAGCGGCCTCTACCCGTCCGAGGGCTACCGCCAGAAATGCCTCGACCGCTATCAGGCCGGAGGACAAAGATCCTTAAATATGGAAGGCGTCCTGAAATTTCTCGACGGCATGACTTACGGCCATGATTTTGATAAAGATGATGTCAACAAAATCTCCTACTGCCTGAACAGCGATGAGGATTTTGAAAGAACAAAAGAAAAATTCCCGCATTTAAAACACGGTACCTGGGGAGTTGGCGGACCGATGAAGCACGGCGATGTCGGAGTTACCGGCATCGACAAAAAATATTCCGTCCAGAAACTGCTTGATCATCTGGGATGCCAGAAAGAAGACGCGATCGCGTTTGGTGATGAAGCGGTGGATATTCCGATGTTTGAAGCCGCCGGTTACGCCGTGGCGATGGGCTCGGGAACCGCGGAATGCAAAGCGGCGGCCGATTATGTGACAACCGGGGTTGATGAAGACGGCCTCTGGAACGCTTTCCAGTATTTAAACCTGATCTAAAAAGAGCTTTGGCTCTTTTTTTGTTATTCTTGTTCCCGCTCCGCTAAAAACAGCGTGCTGATCATGGCGGTGGCGATCTTCAGCGCGAGCGCTTTAAGGATGCGCAGATACAGCGTTTTACGCAAAAATACCACCGCGGCGACATCGAGCCAGGAGGCGAGAAAATCCTGCCAGGTCGCGTAATCAAACAAGAGCGGATAAATGCTCTCCCATAAACTGATGACGACCGCGAAAACAATCCCGGCCGCGCCGATACTGTTGAGCGCTTTAGATGCCGGCAGGGCAAAAGGTTTTTGCGCGTTAGCCAGAACGAATACTTTCATGATCCGGCGCGCGCCAAAAGCGAAGAACACGGTCCACAAGAAAACCTGCATCAAATGATAGAAAAGAAAATAGCGAAGACTGTCCCTCCCGGCCGAAAACAGGCGCAAAGCCTGTTCAAAATAAATATGAAAGCTGTCATTGATAAAGGCGCTGCCGGCAAGAAAAGTTCCCGCCATCAGTATGACCAGAAGCACCATCAAACTGATTAAAAGCCAGTAGAGGTTTTTCATAAATCCTTCCCAGGTTTCGGTTTTATACATTCTTATCGCCCTTTCCAAAGGCTATTTTAAAAGATCCCTGAGAAAAAATCAACCGATGTCCAGAAGCATTTCCACGTGTTTGATGCCGTCTTCATAAAAAGGCGCGCTGACGATTTGAAAACCGAAACGCTCATAAAAACCGGCCGCGTAATACTGCGCCTCGATCCGGACGCGCTTTGCCTGATAGATATCGCGGGCCGTTTGCAGACCTAACGCGAAAACCCGGGCCCCGTACCCCTGCCCTCTTCTGATCGAGAGCACCCGGCCGATCGAGACCTCGGGATATGAAACTCCCGCCTTTAACACCCGGCACAGCGCGGCAATCTTTCCGTCTTCCTCAATCCAGACATGATAAGCGTCAAGATCCTTGTCATCGATCTCCGCGTAGGGGCAGGCCTGCTCCACCACGAAGACATCAACCCGGGCCTTGAGCAGGCGGTACAATTCTAATGTTGTCAGCTCATTAAAATGCTTCACATAGCTTGCCATGGCGGTCTCCTTTCAAAAAAGCCCGGAATGATCCGGACTTTTAATGCGTTAAACGGTTGATCTCATAGATCCCGACAATCTTCATGAGATTGGCTTTGGCGGTGCTTAACTGCGCCGAGCTGTCGACCGCGATCTTTAAATTGATCTTGGCCTGAGCATCTTTGACATCCCCGCGCACATTTAAAATATTGATTTTCATCGCGCCCAGCGCGGTGATAATATCAGTTAACAGATTCGTGCGGTCCTTGCCTAAAATCTCCAGTTCCACCTCAAACTGCTTGGTCGCGATGCTCGGATAATCCCAGTAGACATCAATCAGGCGCCCCTTGGGAATCTGTTTGACATTCGGACAATCCGCGCGATGGACCTTGACACCCTTGCCCTGCGAGACAAATCCGACGATGTCATCCCCGGGGATCGGATTGCAGCACTTGCTGATGGAAATCCGCATGCCGCTGATCCCGGCCACCGCCACCCCGCAGCCATGCTCATGCTGGCGCTCGTTGGCGGCGCTGTTTTTCTGCATAATCTTGTTGAGATTATCCATGAAGCTGTCTTTTTTCGGCATCAGCTTATCAAGCACGGAAGACGCCATAATATTTTTGCGCCCGATTAAAAACAGCAGATCCTCAAAATGATTCGCGCCCAGACTGTTTAAAATACCCTCATACGTCTTGGCGTCCCCGTAAGTCTTCTCATCGAGTCCCCGCTTGCGCACCTCGCTCATCAGCATGCGGCGGCCGTCCTCGATGAACACCTTGCGGCTTTCGGCTTCCTTGTTGGCCAGAAACTGGCGGATTTTATTGCGCGCCCCGGCGGTCCTGACGATCTTCAGCCAGTCCTCGCTCGGTCCCGAGGCGTTATTGGAAGTTTTGATCTCGACCAGATCACCGGTTTTCAAAGGCGTGTCGATCGGGACCATGATGTTGTTGACGAAAGCCCCGACCATGTGGTGCCCGACTTCGGTATGAATCCGGTAGGCGAAATCGATCGGCGTCGCCCCGTTAGGAAGCTCGATGATTTTGCCCTTCGGACTTAAAACATAGACATTCGCCTCAAAAATATCATGCTTTAAAGACTCATAGAACTCCCGGGCGTCGCTGTTTTGAATGTCGTCGGTCATGGAAATGAAGTCGCCAAGCCACTGCAGCTTCTCGCCCATTTCCTTCTGTTCCTGACGGCTGGAATACTCTTTGCCCTCTTTGTAGCGCCAGTGCGCCGCCACGCCGCGCTCGGCGATCTCATCCATTTCCTCGGTGCGGATCTGAATCTCAAAAATCAGGCCGTTGACCCCGATCACCGCGGTATGCAAAGACTGATACATATTCGGCTTCGGCATTGTGATATAATCCTTAAAGCGTCCCGGCAGATGCCGGTAGTGATCATGCAGCAGTCCTAAAACCTCATAGCAGACAATCTGGCTCTTCGTGATGATCCGGATCGCGTTTAAATCATAAAGCTCATCAAAGCGTTTATGGTTGATGACCATTTTCTTGTATATGCTGTAAATGTGCTTCGCGCGCCCGATGATGCGGAACTCGATATTGTTATCCTTTAAAAGCTTTTCCACTTCCGCCATCATTTCCACGACCGCGGCCTTGCGCTCATTGCGCTTGGCCTCGAGCAGCTCGGAAATCTCATGATAAGCCTCCGGGTCGGTATACATCAGGCTTAAATCCTCTAATTCGATACAGATATCATTAATACCGAGACGGTGCGCGATCGGGGCGTAAACCTCCAGGGTTTCCCGGGCGATGCGCTGCTGCTTTTCCGGCGGCATGTATTTCAGGGTGCGCATATTGTGCAGGCGGTCCGCGAACTTGATCAGGATCACGCGGATATCCTTGGCCATGGCGATATAGATCTTGCGGTGGTTTTCCGCGTACAGATCCTGCTCATCCATGTAAGGCATCTTGCTGATCTTGGTGACCCCTTCGACAAGACTGGTGATCTCTTCGCCAAATTCCTTGGCCATCTCCTCATGCGAGATGCCGCAGTCCTCCATGACATCATGCAAAAGTCCCGCGCAAATCGTCATCGGCCCGGTTTCCAGCGTGGCGAGAATATAAGCCACCCAGACGGGATGAATGATATAGGGCTCGCCGCTAAGACGCTTCTGGCCGGCGTGCTTTTCCACGATATAATTGTACGCCTTCTTGATTAAAGCGATGCTGTCCGGATTTTTGATATACTGTCCGGCATATTCCAGGACATCATCAATCGTCACGGTATCTTTAGCGGTTTTTATTTCCATCATCATTCACCTCCCTTCCGGTATCTTTTTTTCTTAATAAGTCACTAATGTTTTAACCGTGTAGTTTTTCAAAAGCTCGCGGCCCTTTAAATCAGACAGCTCCACGACAAAAGCCGCGCCGGCCACGACTCCGCCGGCCTTGGTCACAAGATCCAGGGCGGCTTTCGCGGTTCCGCCCGTCGCCAGTAGATCGTCCACTAAAACGACGCGGTCCCCTGGCTTTAAAGCGTCGGCATGAATGTGCAGCACGTTGCTGCCGTATTCGAGATCATACGATTCACTGATCGTTTCCCGCGGCAGTTTACCCGGTTTACGAATCGGGACAAAGCCGATGTTTAAGCCGTAAGCGACCGTGCATCCGAACAAAAAACCGCGCGCCTCAGGACCGACGATGACATCAGCCTTCACCGCTTTCGCGAAAGCGCAAAGCTCATCAACACAGGCATGGTAGACCGGGCCGTTCTGCAGCAGGGGTGTAATATCACGAAACAGTATTCCTTTTTGAGGAAAATCAGGAATATCCTTGATAAATTCTTTAAAATCCATGCTAAGTTCTCCTTTCATGATGGTTATTTAAATTATAGTCACGTCGCCATAAATATTCAATCAATTTCCTTTAAAATCATCTGCATCCCGACGCGGCCGCGATACTCATTTAAAGATAATTCCCCGATCGCGTAACATCCGTTATTTTTCAGTTTCTTTTCGAGATCAGGATCATACTCATGATGAAACCAGAGAAGATCCAAAGGCTGATGACCAATCATGCAGGTCGCTTTTAAATGCTGCCCGCCAGACAGCCAGGCCACTTTCTCAAATTTTTCTATCGGCAGACAAAACAGCGGCGCGGGATTTTTCTGACCGTAAGGCTTCAATACCTCCAGCTCGCGGATCTTGTCCATGGTGCAGTCATTTTCCGCGATCAAAACCGCCGGTTTGTTCTCCTGCCACACGTCGCTGCCCTGATATTTTCGCATCGCGATATTTAAATAATTGATAAAAGGCTCATAATTTGACTTCTTTAAACTGAAGCCGCCGGCTGACTCATGGCCGCCGAATGTCTCCAGACACGGTGAGCATTCTTTTAAAAGCTGATAGATGGAGATGCCGGGAATGCCGCGGGCGCTGCCTTTATAATTGTCCTGACTCGCGCATAAAACAAAACTCGGCTGATAATATTCCTTCGTCAGACGCCCGGCGACCAGGCCGATAATCCCCTCATGAAAATCATCATCCTTGGCCACGAGGGCGCCATTCACATCCGTCATGATGGATTTGGCCTTTTGCACCTGCAGGGCGGTCAGCTCCTGGCGCTTCTGATTGATTTCTTCGCTTTTTTTCACATAAGCCAGCTTAAACTCGCGGTCCCGGGCGGTTTTCGCCTCGGGGCTCATAAAGTAGCGCACGCACTGATTGGCGCTCATCCCCAGGTTCATGCGCCCGACGGCATTGACGCGCGGCGCGATCTGATAGCCGATGGTGTCCGCGCCGATCACTTTCGCTTCCGGCACAAGCATGTCAATGCTCTGATAATGCCGGCTGTTCATATCCCGCAAGGCCGCTTTGACCAGCGTGCGGTTCTCATCGAGCATCGGCATCATGTCGGAAACCGTGGAGATGGCCGCCAGACATTGCAGATAAGGATCCTGCTTTTCCAATAGGGCGCAGGCCAGCTTGCACGCTAAAAGACCGCCGGATATTTCCTTGAAGGGATAGTCATCAGAAAGCCCGGTGTGTAAAATCGCGTAAGCCGGCGGCAGTTTTTCCGGCAGGGCGTGGTGATCGGTAATGATGACGTCAATACCGTTAGCCATGGCCAGGTCGCAGGCCTCATAAGCGGAGATCCCGTTATCGACCGTGATGATCAAAGAGTAGCCTTTTTTGATCATCTGTCTGACTCTTTCCTTGTTCAGGCCGTAACCGTCCTGGAAACGGTCGGGAATATGGTAGCCGCAGTTCAGTCCCAAAAGCCCTAAAGCCCGCATCAGAATGGTGGTCGCCATGATGCCGTCACAGTCATAATCCCCGTAGATCACGGTTTTTTCGTGACTGGCGATGGCCTGCCTGATTCTTGTGACAGCTTTGCGGCTGTCTTTTAAAAGATAAAAATCATGCGGATCCTGACCGAAAAGACGCCGGGGATCGCCCGTGCACAAGGCTTTGGCTAACAGCGACTGAACATGAAACTCGCGCATGATGGCAGGATAATTATCCGGTTTGATGATCATGTCTTCCTCCTCAAAAAAGAAACGGCCGAAAACCGGCCTTACTTGCTGATTAAATCGCTGAAATCATTCAGATCCAGCGAGGCGGCTTGCTTGATGCTCTGCCGGCGCATGTGCTCAAAGATCTGACTGGCGGAAACTTCCAGGACGTCGTTGACAATATCGCAGGTCATGATCCGGTCCCGCCTTTTCCACTTGACTTGAAACAGGTAGTCGATGACATTCTGCCGGGTGATATTTTTCATATCGTGGGCGCGGAAATCTCTCATTTTCAGGGTGAGCATCAGATCCAGCTGCTCTTTGAGCTTGTCGTCCAGCTGCTCCATGGTCAATGTCATCACCCCCCCTGCTTAAATATTATAAAGGAAATGGCAGCGCAAAGAAAGGGTTTTGATGAGCATAAAATCATTTTTCTTTTGCCAGCTGCTAGCGCAGCGGGTAAAATAAAACCAGGAGGTGAGCGCCATGGAAGAGACCGCCCGGTTTCGTTTACTGGTCAATGAGTACCGGCACGGCATCAAGGTTTTAAGCGCCCTGATGAAAGAATTAAGCGCCTGCCAGGCCTTTGATATAACGGTCGCCTTTATCAGCGCCTCGGGCCTGGCCCCGCTGCTTGGCGTCTTCAAGGAGCTGGAGGAAAAGGGCGTCCCGGGAAGGATTCTGACGACCGACTACCTGTCCTTCAGTGACCCCAGAGCCCTGGATAAACTGGCGGGACTGAAAAACATCTCTTTGAAAATGTATCAGAGCACGCCTCATGACGGATTTCACACCAAGGGCTACATCTTCCGCTACCCCGGCGCCTTTCATATCATCGTCGGCAGTTCGAATCTGACGGCCAGCGCGTTAAGCAGCAACCAGGAGTGGAATGCCGGGATGAACCTTGGCGAAGAGCATCCGTTCGCGAAGCGGATCAACGATGAGTTCGAGCGGTTGTGGAATTCCCCGAATTCTGTTTCCTATGAGGATGTCCGCTACGATTACACCCGCCTCTACTATCAGTCGGTCAGCCTGATTCACGGCCGGCAGGTGAAACAGAGAGCCCGTCCGGTTCTCACTCCAAACAAAATGCAGACCGATTTCATTGCCAGCTTTCAGGCTTTAAGAAGGCGCGGGGAGCATCGCGCGATGCTCATTTCGGCGACCGGCACCGGCAAAACCTATGCCAGCGCGTTCGCCTTGCGCACGTATATGCCTAAACGAATGCTGTTTCTCGTGCACCGCGAGCAGATCGCCAGGCAGGCCATGGAAACTTATCAGAAAATCTTTTTAAACACGAGAACTTACGGAAGAATTTCCGGCTCCCGTCATGACTATGACGCCGATTTTATCTTCGCCACGGTGCAGAGCATGGCCCGTCCGGACATCCGGGCGCACTTTCCCAGGGATCATTTTGATACGATCATCATCGATGAGGTCCACCGCGCCGGGGCCGGCAGCTATCTCGATATCATGGCTTATTTCCAGCCGGATTTCTGGCTGGGCATGACGGCCAGTCCGGAAAGGACCGACGGTTTCGATATTTTCAGTCTGTTTGATCACAATATCGTCTACGAGATCCGCCTGCAGGCCGCTTTGCGGGAAGATCTCTTGTGCCCGTTCCACTACTACGGCATCACCGATCTGACCCTGGATGAGAAAACTTATGATGAGAGGACCGGTTTTGCCGCTTTTCAGACCTTAGTCAGAGAAAAGCGGGCGGACTACATCATGCGGCAGGCGGAATACTACGGTTACAGCGGCCCGCGCGTGAAAGGGCTGATTTTTGTCAGCCGCAAAGACGAGGGAAAAGAACTGGCGAAGCTTTTCAATCAGAAAGGCTGGCGCACTGTGTTTCTGGACGGTTCCAGTAGTCAGGCCCAAAGGGAAGCCTGTATCGCCCGCCTGACGAAGGATCACGACAATCCCGATCCCCTGGATTATATCATCACCGTGGAGATCTTCAACGAGGGTGTTGACATCCCGGAAATCAATCAGGTGATCATGCTGCGGCCGACGCAAAGCGCGATCATCTTTATTCAGCAGCTGGGCCGGGGGCTGCGCAAGTATCCCGGCAAAGACTATGTCATGGTGCTGGATTTTATCGGCAATTACACCCAGAACTTTCTCATTCCCGTCGCGCTGTCGGGCGACCGCTCCTACAACAAGGACAACATGCGGCGCTTCATCAGCGAGGAGGCGCAGATGATTCCCGGCTATTCCAGTATCCATTTCGATGAGATTTCCAAAGCGCGAATCTTCCAGGCGATTGACAGGGCCAATACCATGGAGGCCAAGTTTCTTGACGACGCCTATCAGAATTTGAAGTTTAAGCTGGGCCATATTCCGTCTCTGCTTGATTTTGACCGCTACGGGGAAATCGACGCCGCGAAATTCATCATGAAATGGGGCTCTTACTATCATTTTTTAGTCGCGAAAGAGCCGGAGTATAATGTTCGTTTATCCCCGGAAAAAGCCGAGGTCATCAGGTTTCTGTCAAAAAAGCTCAGCGCCGGCAAACGCCCGCACGAATGGCTTGTGTTAAAGCTGCTTTTAGAAAAACAGGACCATATCAAATCTCAGTTAGTTTCCCAGCTGCATGACTATGAGGTGAATGACACCGTCCTGCAGTCTGTGTATGGCAATCTGACCAATCAGTTCGCGAAAACCATGGATCAGCCCAAATACCAGAATTGCGTTTTTCTTGTCAGTAAAGATGATGAGTGGTTCATCCATCCAAAGTTTGAGGAAATGCTTGAAGAGACTTCGTTTTCTGAGATGATTTCAGAACTTATCTCCTATGCCATGGCTAACTTTCACAAATCGTATCAGCATCACTACCGCGACACGGCCTTCGTCTTAGGTCAGAAATATACATATGAGGATGTCTGTCTGTTATTAAACTGGAAGAAAAACATCAACGCCCAGAGCATCGGCGGCTACCTTTACAATGACGAGACGAAAACGCTGCCGGTCTTCATCAATTACGATAAAGAAAGTGACGCCATCGCTTACGAGGACCGTTTTTTGAACCGCGGCGAGCTGGTGGCTTTATCGAAAACGAATCGCGCCGTGACCAGCGCGGATGCCATTCGCATCTATAAAAGCGAACCGGAATACCGGGATGTCAAAATCTACCTGTTTGTGCGCAAGAACAAAGATGACAAAGAGGCGAAGGAGTTCTATTTCCTGGGCGAGATGCGGGCCATAGGAAAACCGGAGCCGGTCATCATGCCGCAAACCGGCAAGCCGGCTTTTGAGATTCACTATCAGCTGGAAACCCCGGTCGCGGAAGATCTTTATGACTACATCGTTCATGGTTAAAAAAAGCGGACAGCTACTGTCCGTTTTTTAAATATCTGTTTTTCACGGCCGCGTAGACCTGAACATCGGCCGGCACCCAGGCGATCTCTTCCTGATTTTCCAGATCAAGCCAGCGCACCGCGGTATGGTCGTGGAGATGAAACTTTGTGTCTTTTAGCGCGCACATAAAGCAGTCCATGCTTAAATGAAACGTCTCATAGTCATATTCCACAGTCATCAGATAATCCTGAACCTCGATACACAGTTCCATCTCTTCCTGTATTTCTCTTTTTAAGGCTTCCTCTGCGGTTTCTTGGGCTTCCAGTTTTCCCCCGGGAAACTCCCATAATCCGGCGAATTCACCGCGTTTTCTTTTCGCGATGAGAATCCTGTTTTCCTTTTTGATGATCGCGGCCGCGACGTGAACGGTTTTCATTTTTCCTCACCGCATGGGATTATAACACGCCGCGGGTGATTTTGCACCGTTAAACTTTTCTAGATTAGAAAAGCGGTTTCATTATCTTGTTTTATCATCCTGTTTTTTGTAAACTATAATTACAGGCGGTGAGAATATGGATGAATTTCTGCAGGATATTTACATGTCTGTTTTCCATCAGTGGATTTTAAATCAGCCTTATGACAGTCTAGTCACAGTTTCCGAAGATGACGAAGATATTGTCCTTGAGACGCCTTCCAGCGTGGGGCGCATCACATTTAACCCGAACCACATCATCGAATTAATCATTACCGATAAAACCACCGGCAGTAACGATTTTTATCTGCATTTTCAAATGCGCACCCTGAATCATGCCGTGGCCCTGTATCAGGAAATGGTCGAATGTTTAACAAACAAGAAAAATATCACCCAGGTGCTGTTATGCTGCTCGGGCGGCTATACCACCAGCAACTTCGCCGTTTCTTTAAATGAGACAGTAGAGTTGTTTGATGTGCCCTTCCACTTTAGCGCCTCCTCGATCAGTCATATCGACAGCCGCATTAAAGGCATGACCATTGTCCTTCTGGCCCCGCAGGTGGCTTATCTTCGGGCTGAGCTCGAGAAAAAATATCCGGATGTGGAGATCGCGGTCATTCCTTCAGCTGTTTTCGCCCGCTACGACTGTGTCGAGCTGTTAAGATTTATCCGCGATCTGAATGATCAGCACCACAAAGATTCCACCCCGCTGTCTTTAAAAAGAAAGCTCTCGCATCATGAGAAGATTCTCGTCCTGTCCGTCATCAACATGCATACCCGCTATATCATCGACTACCGTCTTTACGACCAGGATAACGCGATCTTAATGGACCAGGAAGTTGTGAAAACGCGGATTGACTTTGAGGACATCTGCGATATTCTCGATGTCGTCTTCGTCTCTCATCCCGATATCGAACTCATCGGGATATCGATGCCGGGCATCATCAACGACGGCAAGGTTTACTTGTCCATGGCCAATATGTACAACTTTGACGCTTTGGGCATGCTGAAAAGAAAATACAATAAAACGTTCTATCTCGATAATGACGTCAACTCGATCGCGGTCGGCATCTATGTGTCGCAGGGAAAATATGAGTCTTTGTCTTTCATCTTCCAGCCCAAATCCAGCTACGCGGGAGTGGGCAGCATCTTTAACGGCCAGCTGATCCGCGGCTATCACAATGTCGCCGGGGAAGTCCAGTACATGCCGCTCAATCTTAAAGAAGACTATTTAACCATGACCGGCAGCGCCGAAGGCACCACCGATGTCCTCACCAAAGTCATCACTTCCATCATCTCCTTACTGGGTCCCGAGGCAGTCCTCTACTCCACCCCGAACCAGGTTGATGAGAAGGCCATTTTAGAGGGCGTCTCCAAAATGATCCCGAAAGAATACCAGCCGGAAATCAAACGCATTTCCAGCCTGAAAGAATACATGCTCATCGGAGAGATGACGCTGTGTGTGCTGGCTAGTCATCACTAAAGCCCGGACGGGCTTTTTTTTATAATGAAAAAAATGAAAAAGAAAAAAAGAAAGAATGAAGAAGTAAAAAAAAAGAAAAAAACTAGAAGAAGTAAAAAAAAGAAGAAGAAAAGAAGAAAAAATAAAAAAGCGGCCAAAGCCGCTTAAATACAAGTCACTGTTTCTTCCAAAGATTTCCTTTTAGAGTGATTAGGCAAAGGCCCCGCGCCCTCATCCGCGTAGCCGAGATCGAGAAGCATCACGATCTTCTCATTTTCCGGCAGCTGGAGACGCTCTTTTAAGACATCGGGATCAAAGTTGTTGATCCAGCAGCTGTCCACGCCGGCGTTTTGCGCCGCGAGCATCATGTGGGTCGCGACAATGACCGTGTCCTCCGCCCCGGACTGATAGCGCTGGCCGGGATAGGTGAAAACATGACTTTGATCATACGCCACCACCAGTACGCAAGGGGCCTGATAACGGCATGGCGTCACGCTGTCGATTATTTCCAAAGCTTTTTCGCTTTGGGCGATGTAGATATGCTGCTCCTGGAGATTCTTGGCGGTAGGAGCCAGCCGGCCGGCCTCCAGGATCGCCTGTAACTTTTCTTTTGCCAGCAGCTTGTTGGAAAAACGCTTGCAGGAATAACGCTCGCGGATCACCTCGTTAAAATCCATGCGCCCGCCCCCTACTGCGCGATCTCAATTTTAAAGCAGGCCTTGAATACTTCATGGACCGGCAAAGTGCGGATGCACTCTTTCTCAGCGAAGCTTCCGGTGAAATCCACATAATCAGCGTGGCCGATCCACGGCTCAATCGCGATGAGACCGCCGACATGTTTGCTGGCCCATAAGCCGAGATGCTCAAAGTTCTCCATATGGAAAATAATGGCTTTGTCATGGTTCAGACTTCTTAAAGCGACCGACTCGCTTTGGAAGTTTTTGACGACGATCGCGTCGCGGTCAAACATCGCCTGGCGGACAAAGAACCTTCGCTCATTGTCTAAAAACGGCTCAGTCTTACGCGACATGCCGCGCTTCTCGACATCGATGATCTTGCGTTCCAGCGTCTCATTTTGCGAAAACTCCAGATAATAGTCATTACTGGACTCATTTTCATAAAACGGGCAGGCGAAAGCGGGATGGCCGCCCAGCGAGAAAACGATCGGTTTGTCATCCTCGTTTTCTACTTCGAGATGACAAACCAGGCTGGACTCCTCCAGCGTGTAAATCACGCGCAACGCGAATAGATAAGGATACTGCCTGGCGATTTCGGGATTGGAACGCAAGGTGAACGTCACCTTCGTGTCGCCTTCTTTCTCGGTATCAAACTCCTGGTGCCGGGCAAACCCGTGCTGCGTCATATGATACTCTTTGCCTTCGATAACACAGGTGTCATTGCGCAAAGCCCCGACAATCGGGAAAAGAATCGGGGCGCTGTTGGCCCACAGGGAAGCATCCCTTTTCCACATGTAATTCATTTGATCCTTCTGGCCGATGATGCGGTGAATTTCCGCTCCTTTAGGATGTAAATCAACTGCCAGATACTGATTTTTTAATGTGATCACTGCCGTCACCCTTTCTTCAAAACTATTGTTTATTTCATTATATCACGTTTAGAAGTTTATTATAAGAAAATGTCAAAAAAGGCAGTGCCTAAACACTGCCGTCTTCTTTCATATCCTCAAGAATGCTGTCAATATGATTTCCGTACTCTAAAGAAGTGTCCAGCACAAAGCGCAGCTGCGGCACCTTGCGGGTGGTCAGGCGCCGGGCGAGAAGGGTGCGCACATAACCGTTGCAGCGCTCTAAAGCCGCCATGCCGTCCCGGCTTTTATACTTCTTGCCAAGAAACGTCACATAAACCTTCGCGTAGGACAGATCCCTGGTCACATCAACCCCGGTAATGGTCATAAAGCCCAGCTTCTTGTCTTTCACCTCATGGGCGAAGATATCAGTCAGCTCCCTTTGAATGATGCCGTTGAGCCTGGCGGTCTTTAACGTCATGCCCGTTCCACTTCCTGCATTTCAAAGCCCTCGATGATATCGCCTTCCTTGATATCATTGTAGTTGGCGATGGTCATGCCGCATTCATAGCCGGCCGTGACTTCGCGCACATCATTCTGGAAACGCCGCAGACTGCCAACCTGTCCCTCGTAAATGACGACGCCGTCGCGAATCAGACGCACCTGACTGTCGCGGCGCATGACTCCGTCCGAGACATAGCAGCCGGCGACACTGCCCACCTTGCTGATCTTGATGACCTGGCGGATTTCCGCCTGCCCGATGACCACTTCGGCCAGTTCCGGCGTGAGCATGCCGCGCATCGCGGCCTCGATTTCCTCAACCATCTTATAGATGATATTATGGAGACGGATCTCGACACCCTCACTCTCCGCCTTTTTGCGCACATTCGCGTCCGGGCGGACATTAAAGCCGTAGATGATGGCGTTGGACGCGCTGGCTAAAAGGATATCGGACTCACTGATCGCCCCGACCGTCGAGCGGATGACCTTGACATGAATATTATCCATGGTGATCTTCTCCAGGCTCGCCTTGACCGCTTCCGCGGTGCCCTGTACATCGGCTTTGACGATAATGTTAATATCCTGGACATTGCCGCTGTTGATCTGCGCGTAGAGGTCCTCCAGAGACATCGCGCTGGTCTGCCGTCTCTCCTTTTCCTGACGCTCCTTCAGACGCTGCTCGCCGATATGTCTGGCCTCTTTTTCATTGGTGAAAGCCTTGAACTTGTCACCGGCGCTGGGAACATCATTCAAACCGGATATTTCCACCGGCGTCGACGGTCCCGCGGCTGTGATCTCCTGACCCTGATCATCGAGCATCTGGCGCACCTTGCCGTAGGCGGTGCCGACCACCACCGGATCGCCGACATGCAGCGTGCCGTTTTGAATCAACAGCGTGGCGACCGGTCCGCGGCCCTTGTCAAGCCGCCCCTCGACGACGCTGCCGAGCGCCGGACGATGGGGATTGGCCTTTAAATCCGCCATTTCCGCGACGACAATCAGCGCTTCCAGAAGCTCGTCGATGCCCTCATTTTTCCGCGCCGACATCTGGATAAAGACAGTATCGCCGCCCCAGGCTTCCGGCAGCAGGCCGAGATCGCTCATTTCGCTCATGATGCGGTCCGGATCAGCGCCCGGTTTGTCCATTTTGTTGATGGCCACGACAATCGGAACCCCGGCGGCGCGGGCGTGGTCGATGGCCTCTTTCGTCTGCGGCATCACGCCGTCATCGGCGGCCACGACAATGATGACAATATCGGTGATCTGCGCCCCGCGGGCGCGCATCGCCGTGAAAGCCTCATGGCCGGGGGTATCCAGAAAGGTGACCTTCTTGCCGTTCACATCGACCTGATAAGCCCCGATATGCTGGGTGATGCCGCCAAACTCCTTGTCCACGATCCGCGAATTGCGAATCGCGTCGAGCAGGGTCGTCTTGCCGTGATCGACATGTCCCATGATCGTCACCACCGGCGGTCTCTCCTCGAGATCCTCCGGGTTGTCGACCTCCACGATATCCTCAAAGTTCGCGGCGCTAATCTCAACATGCTTTTGCGCCTCGCGGCCGTATTCCATACAGACCAGCTCCACCGTCTCATCATCGAGCGAGGAGTTGATATTCAAAAGCTTTCCCAAAAGAAACAGAAACTTGCTGACTTCCGCCACCGGCTTATTCAGCTTGTTTGCCAGTTCGCCAACCGTGATGCCCTCTTCATAGACGATCACGCTGTTTTCCGCCGCGGCCGGGCGGGCGGGATTACCCGGATTTCTTTTTTTATTGCGATTATAATTGGAATTCTTTTTCGGCCGGTTGTTCACCGGACGTTTCTTGGCCATTTTTGCCATTTGATACACCTTCCTCTATCTCGTTGATCATCCGGGCCGCGAAGCCCTTGTCCATGATGGCGAAAGCCTTAATCCGCGGTTTTGAAATCGCGCTCGCTAAAAGGGCAAAATCATCTCTCGCGACAGCTTTGACATGATAAAATGACGTCTTGTCGCGGATCTTCTTTCGGGTATTTTCGGAAGCGCCGGCGTCATAAAGCACCAGACAGGCCTGGCGGCTTTTGATCGCGGCGAAAACCGCGCTGCCGTAAACGACCTTGCCGGCCCGGAAAGCCAGTCCCGCCAGCCCCGCCAGCGCCTTACTTGACGGCGTAGCGCTTCAGCTCCTCATAGATTTCCGCGGGGATATCTGTCTCCAGTGCCCGCTTTAAGCTGCCCTTCTTTTGCGCCAGCTCAATGGCCTCCAAAGAGCGCTTCAGATAAGCCCCGCGCCCGTTTTTCTTGCCGGTCTCATCCACGAACACTTCCCCCTCTTTATTTTTGACGACGCGAATTAACTCCTTTTTCGGAAGCTGTTCACCAGTGGCGACACATTTGCGCATCGGGATCTTACGCATGAAATCACCTGTCCTTAATTATCGTAATACTCGTCGTAGGCATCGTAATCGATGTCCTCGTCGTATTTAGCTAAATCATCGTCATCGTCATATTCGTAATCGTAATCCTCGTCCTCGGTAAAAATCGGCATCGCCTCGATATTTTTCTTCGGCGTCGGGGCGGCCGGGCGGACATAATCGCGGCGCGGGGCGCTGCGGTTCTCTTTCTTCTTTTTCTTCGGCTGCGGCATAACCGGAATAATATCCGGGATGATATCGGGAATAACCACCGGTTCTGGTTCCGGCTCTTCCTCAGGCACTTCGGGAACAGCCTCTTCAACTACCGGCTCCTCAACCGCAGGGATTTCCTCAACAGTTTCCGGTTCAGCGACCATCTCCACAACCGGCTCTACTTCTTCTACCACCGGTTCCGGCTTCTTGACTTCCATCCGGTAATCATCCAAAGCGGCGTAATCCAGCCCTTCGGCGTCCGCCTCGCTTTGCGATTTAATATCGATCTTCCACTCCGTCAAACGCACCGCCAAACGGGCGTTCTGACCGCTTTTGCCGATCGCCAAAGACAGCTGGTTGTCATTGACGATGACCGTGGCGGTTTTCACGTCATCCTCTTTATGCAGTAAAACCCGCTTCACCTGGGCCGGACTCAGGGCGTTGGCGATAAACACTTTCGGGTCCTTGTCATAAAGGACAATATCGACCATTTCCCCGTTCAGCTCATTGACGATATTTCTCACCCGGGTGCCCTTTGGACCGACACAGGCGCCGATCGGATCCACCATCTTGTTTTTGGCGTAAACCGCGATCTTGCAGCGCTGGCCCGGTTCGCGGCTCACGTTTTTAATCTCCACCGTGCCGTCGTAAATTTCCGGCACCTCCAGCTCAAACAGCCGTTTCACCAGCTGCGGATCGGTCCGCGAAACACTGACGCGGGCGCCCTTGGCGTTATTTTCCACATCCGTCACATAGACCTTGATCGGCTGGCCGGGCACCAGTTTCTCGTTAGGAATCATGCGGCTGGCCGGAAGGATCGCGCCCATCTTGCCGATGTTGATAATCCAGCCGAACTGCAGTTTGCTGTCGACCGTGCCGGTGATAATCTCGTCCTTTTTATCGATATACTCGTTATAGAGAACTTCCTTCTCCGCTTCGCGGATCTTCTGCCGCAAAATCTGCTTGGTCTGACTGGCCGCGAGGCGGCCGAAAACCTGGGGATCCACCTTGGTCTCCACCTGGTCCCCGATCTTGTAATCGGGATTGACCGCCTGGGCCTCCTCCAGGCTGACCTCGAGATCCTCATCATTGACATCATCGACCACCTCGCGAATCTCATACAGCGAGATCGCGAAAGTGTCCGGATCGATTTCGACGCGCACATTCGCTTCCGGGCATAAATAATTACGTTTGTATGATTTCTCCAGAGCTTCTTTCAAGGCGTCAAAAACCGTCTCGCGGCTGATGCCCCGCTCGCTTTCCAGCGCGTCTAAAGCTTCCAAGAATCCATTACTTTGTTCCGCCATAATAATCCCCCTAAAATCGTACCGCTAAACGAATAAAGGCAATATCCGCATAGGCCACCGCCATATGCTTTTGAATGTTTTTCACCAGATAATCCACTTCCAGGATATCATCATGGACATCCCGCAGCGTGCCGTACAAGTCCGTCAAACCATTTTGCGGCTTCGCGAAGGTCATATAAATATACTCCCCGACGGCCGCTTTAACCGCGGCGAGACTTTTCAACGGCCGCTCCGCCCCCGGCGAGGACACTTCCAGGTAGTACTCGTGACTGATTAAATCCGCCTCATCCAGCAAAGCGCTGATCGCCTCGCTTAAAGCCACACACGTGTCGAGATCCAGATCCCCGTCAATTTTATCCGCGAAGATACGTAAATACCATTCCCCGTCGACTTGCTCATAAACGACGTCATAAAGCTCACAGGCCATGTCCCGCAAGGTTTCCTGCACCAGGTCTGTTACGGCTTGAACGATCATATGACTCCCCTTTTCCAACAATAAAGAGTGGGTTCCCCCACTCGCTTTTTTCTTACGCAAACCTATTTTAGCATATTCCTTTTAAAATGCAAGGCTTAAAACAGCGAAAGCTGATTTTCTTCCTGCATTCCTTCAAAAACGCGCATTTTCGTTAAAAATTTAATATGCGAATTGTTCAGCCTGGTGCGTTTGATGACATCCTCCTTGCTTAAAAAAGGATGATCCTCACGGGCCTCGATGACGCTTTGGGCGACCGCCTCCCCGAGGCCGTCAATCACGGAAAACGGGGGCAGAATCGCGCGCGGATGATCTTTGTCGACGATAAAACGGGTCGCCTGGGAAGCCGCCAGACTGATATTGGAAAAATGAAAGCCCCTCTCATACATCTCCAGGCAGATTTCAAACATGGCGTAAAGATCATCGTCTTTCTTGGTGGACTTCTTGGCCTGCATCAGCGCCCCCAGCTCCTCATGCCTTTTCAGCACCGCCGCCTTGCCCTGCACCATCGTCTCAATCTCAAAGGCATCGCAGCGCGTCGTGAAATAAACGGCGTAATACTCCAGAGGATAATAGAGCTTCCACCAGGCGACGCGCACCGCGGAAAGGACATAGGCGGTGGCATGCGCTTTTGGAAACATGTACTGAATCTTGGCGCACGAATCAATATACCAGGAAGCGATATGATGATCCTCAAGAACCTTGACCCACTGCTGCCAGCCTTCCTTGTCCCGGGAGGCATTGCCCTTGCGGACAAATTCCATGATCTTAAAAGCCTCCAGCGGTTCCAGGCCGTGCTGCAAAAGATAGATCATGATGTCGTCACGGCAGCCGATAACCTCCTGCAAAGAGCAGGTCCCGGAGCGGATCAGAAGATCGGCGTTATCCACCCAGACATTGGTGCCGTGGGAAAGCCCCGATATGATCAACAGATCATGAAAGGTCTGGGGATGGGTCTGCTCCAGCATGCTGCGCACAAACGGCGTGCCAAACTCCGGCAAACCGAGCGCCCCGGTCTGGCACGACAGATAGCCCAGATCAATGCCCATCGCCTCACACGAGTTAAACAGACTTAAAACCTTGGGATCATTATTAGGAATCGTTTTCGGGTCCACCCCGGTCATGTCCTGCAGCATGCGGATCACGGTAGGATCAACATGACCTAAAATATCCAGTTTCAAAACATTGTCATGAATCGCGTGGAAATCAAAATGGGTTGTTTTCCATAAAGATTCGGTATCATCGGCCGGATACTGCACCGGGGTAAAATCATACACATCCATATCTTTAGGAATGACGATAATGCCCCCGGGATGCTGGCCGGTCGTGCGCTTCACCCCGGAACAGCCCTGGGCGAGATATTCCAGCTGGGCCGAGCGGATCGACTGATCAATCCCCAGCAGTTCGCCGTAGCCGCGGGCAAAGCCGTAGGCGGTCTTGTTCGCGACAGTATTGATCGTGCCGGCCCGGTAAACCTTGTCCTCGCCGAACAGCACCTTGGTATAATCATGCGCCCGCCACTGATAATCACCGGAAAAATTCAAATCAATATCGGGAACCTTGTCGCCGTCAAAACCGAGGAAGGTCTCAAAAGGAATGTTGTGCCCGTCGCCGATCAGAGGCTCATGGCAGACCGGGCATAATTTGGGTTCCAGATCAAAACCGTCGGGATAAAGCTTTTCATCGACAAACTCGCTGTATCCGCAGCGCGGACAGCGGTAATGCGGCGGCAGCGGATTGACCTCGGTAATGCCGCTTAAAGTCGCCACCAGGCTCGATCCCACCGAGCCCCGGGAGCCGACCAGATAACCGTCCTCGTTGCTTTTTCGCACGAGGCGGGAAGCGATATAATAAATGACACCAAAGCCGTGTTTAATGATGCTGTTCAGCTCGCGGTCAAGACGGCTGGCGACAATGTCCGGGAGGGGATCCCCGTACATTTTTTTCGCTGTTGCGTAGCACTGGCTGGAGAGTTTCTCATCGGCGCCGGCAATGGCCGGGGTGTACAGCTGATCGTGCACGACGCGGACCTCTTCAATCTGTCCGGCGATAAGTTTAGGATTCGTGACGACCAGCTCATAAGCCTCCGCTTCATCAAGCCACCGCGAATAGCTTGCCAGCATTTCCCCGGTGGTGCGGAAATAGCAGTCCGGATTGACGGCGCGGGGATTTTTGCGGTCGCACAGGGGATGAGCGCGGTGGTTGATGCCGATCGTCGGGTTGGTGATGAAAACCTCCCGGAAAATCTTGTCTTCGGGATCAAGAAAATGGACATCCCCGGTGGCGACGATGATCTTGTTCTGTTTGCGGGCGGCCGCGATTAAACGCTTTAAAGCGGCCCTGACGCGATCCATATCGCGGGCATTGCCGCGCGCCACGACGTGCTCATAATCCTCCAGGGGCTGAATTTCAATATAATCATAAAAGGAAACAAGCTCAGCCAGCTTCTCGTCACTGCTGTTCAAAGCCGCTTCAAAAACATCCGACTTGTAGCACGACGACCCGACCAATAGCTCCTGGCGGTAATAGGCGACCAGCTCTTTAGGAACCCGCGGCTCCTCGTTAAAATAAGTGGTATTGGTTTCCGTCACCAGCTTGAACAGATCCTTGAGACCGGTCTGGTTTTTCGCTAAAACAGTCATGTGATAGGAGTAAGCGTGATGGCAGGCCTCGTCGACATCCCAGTAGGCGTTGAGATCTCGCAGGTCGCGCACCCCCTCCTGCAAAAGCTGATGAAACATCATCAAAACCACCCGGCCCAGTACTTCGGCGTCGTAATCGGCGCGGTGGGCCACCTCATCGTCATAGCTGACCTTGTAGGCGCGGGCAATCGCGCCCAGGCGGTACGATTTCATCGGCTTCAGCATCGCTCTCGCCAAGGGCAGCGAGTCAATATAAGGATTGGCCAGGGGCGGACGTCCCATTTTCTTTAAGGCCTCATTCATAAAACCGATATCAAATTCGGCGTTATGAGCCACGAGGACATCATCCCCGAAAAAGGCCAGGATTTCCGGCATGACAGTGGCGATGTCAGGAGCGTCCCGCACCATCTCATTGGTGATATGGGTTAAACGGACCACCGCGTCAGGGATCGGCGCGGATGGTTTGACAAAGGTCTGGAAGCGGTCGACGATCTCGCCGCGGGATATCTTGACGGCCCCGAATTCCGTGATCTCATCGAACTGGCAGGACAGGCCTGTCGTTTCCAGATCGAAGGAAATATACTCGGCCTGACTTAAATCCGCGCTCCTCGCGTTTTTGACAAGTTCCAGATCGGGGGATATGACGGAAAGCTCGACGCCGTAAATCATCTTCATCTGATATTTTTTCGCGGCGGCCTCGGCCTCGGGAAAGGACTGGACATTGTTGTGATCGGTCAGGGCAATCGCCTCATAACCCCATTCCCTGGCCCTTTTCACATAAGAGGTGATGTCGCTGATGCCGTCCATCGCGGAGTTGTTCGTGTGAAGATGAAGCTCAATCCGCTTGTTCTCGGCGTCATCAAAACGCGCGTCGGGTTTCGCCACCACACTGATGTCATCGGGATAAATGACCAGTTCCTTCTCGTAATTATCGTGGCTGACCTCGCCGCGCACCGCGACATACACATTGCCTTTGGCAAAGTCGTTCATCTCCTCAAGGCTGCACTTGGGGCCTTCGAATCTTTTCAGCATCACGGCATCCTCGTAATCGGTGAGCCACAGGGTCTGGGCGGCCTTGCCGGCTTTGGTTTTCGCCGTCTCCGTCTTAAAGATAAAACCCTCCACGCTCACATATTTCTGGCTGCCGTCAAGCGCCTTTAACGGCGTCGCGACATACTCTTTTTTATAGCGGCGTACAGGGCGCTCCTCTTTTTTGACCGGCGCCACCTGGATATCCTGCGGTTTTTCCAGATCCGCTTTCAGTTTTAAAAAGTCTTCATCCTGATCATCCACCGCGATCCGGCAGTAAATTTTATAGCCGGCCTGTTCCATTTGTTCGGCCAGGGCCTGGGCGAAATCTTCGAGGCCAGGCTTCTGGACGGCACTGACGGCATAAACGGTCAGGGTGTCGCCCTCATAATCCATTTTCAGATTTTGCGCGGCGTCATTCATTTTCGCGAAATAAGCGGCAAACAGCAGCACCTCGTCTTTAACATACAAGGGAGTGCGCGTCTCAAAAAAAGCCTCCGCCGGATAGGGAAAGCGGGCCAGGGCTTTTTGAAAGGCGATGTATTTTTGAAAGCTCAACGGTTCTTCTAATGCGATAAAGAAAGAGTAACAGTCATTTTCATCGACTGTTACCTCCTTCAAAACACCGCCGGCTAACTGTTCGTCTTCCTCAACCTGCAGCTGATTTAACAGCACAGCCATTTTGTTCATGGCGATTCCTCCTTAAAATATCCGGCCGAGATCCTGAATGGTAACCACGATCATGAGGCCGAAAACGAGCGCCAGACCGGCTATCTGCAAATAGTAACGGAGCTTGACGGGAATCGGGTGACCGATGATTTTTTCCACGACAGCAAATAAAATCTGCGCGCCGTCCAAACCCGGCACCGGCATTAAGTTAAAGACGCCGATATTGATCGACAGCATCGCTACCAGTGACAGTAAATTGATGATGCTCCCCGTGGCGGCGATCTGGCTTGTCACCTGGTAGATGCCGGCCGGTCCGGAAAGCTGGCCGATCGTCTCTTTGGTATGGGTGAACAAACGGGCCAGGGTGGTAAAGATCAGCGTGGCCATCTCCCAGACGGTCGAGAAAGTGTACTGGACCGCTTCGGTAAACGAGAGACGGCGCACCGGCACGGTGACGCCTAAATAGTACGCCTGCTGTTCCTCATTGTAGGAGACCTGACCGCTGGTGGTGGCGGTATGCCCGTCGCGGTCATAGGTGATAGTGATATTCTGATCAGCCTGCGAAATCTCCCCGGCTTCGGTCAAAGTATTTTTTAAATCCGTGAGGGTCGCGATATCGGCGGAGATGTTTAAATCCGGCATTTCGATATGGGTGATGACATCACCGGCTTCAAGCCGCAGCGTAACCGCCGCGCCGTCATCTCTGATGGTGCCGATCTCATTGGTATCGACGCTGACGGAACCGGCCGCCATATTGAGGCCGAATAAAATCACGATAGCCAGGACAAAGTTCATAAAAACCCCGGCCCCCATGACCATGATCTGCTGCCAGGTTTTGATCCCTTTGATGGTTCTTTCCGGCGGGACGTCAGCCAGTTCGGGATTATCCTCCTGATCGTCCTCACCGGCCATCGCGACATATCCGCCGATCGGAAACAGGCGGATATGATAGGTTGTCTCCCCCTTTTTGTGATGCCACAGACTCGGGCCCATGCCCATCGAGAATTCCGCGCAGTACACCCCGAAGTGTTTGGCGGTGATGAAATGCCCGAATTCATGAACGAGAATGATGGTTCCCAGGATAAAAATGAAGATCAGGATATTGATGATAATCTGCACAGTTCCACTCCTTCCACATAGCTTCGGGCCCACTGGTCGGCCAGCCGCAAGTCCTCATAATCAGGATCCGTCTTCGGCTCATGGGCCTTTAAAGCCGCGATGACGAGTTTTTCGATATCTAAAAACGCGATTTTATCGTCTAAAAATAATTTTGTCGCCGCTTCCTTGGCCGCGTTTAATACCGCGGGATACGTTTTCTCAGCCGCGCCGACCTCATAAGCGATCTTGATCGCTTTAAAGCGCTTTTGATCCATGGCCCGAAACGTCAGACTCCCGAGTTTTTCCAGGCGCAGCGGACAACCGCCCCTTAGCGGCATGCGGTCCGGATAAGTCAGAGCGTACTGAATCGGCATGCGCATATCAGGCATGCCCAGCTGCGCCATAACTCCTTTATCGACAAATTCCACCATCGAATGGACGATGCTTTCGGGATGCATGATCACGTCAATTTTTTCATAAGGCATATCAAAAAGCCAGTGCGCCTCAATGATTTCCAGGGCCTTATTGAACATGGTGGCGCTGTCCACGGTGATCATCGGGCCCATTGACCAGTTGGGGTGTTTTAAAGCGTCCTCCTTGGTCACATGCTCCAGCTCGGCCGGGGTTTTATCGCGAAACGGGCCGCCGCTGGCGGTGATGATCAGGCGCGCGACATCGGACATATTCTCGCCGTTAAGACACTGAAAAATCGCCGAGTGCTCGCTGTCGACCGGGATGATCTGACCGGGCCGGGCGACCGCCTTGACCAGCGGGCCGGCTACCACCATCGTCTCCTTGTTTGCCAGCGCCAGATATTTGCCGGTTTCCAGCACTTTCAAAGAAGGCGCCACCCCGGCGAAACCGGTGATCCCGTTGATGACCATATCGGCCGGCATCGCGCATAGTGACAGTAAACCGTCAGTACCGGAGGTAAAGGTGATATCAGGATAGCATTCTTTTAAATAAGCCGCGTCGTGAGCGCTGCTGACATTGATGAAGGGGCAGGTGATCATGTTTAAGATCTGCTCCAGCATCTCGATATTATGACCGACCGCCATCCCGGCGAGCTGAAACTGATCGGGATGAGCCGCGATGACATCGATGCTCTGCAGCCCGATCGATCCGCTCGCCCCTAAAACAATAATGCTTTTCATGCTTTCACCTCAAAGACTCAAGATCACCGCGAAGGTTAAAGCGTTAAACAACAGGCTGTCCAGGCGGTCCAGCACCCCGCCGTGCCCGGGCAGAAGGTTGGAGTAATCCTTGATATGATAGTTACGTTTCACCAGACTGAAGGCGAGATCGCCCAGCTGGCCGGTGATCGTGAAAATGAGCGCGATCAGCCACGGCGCCAGGCCCATATCGGGCAGCGGGAAAATCAGTTCATAAACAAAAGCCAGAGCCACGCCGGCCAGCATTCCGCCGAGTGCCCCTTCCACAGTTTTTTTAGGAGAAATCGGGGTTAATTTGGTTTTGCCGATCAGCATGCCGGTAAAATAGGCGCCGGTGTCACAGCCGTAAGTGGCGAGAAACAGAAACGCGACGGCGTGAAAACCTAAATTGGCCGACAGTGCCATCAAAGCGTGAAGTCCGCCGGTGATCACCAGTCCGAAGGTGTAAACTAAACAGAGCGAGTCCAGTTTCGGCTTTTGAAAAATAATCGCCAGCGTCAAAAGGATCATCAAAAGCGAAGGATAAGCCCAGGGTTTAAACAGGTAGCTGGTATCATAAAGGGCAAACAAAATAACAAAGAGGATATCATACAAAATCTCTTCAACGGGACCGATGTCATCGCGCAGCTGATAGATCTCATGCATCGCCATGATCAAAACCAGCGCGAGGAGTATTTTTAGAAGGGCGTTGCCGATCCCGAAAGCGACGATTGCTACGAGGACCAGCACCGTCCCGGTTATCACGCGCTGTTTCATGACCGGATGCCTCCAAACCGCCGCTCGCGGCCCTGATAGCAAAGGATCGCCTCATGAAGGTCTTCCTCGTCAAAATCCGGCCAGTATACCGGGGTAAAGTACAGTTCCGCGTAGGCCAGCTGCCACAGCATAAAATTGGACAGGCGGTATTCCCCGCTCGTGCGGATCATGAGATCCACCGGGGGAAGATCCGCGCTCATTAAATAGCTGTCCATTAAATCCTCATCGATTTCCGAAATATCCAAAGTTCCTTCCTGAACTTCCATAGCGATATCTTTGACGGCGTCGACGATCTCGTTTCGCGCCCCGTAAATAAAGGCGAAGCACAAAATCATGCCGGTGTTTTTGGCGGTTTGCCGGACCGCGTCAAAAATCACGGAGCGGCAGGACTCGGGAGCTTTTTCGACATGGCCGATAAAGCGGATCTGGACATTGTTTGCGATTAATTCGCCGAGATATAAAGAAAAAAATTCTTTGGGAAGCTTGAAGATATAATCAACTTCGCTGGAGGGACGATTAAAGTTTTCCGTGGAAAAAGCATAGACCGTCATCGCCTTCACGCCCAGCCGGCTGGCTTCCATGGCAATGCGGCGCACGGTTTTCGTTCCCTCGTGATGACCGAATGTCCGCGGCCGGTTGCGCTCTTTCGCCCAGCGCCCGTTGCCGTCCATGATGAAGGCAATATGTTTCGGGATGCGATCCATATCCAGGGCGATTTCATTTTCTTTTTCTGCCACCGTCATCCTTCCTTTCTAAAAAGCATCGCTATTATAACATGATTTAAGTTGATAGACAAAGCAAAAAGACCGTCCCTAGACGGTCATGATGTCTTTCTCTTTATCTTTGGCGATCTTGTCGATTTTCTTGATGTACTCGTCGGTTTTCTTCTGTACCTTCTCCTGGGCCAGCTTCGTCTCATCCTCGCTGAAGCCGCCTTTTTTGATGGCTTCGTTGCCGTCGCGGCGAATGTTTCTGACCGCTACCTTGGACTGCTCGGCCATTTTGGACACCTGCTTGACGAGTTCCTTGCGGCGCTCCTCGGTCAGAGGCGGAATCACAATGCGGATCACCTGGCCGTCATTTTGCGGGTTCAGGCCGAGGTCCGCCTCATTGATGGCCCGGATGATATCTTTCATGCTGCCGCGGTCATAAGGTTTGACGACCAGCTGCCGGCCTTCCACGACAGAAATGTTCGCGACCTGGTTGATCGGGGTCTGCTCGCCATAGTAGAGCACATTGACGCGGGCTAAAATGTTGGGATTGGCGCGGCCGGTGCGCACGGTCACCAGTTCATTTTCCAGCGCGGCGATGGCTTTGTCCATCCGGCCGGTCATTTTCTCAATAATTTCATCTGTCATTGCTTGTTCCCTCCTGTGATTTTTGTTCCAATCTTCGCGCCGCTGACCGCTTTCGCGATATTGCCATTCTCCTGCATGTTAAAGACGATGAGATCGATATGGTTGTCCATGCATAAGGTCACGGCCGTTTGGTCCATGACCATGAGATGGCGGTTTAACAGCTCCATATAGTCGATGGTGTCAAATTTAAAGGCGTCCTTATTGGTTTTAGGGTCATCGCTGTAGACCCCGTCGACCCCGTTTTTCGCCATTAAGATGACTTCCGCCTCGATTTCCGCCGCTCTCAAGGCCGCGGTGGTATCGGTGGTAAAGAAAGGACTGCCCAGTCCCGCCCCGAAGATGACGATCCGCCCTTTCTCAAGATGGCGGACGGCGCGGCGCCGGATGTAAGGTTCGGCGACCTGCTTCATTTCAATGGCCGTCATGAGGCGGGTCTCCACGCCCTCTTTCTCCAAAGCGCTTTGCACGGCCAGCCCGTTCATGGCTGTCGCGAGCATGCCCATGTTGTCCGCGGTCGCTCTTTCCATCCCCATGGCGCTGCCAACTTTGCCGCGCCAGATGTTGCCGCCGCCGCAGACGATGGCCATCTGCACCCCTAAATCTTTCGCTGCTTTGATCTGCCTGGCAATATCCGCTACCGTGTAAGCGTCAATGCCATAGCCTTTTTCTCCGGCTAACGCTTCGCCGGACAGCTTTAACAGCACTCTTTGATAAGTCATGTTCAAAACTCCCCTTGCTCTTAAAAAATTTTACCATTTTTTCCGGATGAATGCCACTTTAAAGAGCAAAAAAAAGAACTAATCAAAAGATCAGTCCTTTTTTGAAATACTTTACTTTTTAATCTGCGCGGCGACTTCCTCGGCGAAGTTTTCCTCGCGCTTCTGCATGCCCTCGCCCACCAGGTATCTGACCATGGAAACGACCTTGCCCTCACCCAGATACTGGGAGATTTTCTGATTCGGATCCTTGACAAAGGCCTGATCATTCAGGCACATTTCCGCGAGGTTCTTGTTTAAACGGCCCTCAACCATCTTGACGACAATATTTTCCGGCTTCGGCTTCGCGGCCTGGCTGTTTTCCTCCAGGGCCTGAGTCTGGAGAATGTGGCGTTCTTTTTCCAGGACATCGGCCGGGATATCGTCACGGCTGATATACTGCGGGGCGCTGGCCGCGACATGCATCGCGACATCGCGGGCTTTTTCCGGCGTGGCGTTTTCCACCAGCACAAGCGCGGTGATCCGGCCGCCCATATGGGAATAAGCGCCAAACGTCTGGTTTTCTTTTTTGGTTAAAACGGCAAAGCGGCGGAAGCTGATCTTTTCCCCGATGCGGCTGGTGGCGGCGATGATGGCGTCATTGAGCGTCTCGCCGTCCATCTCGCACTGCAAAGCCTCTTCCATCGTGGCCGGTTTATTTTTCAAAACACAGCTGGCGATAGCGGCCACGAGATCTTTGAACTGCTGATTTTTGCTGACGAAATCCGTTTCCGAATTGACCTCGATGATAACCGCGTCATCATTGTCAACGGCAAAAGCCGTCAAACCCTCGGCGGCGATGCGGTCCGCTTTTTTCGCGGCCTTGGCAATGCCTTTTTCTCGCAGCCAGTCAAAAGCCGCTTCGATATTGCCGTCGGTGGCTTCCAGCGCTTTTTTGCAGTCGAGCATGCCCGCCCCGGTTTTTTCCCGTAATTCTTTGACTAATTTAGCATTGACAGCCATGTTATTCTTCTCCTTTAGTTTCCGTGTTCTCTTCTTGCTGCGGCGCCTGACGGCGAGGATTCGGACGCGGACGGCGCGGGCGGTCGTCACGGTAACGCGGCGCGCGGCGCTTCTCAGCGGCGTTATCCACGCTCGTTAAAGCGTCATTCATGCTGACTTCCTTGTCATCCTCATCTTTGACATAAGCGTAAGACAGCGAGCCGCCTTTCGCCTCGACAATCGCGTCGGCCATCGTGCCCACGATCAGGCGCACGGCGCGAATCGCGTCATCGTTGGCCGGAATGACATAATCAACATCATCAGGATCACAGTTGGTATCGACAATACCGAATACCGGAATATGCAGTTTCCGCGCTTCGGCGACGGCGTTGTGCTCCACTTTCGGGTCAACCACAAACAAGGCGTTTGGAACCCGGCGCATCTCTTTGATACCGCCCAAGTTACGCTCCAGTTTGGCCGCTTCTTTTCTTAAATTGATGACTTCCTTTTTCGGCAGGACATCAAAAGAACCGTCGTTCTCCATTTTCTCCAGTTCTTTCAGGCGGCGGATACGGCGCTGAATGGTCTTGAAGTTGGTTAACGTTCCGCCCAGCCAGCGGCTGTTGACATAGAAAGATCCGGAACGGATGGCCTCTTCCATGACCGCTTCCTGAGCCTGCTTTTTGGTGCCGACAAACAGCACCTTGCCGCCCTTGGCGGCGATCGCGTTCATGGCCTGATAAGCCTCATCGATCAGACGGCTCGTTTTCTGCAGATCGATGATGTAGATGCCGTTACGCGAAGTGAAGATGTAAGGCGCCATCTTCGGGTTCCAGCGTTTGGTCTGGTGGCCGAAATGCACACCGACCTCCAAGAGTTTCTTCATCGAAACAACTGACATGTGTTTTCCTCCTTTGGTTGTTCCTCCACCGTTTCTAGCACGGCCACCAAATGGCACCCGGCCGCCCCACTAAACGGTGTGCGTATTTTTTTGCACTGACCATTCTAGCATACCCAGCCAAAAAATTCAATACGAAAAAATGGTCAGATGAGCTGACCATTACTGATCTTTTTTCGCGAGAGGATGACTTTTCTGATATGTTCTTTTCAGCTTTTCCTTGGAAACATGCGTGTAAATCTCCGTGGTGGCAAGCGACTCGTGACCGAGCATCTTCTGCACCATGGCCAGCTCCGCCCCGCTGTCCAATAGATGGGTGGCGAACGTGTGGCGGATGGTATGGGGGTGAATGTGGCGGCTGAGCCCGGTTTCGTTTGTCACCCGGTCAAGAATATCTCTGAGGCCGCGGGTCGTCAAAGGCCGCCCGTTTTTATTTAAGAAGACAATATCTGTGTCCTGGTGACTTTTCGCCAGCAGCGCCGGCCGGACATCCTGAATATACTTGTCAAGCCACTCCAAAGCCAGCTCATGAAAAGGCACGATGCGCTGTTTATCCCCCTTGCCGAGAATCGTCAAAACCATGCGGGAGCGGTCGATATCGCCCAGTTTCAAGCCCACGGCTTCGCCGGCTCTCAGGCCCGAGGCGTACATCAGCTCAAAAATGGCGCGGTTGCGAATGCCTAAATCATCGCTGACATCGATGTTGTCGAGAAGCTGCGTCATCTCGTCATAGAACAGAAAATCGGGATTCTTCTTTTCCTGACGGGGGCTGGACACGAGGCGGAACGGATTGTCGGCGACGATGCGCTTCTGGTAAAGCCAGTCATAGAAAGAACGGATGCTGCTGAGATGGCGCGAAATGGTGCTCGGGGCGAGATTTTGATCATACAGCGTGCCTAAAAAGTCGCGGATCGCCACCTCATCCATATCATCAAAGCCGTTTAAAGACTCGGCGCTGATAAAATCGATGAGGCCGCTGATATCGCGCCGGTAAGCGTCCGCGGTATCGCCGGAATACTGTTTTTGCACCGTTAAATAATCGATAAACTCATCTAATAATTCACGCATGATAAATCTCCCGAAAAGCCCCGGCGTCTTCCAACGCGCGCCGGGCGTAAAGCATTTTACGGTCCTTTTTCTTGTGCTGAACAGTTAACGGCGGCAAAATCCCGAAATTGGCCTTCATCGGCTGAAAGCCTTCGGCGTTCGCCGTGGTGATATAATGATCGAGCGCCCCCATCACCGTCGTTTCCGGAAACGGCAAAAGCGTCTCTTCGTTGATGTAATGGGCGATATGAACCGCCGCCATGAGTCCCGAGGCGCACGACTCGACATAACCCTCGACGCCGGTCATCTGCCCGGCGAAAAACAAGTCGTCGCGGTCTTTAAACTGCTGGCAGGCATTCAACAGCCGCGGGGCGTTGAGATACGTATTGCGGTGCATGACGCCGTAGCGCACAAACCCGGCATGCTCCAGCCCGGGAATCATGCGGATGACTCTTTTCTGCTCCGGCCAGGTTAAACGGGTTTGAAAGCCGACGATGTTGTAGAGGGTGCCTTCCGCGTTATCCTGGCGCAGCTGCACGACCGCGTAAGGGCGGACGCCGTCTTTTTCCAGCCCGACCGGTTTCATCGGTCCGAACAAAAGTGTCTTTTCACCGCGCGCGGCCATCACTTCAAAAGGCATGCAGCCTTCAAAAAAGCGCTCCTCAAAATCTTTCGGCGTAACGGTCTCAGCATGAATGACAGCCTCATAAAACCGCTCAAACTCATCTTCCGTCAAGGGACAGTTGATATATTCCCCGTCGCCTTTGTCATAGCGCGATTTATAGTACGCTTTGGAGAAATCGATGCTTTCTTTTGTGATAATCGGAGCCGCGGCATCGTAAAAATACAAATCATCATCGGCTGTGATATCCGCGATAGCGGTATGCAATGAATCGCTGGTCAGCGGTCCGGTCGCGATGATCGCCGGTCCCGGCGGGATTTTTGACACTTCTTCTTGTATGATGGTAATATCAGGATGCTTCCGCAAAGCCGCACTGACACCCCTGGCGAAGCCTTCGCGGTCAACCGCCAGGCTGTTCCCGGCCAGAACGGCGTGCTTTTTCGCCTCGGATATGATGAGACTGTCCCACAAGGCCAGCTCTTCCTTTAAGACGCCGACCGCGTTTTCCAGCCCCGTCGCCCTTAGCGAATTTGAGCAGACCAGTTCCGAAAAATATCCGGTGTGATGGGCGGGGGTCTTTTTGCCCGGCCGCATCTCATAAAGGCGGACGGGAATATGGCGGCGCGCCAGCTGCCAGGCCGCTTCACTTCCGGCCAGGCCCGCGCCGATAATCGTGATCTCTTTCATTTTCATCACTGACTGTCTGGTTTTCCTAATACTGTTTTACACTTCGGGTAATTCGCGCAAGCCAGAAACGGTCCGAAACGTCCTTTTCTTTCCACCACCGGGCCGCCGCAGTTCGGACAGGTCATCCCCTCCACGACCTTGGCCGCGGTCTTTGTTTTCTCTTTAGGCTTAATATACTTGCAGTCCGGATAATTGGAACAGGCCTCAAACGGCCCGTATTTGCCAAAACGTTTCACCATCGGACTGCCGCATTTCGGGCACAGCTCGCCGGTTTCCTCCAGCTGCTGGGGTTCCTTTTTGATGTATTTGCAGGCCGGGTAATTCGAGCAGGCGACAAACGTGCCGTAGCGGCCTTTTCTTTCCACCAGCTCGTGACCGCACAGCGGACAGATCTCCCCGGTCTTCTTCGCTTCGACTTTTTCCATCTTCTCGTAGGCATTTTCCAAAAGCGGCTCAAATTTATCATTGAAATCGGTCAGGGTATGCACATAAGAATCCTCGCCTTCCGCGATTTTATCGAGCTGTTTTTCCATCTCGGCGGTATAGGCCACATTGATGATACTGGAAAAATACTCCTGCAGGCGGTCATTGGTCAGCATGCCTGACTCGGTCGGGTGAAACTGGCGGTCAACGAGCTCGACGTAATCCCGGCTCTGGATGGTATCGATGATGCTGGCGTATGTGCTCGGCCGTCCGATGCCTAATTCCTCGAGCTCCTTGATGAGTTTCGCCTCGGTATAACGGGCCGGCGGTTTTGTGAAATGCTGGCTTTTGTCGATGCTTTCCGCCGTCAGCGTCTCCCCTGTCTCTAACTTTGGCAAAGGGGTGTCCTGGGTTTTCTCATAAGGGCCGTAGACTTTTAAATAGCCGTCAAAGGTCATCTGCGAGCCGGCGGCTTTGAAAACATAGCCGTGGTCATCAAAGCTCAGACTCGTCGCGTCATATCCGCAAGGGGCCATCAGGCTGGCCAGGGCCCGCGCGTAAATCATGGCGTACAGGCGGTACTCATCGCGGCTTAAATAAGGTTTGACAAGATCCGGCGTGCGGGTGATGTCCGTCGGGCGGATCGCCTCGTGAGCGTCCTGCACATTTTCGGTTTTGCGCGCTTTTTTCACTCTGCCGACATACTGTTTGCCGTAGTTGTCAATGATATACTGCCGGGCCGCTTTGACAAAGTCCTCGCTCAGACGCACCGAATCGGTACGCATATAGGTAATCAGACCGACCGGACCGTCGGAAACATCGACGCCCTCATACAGCTTCTGGGCGATCATCATCGTCTTTTTGGCGGCAAAGCCCAGCTTTCCCGAGGCTTCCTGCTGCAGGGTCGAGGTGATGAACGGCGGTTTGGATTCGCGTTTGCGCGCGCTTTTTTTGACATCGGTCAAAGTCAGCGTCTTGCCGAGCCGCTCATAGATGGCGTTAGCCTCGGCCTCGTTTTTCATTTTTATTTTCTTGTCCAGCTCGGCTTCAAAACGGATCCCGTCTTTTTCCAGCAGGGCTTTGATCTCCCAGTACTCCTGGGGGACAAACGCGGCGATTTCGCGCTCTTTATCCACGATCAGCTTCAAGGCTACCGACTGCACGCGCCCGGCGGAACGGGACTTGATTTTGGTCCTTAAAAGCTGCGAGAGCCGAAATCCGATCAGACGGTCTAGTACGCGGCGCGTTTCCTGGGAATGAACCAGGTTCATGTCAATCGTGCGGGGACTGGCGATCGCGGCGCGCACGGCGTTTTTCGTCACTTCATTGAAAACCACGCGATGGGTCGTGGCCGGATCGAGCCCGAGAACTTCGGCGAGATGCCAGGAGATCGCTTCTCCCTCACGATCGGGATCGGTAGCCAGATAGACCTCGTCAGCGTTTTTCACATCTTCTTTTAAAGCCTTCACGACATCCTTTTTATCTTTATTGATGACGTAGACGGGTTTAAAATCGTGCTCAATATCCACGCCCAGGCCGCCTTTTCCCGTTGTCGCCAGATCGCGGATGTGTCCTTTGCTTGATGTCACATGGTAATCTTTACCGAGATAATTCCCGATGGTTCTAGATTTAGATGGTGATTCGACAATCACAAGCTTCCCCGACATCATCATCCCTCCTTCATTTTTTTCTATATATAGCGGTTTTAAAGGTCAATGTCAATGCTTTTTATGTTCAACTCCCGGTAGACATCCGCCGGATCCGCCAGTATGGCGGCGCCGTCTCTGATTAATTCCAGGCATCCCGCAGGATCGGTAATGCGGCCGGGAACGGCGAAAACGGTTTTGCCCTGCTCGGCGGCATATCCCGCCGTGATCATCGTTCCGCTTTTTTTCGCCGCCTCAATGACCACTACCCCTTGCGCGAGACCGGCGATCAGGCGGTTGCGCCAGGGAAAATGATAAGCCGCCGGTCTGGTATGAGGCGGATATTCGCTGCACACGAGATGATGACGGCAGAGATGTTCATAAAGTTCCTGATGGCAGGCCGGATAAACGACATCGATGCCGGATCCTAAAACGGCGATGGTGCGGCGGGCGTTGCGGTGGGCGATGCCGTCCACCCCTTTCGCCATCCCGCTGACGATGACAAAATGCCGGGAAAGTTCCCGGGCGAAGTAAGCCGCGCATGCTTTGCCGTAGGCGGTGACGTTACGGGCTCCCACGACCGCCAGCCCGGGATATGTCGTCCAGGCCAGACGCCCGCGGTAATAAAGCACATACGGGGGATTTTGAATGGTTCTCAGCATCAGCGGGTAATCCTCATCAAGAATGGTCACGCACTTTTCCTCTAGCCCGCTTAAACACTGCCGGACCGCCTTTTCATCAGGAATGACATCCCGCGAAATGGCTTTTGTGATTTTATTGTAATCGCCCTGATAAATGACACTGAAATAGATTAGCCGCTCTCTCATGACAGATCCCTCCCTATTATTATGGCGGGATATCTTACTGATGTCTTGAAAAGTCAAAGGTAAGCTGCGCGACCGGGCGGTAGCTGCGGCGGTGAATCGGGCAGGGTCCGTATTTTTCCAGTAGTTCGAGATGTCTTTTGGTGGGATAGCCTTTATGACGGGCGAATTCATATTGCGGATACATATGGTCATAGATCATCATGAGATGGTCGCGGCACACCTTGGCGAGGATGCTGGCGGCGGCGATGGAGATGGATTTCTGATCGCCTTTGATGATGGCCAGATGCGCGATATCCACGTTTAAGGGCATGGCGTCGGTCAGGATAAAATCCGGCGAAGGATCCAGGCTTAACACGGCCTTCGTCATCGCCAGGCGGCTCGCTTCGTAGATATTGATCTTGTCGATCGTCCCGGCGTCCACGACCGCCACCTGCCACGAGATGGCTTTAGCCATGATCTCTTTGGCCAGCAGTTCGCGCTTTTTCGGGCTCAGCTTTTTCGAGTCGTCGATCCGCTCGTCATGATAGTCTCTTGGAAACATGACCGCCGCGGCCACGACCGGTCCGGCCAGCGGTCCGCGCCCGGCTTCATCGGTGCCGCAGACATAGCGAAAGCCTTTCTCATAGGCGCTGTTTTCATATTCATTCATATTCCCAGCTCACCCGCCCGATTCTTCCTGCGCGGATATCATGAAAGACTTCCGTCATGACGCGGGTATAATCGACTTCCCCGGGATAGTGTTTAGCCTTCGCGTACGCTTCACAAAAGGCAATATCATCGGTCGCAAACGGATAGCGCGCTTTTATCAGGGAGGGATAATGCTCGCCTAAATAACGCAGGGCATAGGAAAAAACATCCTCCAGCGGGATGATGGTTTCCTTGATGGCCCCGATCAGGGCGAGCTGATAAGAATAATCAACCCTTTCCAGTTTCGGCCACAGGATGCCCGGCGTGTCAAACAGCTCAAAATCGTTTCCGACTTTGATGATCTGCTGGGCGCGCGTCACTCCCGGGGTATCCCCGGTCCGGGCGGCTTTGCGGTTTGCCAGGCGGTTGATCAGGGTGGATTTGCCGGCATTGGGAATGCCGACAATCAAAGCCCGCACCGGGCGCGGTTTCAGCCCTTTCGCGATCTCTTTTTCCCGTTTCTCTTTCAACAGTTCCAGGGCGCTATGCGTCAGTTCCTTTTTGCCTTGAAAGCGGGTGAGGTCGGCGCTGAACACCCGGGTGTGATCGGCTTGCAGTTTCGCGGTATATATTTTCGTGATTTTAGGGTCGGCGAGATCCGCTTTGGCCAGCAGGATGATTTTCGGCTTGGCGGTCAGGCTTGAGATAAAGGGATTGCCGGTGGCCAGCGGAGCCCGGGCGTCGCGAATCTCGATCAACAGATCCACCATTTTGATGCGGTTTTCAATTTCCCGGCTGGCTTTGGCCATGTGTCCGGGGTACCAGTTGATGCTGTTCATTGTCTGACTCCTGAAAAAAAGGAAGCCGGGCTTCCTTACTGCTGTTGATTTAAATATCCAAAATGGCTGAAGGGAAAGATGATAAAGCCGTTTTTGCCGATAAAATCTTCTCTCCCGAAGGTGCCTACCGCCCGCGAGTCTTCGGAATGAGGGCGGTTGTCACCCATGACAAAGTATTCATTGTCTTTCAAGGTGATTTTGAAATCGCTCGTGAAGCGGGTCAGGCCGCTTTCGGCGATGGTGTCTTTCATATACTGTTTATCGAGGAATGGCTCCGCGATGTACCGGCCGTCCACATAGAGCCGGTCGTTTTTGTATTCAATGGTTTCGTTCGGTAAACCGATGACGCGTTTAATCAGGCGTTCCTGCAGGCGGTCGCAGTCAATGATGACGACATCGAAGCGTTTCACGCCGTTTTGCCTTAAACCGATGGTATCAACTATGGCTAAATCAGCATCGTTGATACTGGGCATCATGCTGTGGCCCTCAATGCTGACGGGTTTGACTATATAGGTAAAAATCAGATAAGTGAGGATCGCGACCAGTACTAACTCGCCAATATTTTTGATCCATTCTTTTGCCGTTGCGCTCATGCTTGCTCACCTCTTTGTCAATCATATCATAAAACATTTTTTTCAGCAAACAAAAAGCGGACGAGCCGCTTTTCACTACTTTCTTAATTCTTTGATGCGGGCCGCTCTGCCGGTTAAGCCGCGCAGGTAATGCAGTTTGGCACGGCGCACCTTGCCGTAACGGACGACCGCGATATGGTCGATGATCGGGGAATGAACCGGGAAAGTCCTTTCGACTCCCACCTGATAAGAGATCTTTCTCACCGTGAAGGTCTCCGAAATGCCGTGACCTTTGCGGGCGATGCAAACGCCCTCGAACATCTGAATACGGCTTTTGTCGCCTTCCTGAATCTTTACGTACACCCTTAAAGTATCGCCGGGACGGAACTCCGGGATATCGTGGCGCAGCTGCTTTTTGGTAATGTCTTCCACAATTTGTAAGTTCATCTTTCTTCTCCTTTTAAACAAATCTTTTCTGGAAAGTTCATACGGGCCGTGCCCCAGCGGAACTTCTGCGTCAATATCTGACTTGCCCATTATAGCATCAAGACCGCCGGAAAGCAAATATTTTTCGGCGGTCCGCATCAGTTATTTGTCAAATAGAATCCCATTTCGCTGGCCTATTACAACCTTGCCTTGATTTTCTCTGTCATATCCAGTCTCTCCCAGGGCAGATCGATATCGTCGCGGCCGAAATGCCCGTAGGCCGAGGTCGGCGTGTAGATCGGCCTTAACAGATTTAAAGCGGTGATGATGCCGTTAGGCGTCAGATCGAAGTTTTTTAAGATGATGTCAAGGATATTCGCGACGGGAATGTGCTCGGTGCCGAAGGTTTCGACATGGACGCTGGTCGGCTCGGCCACCCCGATCGCGTAGGACAGCTGGATTTCCAGTTTGTCCGCGAGGCCGGCCGCGACAATATTTTTCGCGATATAGCGCGCCATATACGCCGCGGAGCGGTCCACCTTGCTGGGATCCTTCCCGGAGAAAGCCCCGCCGCCGTGCCGGGCATAACCGCCGTAAGTGTCCACGATGATTTTTCTTCCCGTCAGGCCGGTATCGCCGTGCGGGCCGCCGATCACAAACCGTCCCGTCGGATTGATCAGTACTTTATAGTCGGTATTCAGGCCGAATTCCCTGACGACCTCATCCATGATTTCATGATGAATAAAGTCCTTGAAAACTTTCTCGTCATAATCGGGATCATGCTGGCAGGACATGAGAATCGTGTCGATGCGCGGCTTGCCCGTGTAGTCTATGGTCACCTGGGATTTCATGTCCGGGCGGGAATAGGGAAAACTGCCGTTTTTTCTTTTCTGACCGGCCAGAAGCATCAGACGGTGCGCGATCGCGATCGCCAGCGGCATGTAATTTTTCGTCTCGCTTGTCGCGTACCCGAACATGATGCCCTGATCCCCGGCCCCGCCGACTTCGCGGTTGGTGCCCCGGGCGATATCAGGCGACTGCTGGTCAAGCACCACTCTGATCTCGCAGTGGTCGGCATCCAGACCTTCCTCATCACTTTTGTAGCCGATGTCACGGATCGCCTGCCGGGCCACCTGTTCATAATCAATCAACGCCGCGGTGGTGATTTCCCCGCCGATGATCACCAGGTTCGTGGTGGCGAAAACCTCGCAGGCCACGCGGCTGTATGGATCCCCGGCCAGACAGGCGTCAAGAATCGCGTCGGAAATGCGGTCGCATACTTTATCAGGATGCCCCTCCCCGACCGATTCTGATGTAAATAAATTTTTATACAATATAACTCCTCCTCGCGCTCAAAAAAAAACTGCTTTCTATAAAAGAAAGCATGGTACTCCTTGCTTTCCCTTATTGTTCAAGAAACTCTTGCTCGGTAAGGCACCTTCTTATTTTTATAAGGGTTGCCACTGCGTCATGGATCCTCATCTACGCAGATTCGAAATAAGAGAAATGGATATTTTATTTGACAAGGGGCATTATAACAGACCGGGCGCCTCAAGGCAATTACAATCGCATTAAAACGCGCGCAAAAACGGTTCAAACTGGGTATAGACCTGCCAGAGATCATCGGTAAACTCCGCTTTGTGAGCGATCATCTCAGCGAATGGAACGCTTTTTAAACCGGTATCCGCATCGTGATACAGATAAACCTCGCTGATCGTGGCGGCGGTATACGCGGTGCCTAGATATGACAGTTTCCCGCTGTCAAACTGGTTTTGTGCCATGATGATTTGCGCGAAAGTCTGATCCTTTTGATATTCCACGATCAGCGGTTGAGAGATCAAACCCTGGCCGTCTGTAATAAACAGGACGGCGCGGTACCAGAAAGTTCCCGGTTTCGCTTCATGACCGGTGATATTTTTAGAAAGATCACAGTACGTTTTCATGTTTTAAAAAAAGGCCGCTCAGGCCTTCTGCTCCTTTAATAAATCACGAATCTCGCCGAGAATATCCTCAGCGGTCTCTTTCGGTACCTCCGGTTCAGCCGGCTCCTCGGGCTTTTTATGAAGGCTGGTCAGCTTGTTGAAGGCGCGGATCATGACGAACACCGCGAAAGCGATGATCAGGAAATTCACGACCTGCTGGATAAACATCCCGTAGCGGATCGCCACTTCCGGCACCAGCACGCTGCCGTCCGCGGCCAGGGTCTGCTGCTGTAAAACGATCTTCAGGTCGCTGAAATCGACCTTGCCTAAAATGAGACCGATCGCCGGCATGATGATATCATTGACCAGACTTGAGGAAATCGATCCAAACGCGCCGCCGATAATCACGCCGACCGCCATATCCAGCACGTTGCCGCGCATGATAAACGCTTTAAAGTCTTTAATCCACTGTTTCATAATGTCCTCCTAGATCGCCTTGACCTCCATCACGCCGGGAACTTCCTCAATTAAAATCTGCTCAATGCCGTCTTTCAGCGTATAATCCAGTAAACCGCAGCCGGCGCACGCTCCCAGCATGTGCACGTAAACCGTGCCGTCTTTAAAATCAACATATTCCAAGTCGCCGCCGTCATGCTGAAGATAGCGGCGCAGTTTCTCAATCGTCTCAATAATCAGATCCTCGGTACTTTTCACTGTTTTTTCCCTCCCCTTCACTTTCATCAGATCATTATACACGCCCCGGGTCGGTTTGTCCACGGATAACTATTTTTGATCGTTAAAATACAAAAGGGAACCGGTTGCAGTTTCGGAAAACAAGATAAGAAGTTGATTGCTTTGTTTACAACCGCCGGCTTTTGGTGATATAATGAAAGCAACTAAGAGACGGCCAAAAACAATGGCAGAAAAAAACGAGGAGGAACAAACAGTGATCAAAGTAAGTTTGGAAAACGCCCTGCTCAAGGAGGACATCGCTTCCTATCAGGACAAAGTGAAAGAACTGCATGAGGTTTTGAAAAACAAGACCGGTGCGGGCAATGATTTTTTAGGCTGGATGGACTGGCCGGTAGATTATGACAAAGAAGAGCTGGAGCGCATCATCAAAGTCGCGAATAAAATTCAAAACGAAGTGGATGTGCTTCTGGTTTGCGGCATCGGCGGTTCCTATTTGGGAGCGCGCGCGGCCATTGAAGCCATCAACGGACTTTATCCGACAAACAAGGTCGAGATCATCTACGTCGGCAATACTTTCTCTTCGAACTATATCGCCCAGGTGGTGAAATATATCGAAGACAAAGAATTCGCCATCAACTGCATTTCCAAGTCCGGAACCACCACGGAAACATCCATCGCCTTCAGGATCTTCAAGGATATCTGTGAAAAGCGCTACGGCAAAGAAAAAGCCAAAGAGCGCATTATCGCCACGACCGATAAAGCCCGCGGCGCGTTAAAAGTTTTATCAGACAACAACGGTTATGAGACATTTGTCATTCCCGATGATATCGGCGGCCGCTACTCGGTACTGACCGCGGTCGGTCTGTTCCCGATCGCTGTGGCCGGCATTGACGTCAAAGCCATGCTGCAGGGCGCGGCAGACGCGAGAAAAGAGTATGACAATGATGATCTGATGACCAACGACTGCTACCGTTACGCGGTGGCCCGCCACATTTTAAACAATCAGGGTTACGCCGCTGAGATGTTTGTGACCTATGAGCTGCAGTTAGGCATGGTCGCGGAATGGTGGAAACAGCTGTTTGGAGAATCCGAGGGTAAAGAAAACAAAGGTATCCTGCCTACGAGCGGCACCTTCACAACCGACCTGCACTCGTTAGGACAGTTTGTTCAGGAAGGCAGCAAAGTGCTCTATGAGACCGTGCTTCGCGTCAAAGAGCCGCAGACCGATGTCGTCGTCCCTGAGGATCCTGACAACCTCGACAACCTGAACTACCTGGCCGGCAAAACCGTTGATTATGTCAACAAGAAAGCCTGCGAGGGCACGATCGACGCCCACACCAATGTCGGCGGCGTGCCGAATATCGTCATCGAGCTGGATAAAATGGATGCCTACGGATTTGGCTACATGGTATATTTCTTTGAGAAAGCCTGCGCGATGTCCGTATACATGCTGGGCGTGAACCCGTTCAACCAGCCGGGCGTTGAGGTCTACAAGAAAAATATGTTCAAGCTTCTGGGCAAACCGGGCGTATAAAGCAAAATGGGACCGTATCCTGCGGTCCTTTTTTTAAGGAGGAAATCATGGATCTGATCGCTTATCCAAAAATCACGGACATTCAAAGCGCCCTGTTCATCCAGCCCCATCCCGACGACAACGAGATCGGCGCCGGCGGCACTATGGCCTGGCTCGTGCGAAACAAAATCCCCGTCTACGGTCTGACTGTCACCCTGGGGGCGGGCGGCTCCAAAACCATTCCCCCAAGCCAGCTGGCGGCGATGCGCAAGATCGAAGCGGGCAACGCCATGAATATTCTCGGCGTCATCAATCTGGGCGATCTCGGCTACCAGACGCTAAACTACAGTACCCATGACGATTTAGTGGGCGATCTGGTCAAGGTCATCCGCAAAATCCGCCCTCAGGCGATTTTTACCGCGGACCCGGCCCTGCAGGATGAAATGCACCCGGTCCATCTGCACTGCGGCAAAGCCGTCAATGAAGCCTTTATGCGCAGTCCCGAAGCCTGGTATCCTTTTTCTGACGACAAACTTCACGAGGATGCCTGGGCTCCCGAGATCATCGGCTACTACTTCACGGACCGCGCCAATACCGCTGTTGATATCGCGGACGTTTACGAGCTGAAAATGAAGGCGATCCGCGCCCACAAAACCCAGGTCGACGAAGCGACGATGGCTATGTATGACAAGCTGTTTAAACTGCAAAGCGGCGCCGGACCCGTCGTGGAGCGGCTGCGGCTGTTAAACCGGATCCATGCCCACTGCTTCGCCATTCCTGACTTTCTAAAATAAAAGCCCTGTCTTAGACAGGGTTTTTTCTTTAATAAATTTATGAATATATAAAACTATAAATCTAAAACTATGAATCTAAGACTCCTGATTTTTACCGCGCATCGTCAGATGAATGCCCTCGCCGGGAATGATCACCGAAAAAATCGATCCGACATCCGGCTGGCTTTGCACATTGATCTTGAACCCGTGCAGATCGATGATGCGCTTCACGATCGCCAGACCGAGGCCGTTGCCCTGGATGGAGCGCGATTTGTCGGCGCGGTAAAAGCGGTCAAAAATATGATTCTGCGCTTCCGGAGTCAGCCCGATGCCGGTATCCTCCACCTGCACCTCGATCTCCTTGAGAGAGCGGCGCAGGCGCACCGTGATCACGCCCTCCATGGTATACTTGATGGCATTGCTGATGAGATTGATGAAAACCTGCTCCATGCGGTCCTTGTCGGCCACGATCATAACATCAGACTTGGGAAAATCGGTCACGAGATCAAGATTTTTCCGGCTGGCGTCAACCGTCTGCATCTCGACGATCGCGGCCAGCTGCGCCGTCAGCGAATAACGGCTTTTTTCCAGCCTGATGTCGTCATTTTCCAATAGCGTCAGCTGCATCATGTTCTTCGATAAAATCGAAAGCCTTTTGGACTGTTCCAGAATAATATTGGCGTACCGCGTCCGCTGCTCGCTGCTGATCTCCTCCGACTTTAAAATCTTCGCGAAACCCTGAATGGAAGTCAGCGGGGTTTGAAACTCGTGGGACACATCGGAAATAAACTTCTGGCGGTTCTCCTCCAGCTCTAAAAGGCGCCGGGCCATGGTATTGAAGCTTTCGGCCAGCACAGCCAGTTCATCATGGCCGCGGTATTTCACCTCGACATTATAATTTCCCTTGGTCAGCTCTTTCGTGGCTCTGGTGAGACGCTGCACCGGTTTGACAATGAAATTGGCGATGATTAAAAACACCACCGTGCCGCAGATGAAGATACTGCCCAGCGCGTACATGAGCGACTGCTCAAAAATCCGGTTTTCCTCATGCATGCTCTTGCGCAGCACCAGCGTCGCCCCGCCGGCCGCCGGGGCGGCATAAAACATGCTCTCCCCGTCTTTTTGCGCCCCGGGACTGGACGCCATGTCCAGAATCTTGTCATCCGTCAGGCCCGCCATCTCCGTGCCGTAATAATCCACCTGATCCCCGTGAACCACGGCGATCCCGATGCCGGTTGCCCGGGCATAACTTTCCATGCCGCCCGCTTCCAGAGGCAGATTCACTAAACTCTGCGCGCTTTCCGTGATGCGGTTGACCGTCAGTTCCTCCAGCCGCTCGCGGTGATTTTGCGTGCTCACATACCCGGCCAGAGAAAACGCGAAAAAGATGCTGATCAAAAATCCGAAAACTAATTTGCCGTAAAGCGACTTCATTGCGGCGTAACCTCAATTTTATAACCGAGGCCGCGCACCGTGACCACCTTGAAATCAGGGATGAAACCGAGATGCTCGCGGATTCTTTTAATATGGACATCCACGGTGCGGTCAAAGCCGTCGTAATCCATGCCCCAGATGCGCTCAATCAGCTGTTCCCGGCTGAATATGTGGTTAGGCTTCTTGGCCAGCTCAAACACCAGCTCAAACTGCTTTAAAGGCAGATGGATGGCCTGATCCTGATAGATCACCTCGCACTTGTCGCCGTCAAAGGTGACATTGCCGATCTGCACGATATTTTGCGAATTGATGCTGTAGCGCTTCAGGATGGTCTTCACCCGCGCCATCAGCTCGTCAGGGTCAAAAGGCTTGACGACATAATCATCGCTGCCGATATCAAAGCCGCGCAGCTTGTCCTTGGACTCCCCCATCGCCGTCAGCATGATGACCGGCACATCGCGCTGGGCCTTCATTTTTTTGACCAGTTCCCAGCCGTCCATGCGGGGCATCATGATATCGACAATCGCGAGATCCACATACTCATTCTCAAATATTTCCAGCGCCTGGACCCCGTCCTCAGCCTCAAGCATGGTAAAGCCCTCTTTTTCCACATAGAACCTCACCAGTTCGCGAATCGGCTCTTCATCATCCACAAATAAGATCCGTGATTTCATGACCGTCACTCCTCACTTAAAAACGCGATGCTCTGGACGCTGACGCTGGTGCCCTCTGTCTGATAATACGAAACCTCCACCTGATCGCCCGCGGTCAAAAGCGGCAGACGGTCGTCAAGGGTGACACTGGCGATATAAACCTTGCCGTCGCCAAGGCTGAAGTAAACCCGGGTATTGCCCTCCACGACGACATTCTGGATCCTCGTCACCGTGCCCTGCGCCGTGACTAACTCGCCTTCGGTAACCGCCTGGCCGGCCGCGCTTAAAGCCTGGAAGTAATTTTTCTGGGCTTCCGCGACACTGACCCCGGTCGCCACGATATTGTAGTTAGTGACGGAAACAAAGGCATACTGCTTCACCAGGCCCGCGCTGTCCTTCAGGGCCATGAAGTACGTCGGCTCCCCGCCGGAATTAATCAAAATCGGGAAAGTCGCCTGATAGTGCAAATCCTGAACCTGGCCCATCGCCGACTCCATCGCGGAGTACTCCTCAGCGCCCGGGATGTTGTAGAACTTGGCTTCTTTGGTGCGCAGGTTAATCAAAGCGAAGCCGACATTGGACTCATCGGCGAGAACCGAAGTCAGCCCGGTGTAGAGATAGACATCATCATCGATGGTAATATAGTTATAGCCGTCGGTGCTCTTCAAGACGCCGCGCTGGCCGAAATAGGAATTCAAAAAGCCGTTCTGGTATTTGCCCCAGTTATCGAGCTGACTGACGACGAGGCTTTCCGGATAAACCCGGTCCAGCCAGGTCGGCACCTCGTCAATCGGATAGTACTGCGTATCACCGTTGATCGCGTTGAGCAGGACCGCCCCGACGATATCTTTGCCGCCAAACAGGCCGATCTTGTACTCATAAACCGGGGCGACATAATAAGGGATGCCCTCCTCGTCAATCTCAAAGGAGACTTCCGCGAACATCCGGGTTGGATATCGCGTAAAGAGATGGCGTCTGACATCGCGGAAAAACAGGTCGGATTCGGAGTATTTCATTTTCTCATCGAGACGCTTGATATCCGCCTCCTGATTGACCATATCCACGATGATATAAGCCGGCAAACCTTCCCGGAAGTTGTTGAACCACTTGATCAGGCCGCTGTAACCCAACGGGGTAACGCGGACGGGACGGCCGTGATAGTTAATCTGGGTATAGTCGGGCCAGACATCAAACTGCGAGACGTAGTCCATGATTTCGCCCATTTTGCGGTCGCCCAGGCGGGTGGCGCTGTCGCGGTCGACGACGGGAATCTGGTTGAAACTGATGGCGGTGATATCCTCATAAAAATCCGCGTCCTCGTTCATCGCCAGCTGCTGCTGGTACTTGTGCGCGTGAAATATTGGCGCGCTGATCAAAGAGCCCGCGATCACGATGACAAACAAAAGTCCCGCAAAATACAGCAGGTAACGCTGCCATTTTTGAAAGCCGCTTTTCAAAATGAAGACCAGGGCGTCAAAAACTAAGATCAGAAGGGCGAGAAAAAGCAGGAAATTGGGGTTGCGAATGGTGACGGGAATAAACAAGAAATACTCCAGGACCACAAACAGCAACACCACAACCGCTAAAGCGATCGGGACCGCCCATTTCGTGTCTTTTCTTCTCATTTGAAAACGCGGGCGGGGATAATAGGTATTATATTGAAATCTCATTTTTGACGGCCTCCTCTAACTTCGCGATCAATAACGGCAGTTCGTTTAAACTGTTTAAGGTCGCGCCGCTCGCCAGGCGGTGCCCGCCGCCTTGAAAACTGGCGGCGACTTTGGCGACATCGACATGGCGGCTGCGCAAAGAGACGCGGTACTTGCCGCTTTCTTTTTGATACGTGACCGCCGCCCAGACGTGATATTCCCGGACATTTCCTAACAGGTCCACCATGCGGCTGGCCTGTTCCCGGGTCAGGTTTAACTGTTCCAGTTCCTCTTCTTCCAGGATAAAGTAAGCCACGCCGTTCGCGTAGCGGGTATGATTTAAAACATACCGCTCACTAGCCAATGTATGGCGGTCGCGCAGATACATGGCCTCATAGATCTGGCTGATGTCGATGCCGGTTTCCAGCAGGCGCGCCGCCATCCTCAGGGTCAGGGGGCTTGTCTGCGCATACAGAAAGCGGCCGGTATCGCCAATCATGCCAAAGTATAAAAAGGCAGCGGCCGGGGCGGTTATGTTTAAACCGAGAATCTCGGCCATGGCGGTGATGATCTCACAGGTGCTGCCGGCTTCCGGTTTCTCAACGCGAAAATCACCAAATTCATCGACGATCTCGTGATGATCAATCTTGATGAGCGTTTCACAGCGCTTAAAGCCCTGGCCGTCGATGCGGGCCTGGTTGGCGGTATCGAGCACCACCGCGACCTCGCCCTGGGATCCTTCCGGTTCCTGCCGGGAAACTTCCGGCAGTTTCATCTGCGCTTTTAAATCTTCCGGCTCCGTGCCGAGAATGCTGACGGGGGCCAGATTTTTAAGTAAAGCCCAAAGCCCGTACTGCGCGCCAAGCGCGTCGTAATCCGCGTTGATATGGCGGTACAGATAGATGTGCCGGGCGTTTTTTAAAATTTCCCAAATTTGATTAAACATCTTTTCACCCCTTTTTATTCTACCATATTCCGGCTTTGGGCAAAACAAAAAAGGCTCCCTTTCGGGAAGCCTAATCTAAATCCTCGCCGTTTGTGGCGATGACTTTCTTATACCAGGCGAAGGAATCCTTGCGGTAGCGTTCGCCCTCGCCGGTGCCGTCATCCTGATAGTTAACATAGATGAAGCCGTAGCGCTTGTGCATTTCTCCGGTAGAAGCCGAAACCAGGTCGATGCAGCCCCAAGGCGTGTATCCCCAGACTTCGACGCCGTCGATGTTGATGGCGTCAGCCACGGCGTTGATATGATCGCGCAGATAATCGATGTGATAAGGATCATGGATCGATTTGTCTTCTTCCAGGACATCCTGGGCGCCTAAGCCGTTTTCGACAATGAAGAGCGGTTTCTGGTATCTCTCCCACAGTTCATTGAGGGCGATTCTCAGGCCTGTCGGGTCAATCTGCCAGCCCCAGTCAGAAGCTTTCAGATATGGATTTCTGACTCCGCCTAAGCCCATGTTGCCTTCCGCCTGCTGGCCATTGATTTCCGGATCGGTGGAAACCACGCTGCTCATGTAGTAGGAGAAGCTTAAGAAGTCGACGGTGCCCTTTTTCAGGATCTCTTTCTCCTCATCGGTCAAAGAGAAATTGACGCCTTCTCTTTCATACTCTTTCAGCTTGTAGCTAGGGTAATAGCCTCTGGCCTGAACATCGAAATAGAAATGCTGGCGGTGATAGTCGAGCTTGCTGGCGAGGACATCAGCCGGGTTGCAGGTGTAGGCATAAGTCGCGCCGTAAGCCACCATGTTGCCGACCTTGTTGTTCGGGTCAATCTCATGCAGGGCCAGAACAGCCTTGGCGCTGGCGATGAGCTGATGCTTGGAGATATCGGCGACGATCTGCGGGGTGTTCTGTCCGACGCCGCTGCTCATCCACGGGGACATAGCCGCGATATTGATCTCGTTAAAAGTCAGCCAGTATTCCACTTTGCCCTTGTAGCGGGTGCCCACGGTGCGCACATAGCGCACGAAGCAGTCAATCGTCCTGGCGTCTTTCCAGGATCCCCATGTGTTAGCAAGCCCGATCGGGGTCTCGTAGTGAGACAGGGTAACGAGCGGTTTGATGCCGTATTTCAGGCATTCATCAAACACGTTATCGTAGAACTTCAAGCCTTCCTCATTCGGGGTCTCTTCCATGCCGGTCGGATAGATGCGCGCCCAGTTAATGGAAAGACGGAAAGTTTTAAATCCCATCTCGCCAAACACAGCGATATCTTCCTTGTAGTGATGATAGAAGTCGATACCCTGGTGGCTTGGATAGTCATAGCCCTCATAAGCGCCGTAAACCGCGTCTTCCGGGGCGTTCATGCCAAACATCGGCTCGGCGTGCACCTGGCCGTCGCTGGTCTTGTATGTCACCATGCGCGGTTTCGTCCGGCTGCCGCGGGTCGTGCAGTCGCTGGAGTTGACACCCTTGCCGCCTTCCGCGAAGCCGCCCTCAAACTGATTGGCGGCCGTGGCGCCTCCCCATAAAAATCCTTCAGGAAATTTTGCCATTGAGTTTTCCCTCCTTTTTTTGATCAATGGTTACGGTAATATTATAACATGAATTTTACGTAAACGCTCACAATTTAGTTAAAAACATATCTGACATAAAAAAAGATGTGCGTGCGCACATCAGTTGGGAGTAAAATCATGCTTGTTATTGCCGCGCCAGTAATGCCAGACGGTCGCGAAAGCGGCCAGCGACATGATCGGGCCTAACAGACATAAAAATATGCCCATGGTTTGCCCGTTCGCGAAAGGGTTCATCGGACTGTCCCCCAGCACCATCAGCGTCTTCTGATTCGCGATCAGAATATAGCCCATCAGGCACTGATAAGCCAGCAAAAGACCAGACATGATCCGCAACAGGTTCACCTGCATCTCCTCCATGAAGAAGATAAAGCCGGCAAGAATTAAATATCCGAGATAACAATAGTAAACCATATGGTACATGTCATTGCCAACCGCGCCGACAAATTCAAAAGCAAACACATATAACTGCACAATCGTATAGAGAGCAGGAGCAATCACAGTGGCCTTTACCGTGCCAAAATACAGCCAGAGATGCTTAGATTCATAAAGGGCACCTTTTTGCAGATACATGGCGATATTGCTGACAAGAAAACATACGACAAAAATCACTACTGCCCAGACTTCCAGTGTTGTCATTCTCCTCACTCCTTCTAGCTGTATTATAACGATTTTTTCACAAAGTGCAAGTTTTTATTCCTGACCGAAAGTTTTGCCTGATTTTTCCCTTGAATCGCAAAAATCAGACCTGTTTTTTCGCGCCGGGCAATGACCGCAGTCACCGTCGCAGCCTTTGTTTCTTTTCATGTAGCGAAGCGCGAAAAACAGCCAGAGTCCTAAAATCACGATAAAGATCATCATTATCACCATCAATTTTGTCATCACGCGTTTTCCCGTGGCATTTTGACGGATATTATGATATCATTAGCCCCGGAAAGAAGGATGTCAATATGATCCGTTTGCTCATTCACGGCTTTTTGCGACTGGTTCTGCTCGTGCTGTTGTTTGTTGACTACCGTGAGCGCCATAAAGTCTTAAAGAAGGATAAAACCATGTACCGGGTTTTGACGAAAGGACAGAAGAGTCTCATCGTGCCTTTTTATATCATCATGGTGATCGGTTTGATCGTGCCCTTCGACTGGATCTATATCCTGGTGACCATTTTCAGCCTCGCGGTCTTTTTTATCTTCACCGATAAAGAGATGTACTTAAACCGCCGTTTTCTTTATTTTCGCGGCAAGTTCTTCAAACTGGACGATATCAAAGAACCTTCCTTCGTCAATCACAAGCTGTCATTTACCTATCACGATGAAACCGTGACCGTGCGCTACCCTTTCATGGATCCTAACGTGATCGAGAAAGAAATCATCAAGCGCTATGAGAAAAGGAAAAGGAAGCTCAAGACTTAAACAAAGCGAAAGCGTGATTCATCGGGCCGCGGCCGTGACCTAAATCAAGCATATCCATCAAAGCCATGGACACATACTCCTTGGCTTTTTTTACGCTTTTGTAAAGATCATCGCCCAAGGCCAGATGCGCGGCGATCGCGCTTGACAGGGTGCAGCCTGTGCCGTGGGTATTGGGATTATCCACGCGCCGCCCTTTGATCCACATAAGTTCATGATCTACCACCAAAAGATCATTCGCGTCGTTAATCTCATGACCGCCCTTCACCAAAATCGCGCAGTGATATTTGTCATCAAGGAGAAGCCCGGCTTTTTCCATGTCCTTTTCATTTTTAATGGACATGCCGGAAAGCACCTCCGCCTCGGGAATGTTAGGGGTAATGATATCGGCACAGGCGATCAGATACTTCTCCATGGCCGCCAGTGCTTCCGGTTCCATGAGAACCGCCCCGCTGGTCGCCACCATGACCGGATCCACGACGATGTTTTTCGCTTTATAAAAAGTTAACCGCTCCCCGATCACGGCCATTAAATCCGCGCTTGAAACCATGCCGATTTTCACCGCGTCAGGATAAATATCGGTGAAGACCATATCGATCTGATCCTTCAAAAAATCCCCGGTAACCGGAAAAATGCTCTTCACCCCGGTCGTGTTCTGGGCCGTTAAAGCCGTGATGGCGCTCATCGCGTAGACTCCGTTCATGGTCATGGTTTTTAAATCGGCCTGAATGCCGGCGCCTCCGCTGCAGTCGCTGCCGGCGATACTTAACGCTGTTTTCATAAAAATAACTCCTTTGCCTGCTGTTTTAAACGCCGGGTCTCCCATCCAATATCCTTCGCGGCGAAAATGGCGGAAACGACCGCGACCCCGGCGATGCCGCTGCCTTTTAAAAGGGCCATGTTCTCAAACGTGATGCCGCCGATCGCGACACAGGGAATGTTTACCGCTTTAGTAATCTCCTTGAGCGTATCCAGGCTTAAAGATTGGGCGTCCGGTTTAGTTCCCGTGGGGAAAACCGCCCCGACCCCTAAATAATCCGCGCCGTCCTGTTCCGCCTGCAAAGCTTCTTTCACACTATGAGCGGAAGCCCCGATGACAACATGATCCCCTAAGATCTCCCGGGCCTTTTTGACCGGCATATCCTCCTGGCCGAGATGAACGCCGTCCGCCTGACACTCTTTCGCGATCGTGACATCATCATTGATGATTAAAGGAACACCGTACTGATGACATAAATCCCGGCAGCGTATCGCTTTATCCAAAAAAGCCTCGCGGCTGAGATTTTTCGCTCTTAACTGCACTAAAGTCACGCCGTTTTCCAAAGCCGCCTGTAAATCCTCAAGACTGATATTTTCAGGCGTGACGCCGTAAACTAGAAGATTTTCACTTGAGAAGTTCATAGCGCTCATTCCTTTTCAACCATTCATCATCAGCGTGAACGATCGTGTCGATCAGATACTGGCGCAGCGCCATGCTGCCCTCCCAGTCCTTTAACCGGCTAGCGGCATGTTCCCCGGCCGCCCCCATCAGACATAGCGCGGCCCGCGCGGCTTCTAAGATCTCATCTTTATGGACGGCGATAAAACTTGTCATGAGACTTGACAGCATGCACCCCGTGCCGGTAATCCCCGCCATTTTGGGATCGCCGTTATAAATGGCGTAAGTTTTCTCTCCGTCGGAAACCACATCGATCGCGCCGCTGACAGCGATGACACAATGAAAATGCCGCGCGGCTTGCATGACCAGCTTTTGACAGTTCTTGAGATTATCGCGGGTGATCTGATCACCTGGCGAGGCATCCACCCCGCTGGTTTGAGCGTCATCGAAAAGCAGCGCTTTGATCTCGCTCATGTTGCCGCGGATGACATTAAAAGAAACACGGTTTAATAATTCCAGAGCCGCTTTCGTGCGCATTTTGGCTCCCCCAGCCCCGACCGGATCCAGTAAGACCGGATGATGGAGCTCTTGGGCTGTCTGTCCCGCTAACACCA
>CAZQRT010000001.1:33686-74060 GCA_964596105.1 uncultured Erysipelotrichales bacterium | reverse complement strand
TGATGTAACAGAAGTTGCCTACTATGCCCATTTGAATCAGGACTATTTCCATGAACTTTTGGGGATGGATATAACGCCTTCTCATGACACCTTTTCCAGGGTGCTTCGTTTGACATCCTTTGCATGGCTGTCGAAGGGACTTGGCCAGTGGCTGCGGGAGAACTTTCCGGAGTGCTGTGAGAAATACGGCCGGTATAAGGTTTTGCACGTGGACGGTAAAAGAGGTGGCGGGAACTATGTGATTCCGGTGAATCAGAAAAAACTGGAAAAGACGGTAGAGGAGGAAATCAAAAAGCAGCAGGAAAACGGCAACTGGGACAAGCTGGATATGACAGGAAGCATCAATAAAGGACACGGAAGAATAGAAAAAGTTGAGATGAGGATGCTTTCAGACACGAGTTTCATTTATGGAAAGCTGGAAGCGGGATCATGGACAAGACCACTGAGATGCAGAAGAACAGCGAATGGATAAAAAGCCAAAGCCGCAGCATTCTGATCACGGATGTGGAGGACATGACAGTCGAGATGCTGTACAAGATCTAGGCGGCGCACTGAAACATAGAGATGCAGCACTGGCTTTTGGATATCCAGCTTGGTGAGGACAGAAAAACAGCGAGGGAAAATGACGCGGTGATAAACGGGTTCATACTGCGGAGATTTTGTATGATGATGAAGAAGAAGGATCCGGACTTCGCTGAGAAGCCAGTGAAAAGGTTTCAGATGTCCAATGGCCACGATATCAAACGCATCGAGCAACTGCTGTTTGGAAATATCGCTCAAAGTGAATGATTATAACTATTCTCTCTTTTATGCAAAAGGCGCATCAAGAGTATTATTTAAGCGGCAGTTTGTCAGAAAGTGGCTCACCGCCTGTCTTTTCGCGTGCCTTTTTTTCATCATACTGATGGATCTTTTTTATTTACTCAGGAAATTATCATGTTTGATTCAGAAAGAAAACAATGACTGAAATTTTTTAGATGATATATTTGCGGAACTTGCGAATAATAATAACAGCAGGCAGCCAGCTGCCTTGGAAAGTGGTCCGCTACCAGCCACGCGGAATAAAAACAGGCTGTGAAACGGTGGTTCACTTCCGGCCATGCGAAACATAAATAAGCCGTGAAAAAGTTATGAAGCCTCTTGCTGTTTTCGGCAGGAGACTTAATTTCTACAAGGAGGGACGCTGTTTACGGAGATTATAACGGAAGGCCGGTATTTTGTTTCTTTTGATGGCCTATACCTGCTGCCTTCACAGCACCTGGAAACCTTTATGGGTTTCTTTTTTTGTCATATTTTGATATGATATATAGCACGAAAGGTGGGATGACGATGAGCCCGCAGGTATTTTTGGGACTGTCCGGAGGCGTGGATTCCGCGGTCGCTGCCGCCTTGTTATTAAAACAAGGATATGACGTGACCGGCGTGTTCATGCGCAACTGGGACAGCGCCGTCAATGATGATATCCTCGGTAATCCCAACGACCCCAATGATATCTGCCCCCAGGAAAAAGACTACCGCGACGCTTGTAAAGTGGCGGAACAGTTAGGCATCAAAATCTTGCGAGTGGACTTTATCCAGGAGTACTGGGATCGCGTCTTCGCTTATTTTCTGGATTCATATCAAAAAGGATATACCCCCAATCCCGATATTTTATGCAATAAAGAAATCAAATTCAAAGCTTATCTGGACTACGCATTAGAAAAAGGCGCCGATTATATCGCCACCGGCCACTATGCCCGCCTTGTCAAAGACGACCGCATTCATTTGTACCGCGCCCTTGACAGCAACAAAGACCAGACCTATTTTTTGTGCCAGCTAAACGCCGGACAGCTGGAAAAAACCCTGTTTCCCGTCGGCGATTATGACAAACCAGCCGTGCGCGCCATGGCCAGCCAGTTAAACCTGGCGGTCGCTCAGAAAAAAGACAGCACCGGCATCTGTTTCATCGGGGAAAGAAACTTCCGGGAGTTTTTGAAAAATTATCTGCCCGCCAGACCCGGCGACATGGTCGATATCGCCACCGGCCAAATCGTCGGCAAACACGAAGGATACATGTACTACACCATCGGCCAGCGCCATGGCCTTGGCATCGGCGGGGAAGGGGAAGCCTGGTTTGTCGTCGGCAAAAACGTCGCGGACAACCTGCTCTACGTCGCCCAGGGCAAAGATAATCCCTGGCTGTGGTCCGACGCCTGCCTGGTTGAAGACATCAACTGGATCAACCCGGTCCCCAAACAGTTTCACTGCACCGCCAAGTTCCGCTACCGCCAGAAAGATAACGGTGTCACTGTTCAGTGCCAGGATGATAAAACCGCTTACGTAAGCTTTGACCAGCCCGTCAAAGCCGTCACCATTGGCCAGGCCGCGGTTTTTTATCAGGGCGCGGAATGCCTTGGCGGCGGCACCATCATCAAAGCCTATTTTGACGGCAAAGAACGGAGTTATCTATAATGGAAACCATTGAAGGAAAACTCGCCAGCGTGCGCTATTATAACAAACAGAATGCCTACATCGTCATGAATGTCAGAGTCGCCGGCATGGCCCGTCCCGTGCTCATGACAGGCTACATGCCCGATTACAATCTCAATATGAGCTACCGCTTCACCGGGGAATTTGTCAATCACCCCAAATACGGCCCCCAGTTTCAAATATCCGGCTATGAAGAAATCGGCTTTGATGACCGCGCCGATTTAGTCAAATACTTAGCAAGCCAAATGTTCACCAGCATCGGCGAGAAGCTGGCCGGCGCCATCGTCGATACCCTCGGCCTCGACGCCATGTCTGTCATCCTGAACGATCCCGACAGCCTCGACCAGGTTCCCGGCATGAATCAAGCCCGAAAAGCGACCCTGGTTGAAAACCTCAGCGCCAACCGCCAGCTTCACGAAACCCTGAGCTTTCTGGTCGGCCACGGCCTCGGCCTGAAAACCGCCATGAGCCTGCTCGGGGTTTTCAAAGACGAAACCCGCGCCATCCTTTCCGAGAACCCCTACCGCATGACAGAAGTGGAAGGCATCGGATTTAAGACGGCGGACGCCTTTGCCACGCGCCTGAACTTCCCCTTAGATCATCCTTACCGCTACCAGAGCGCGATGCTGTTCTTATTAAGAGAGCTGTGCTTTTCCAGCGGCGCCACCTTTATCAAAAAAGCCGTGCTGCTGTCAGCCTTTCAAAAAAACTTCCACACCGGCGGCGAAGCCTATCTCGACCAGGATAGCATCGTCGCCATTGATGACAACCTGTATCCGCATGAACTCTACCAGGCGGAAAAAGACATCGCCCGCGATTTAAGACCTTACTTCCACGCCCAGGAGGAAGTTGATGTCGATATGGTGATGGACAAATTAGCGGACCTGGAGAAAGAGTGGGCCATCAGCTATGATGAAACCCAGAAACAGGCCGTCTGCGACTTTTTGCGGCATGATCTGTTGATCCTGTCAGGAGGACCGGGCACCGGCAAGACCACCGTCACCCGCGCCATGCTTAAAATCTACGAATGGACTCATGAAGACGCCAGAATCGCCTGCTGCGCCCCGACCGGCCGCGCCAGCAAGCGCCTCAGCGAAGCGACCGGCTATCCCGCCAGCACCATTCACCGCCTGTTAAAATGGGACATGAACGACCAGCAGTTTAAAGTCAACCGCGCCCATCCCCTCGATGCTGATGTCCTGGTCGTCGATGAATTCTCCATGGTCGATACCCGTCTTTTCGCTGCTTTACTTGCGGCCTGCCAGCATGTCCAGAAAATTCTTCTCGTCGGCGATGAAGCCCAGCTGCCTAGCATTTCCCCCGGACAGGTTTTAAAAGATTTAATCGCCTCAAAAAAGCTGCCCTGCGTTTTTTTAAAACACGTCTTCCGCCAGAAAAAACGCGGCGGCATCATTCAAGTCAGCCATGAAGTGCGCGAAGACCGCTTTAGCGGCTGGCAGGACTATGACGATCTTCACTTCTACCCAAGCCCGACCGAACAGGTCGTCAGCATGGTGGAAAAAATCGTCCGCAAAGCGATGGACGAAGGATATGATCTATGCGACGTGCAGGTTTTAAGCCCGATGTACCAGGGCGCCGCCGGCATCGATCACATCAACAGCCGCCTGCAAAAACTGCTCAATCCGCCCGCCAGAGATAAAAAAGAAATTCACCTGTTTTCTAGGATTTATCGCGAACAGGATAAAGTGCTGCAGTTAAAAAACCGTCCCGATGACAATGTCTACAACGGGGATGTCGGCGTGATCATATCCATCACCAGCGATGAAGTCGCGGTTGATTTTGACGGCAGCCTCGTCACCTATGAGCGCGGCGAGATGAGTGAGCTCGCCCTGGCCTACGCGATCTCGATTCATAAAGCCCAGGGCAGTGAATTCAAAATCGTCATCATGCCCGTTGTTCCCGAGTTTCACGTCATGCTTAAAAAGAATCTGATCTATACCGGCATGACCCGGGCCCGCCAGACGCTGTTTCTCATCGGCGATCCCGACGCCTTTTTAAAAGGCATCGCGACCACGGAAAAAAGCCGCGCCACCACCCTTGAGACCTGGCTGAATGAGGAATCTTCCCCTTATGATTTTTTGTAAGCACTTGAAAAAAGTCGCGAAACAGGCTATAATACAGCCACAATCAAAGAGGGGAAAAACCTCTTTTCAAGCGAGGAATGGTACTATTAAAGTCGTTCCTTTCGGGGAGGACTTTTTTGTTTTTGGAAAGGATGGATATTATGAAAAAACTGACAGGCAGCCAAACCAGACAGCTGTTTTTAGACTATTTTACCAGCCACGGGCATGCCATCGAACCCGGCGTTCCTCTCGTGCCGGCTGATGATCCGACGCTACTATGGATTAATGCCGGGGTCGCGGCTTTAAAAAAATATTTTGACGGTTCGATCAAACCGGAAAACCCCCGCATCACCAACGTCCAGAAATCAATTCGCACCAACGATATCGAAAATGTCGGCGTGACCTCGCGCCACCACACCTTCTTTGAAATGCTCGGAAACTTCTCGATCGGCGCCTATTTTAAAAATGAAGCCATCGCCTACGCCTGGGAGTTTTTAACCGGCAGTCAGTGGCTTGATTTTGATCCCGAAAAGCTATACATCACCGTTCATGACCGCGATGAAGAGGCTTATCAGCGCTGGCTGGAGCTGGGGGTTCATCCCGATCATATTTTAAAAACCCCCAACAACTTCTGGGAGATCGGGGAAGGGCCGTGCGGTCCCGACTCCGAGATCTTCTATGACCGCGGTCCCGATTTTGATCCCCAAAACATCGGCGAAAAACTGTTCTTTGAGGAAATGGAAAACGACCGCTATGTGGAAATCTGGAACCTCGTCTTCAGCCAGTACAACGCCCGGCCGGGCGTGAAGCGCGAAGATTATGAGGAGCTGCCCCATAAAAACATCGATACCGGCATGGGACTGGAACGGATCTGCTCCATCATTCAAAACGGCCGGACCAATTTCGACACCGACCTGTTTCTGCCGATCATCGAGGCCACGCAAAAAAGAGCCAAAGTCAGCTACCAGGAAGATCCCATGGCCTACCGCGTCATCGCCGATCATATCCGCACCATCACCTTCGCTTTAGGCGACGGCGCGAACTTCTCCAATGAAGGCCGCGGCTATGTGTTAAGAAGAATTTTACGAAGAGCGGTCCGCTACGGCCAGAAAATCGGCATCAGCGGGTCCTTTATGTCCGAGCTGGCCGCGGTCGTTACCGATATCATGAAAGACTTTTATCAGGAACTGCCTGACAAGCTTTCCTTTTCCAGCCATCTGATTGATATCGAGGAAGAAAAATTCCACCAGACCTTAAATGACGGCGAGAAAATGCTCGGCGGCATTTTGGCCACAGGCATTTCCACGCTCTCCGGCCAGGATGCTTTCCGGCTTTATGACACCTACGGTTTTCCTCTGGAGCTGACGCTGGAAATCTGCCAGGAGCATCATGTCTATGTGGATGAAGCGGGATTTCATGAAGAGATGAACAAACAGAAAGAAACCGCGAAAAAAGCCCGCACGAGAAGCGAGTCGATGCAGGCCCAGAATGCCGCGCTCATGGATTTCACAACCCCGTCGGTTTTCCACTATGATCCGGCGGTGATCACCGGTGACGTGATCGCGATCTTTGTCGACGGCAGCCCGTGCGAGCAGCTTGAAGAAGAGGGCGATATCATCTTAGATGAGACCCCTTTCTACGCGGAAATGGGCGGACAGGTGGCCGATACCGGACAGGTCTATAATGATGATTTTAAAGCCCGCGTCACCAGTGTCATCAACACCCCGAACAAACAGCATATGCTGCATCTCGATCACGTCATGGGAACCTTGTCACTCCACGATACCCTCACCCAAAAAATCGATCTCGATAAACGGCGGCGCACCCAGCGCAATCATACCGCGACGCATCTTTTGCAGCGCGCTTTGAAAAATGTCGTCGGGGATCATATCAGCCAGGCCGGCTCCTACGTGGATGATCAGCGCCTGCGCTTTGACTTCACCCACTTTGAAAAATTAAGCGCTGAGCAGCTGGAAGCCGTGGAGCGCCAGGTGAATGAAGCGATCTTCGCCGGCATGCCTGTAACGACCGCCGAGATGCCCATTGAGGAAGCCCGCGCCACCGGGGCGACAGCCCTGTTTACCGAGAAATACGGCAAAGTGGTGCGTGTCGTCAGCATCGCGGATTACTCCAAGGAATTCTGCGGCGGTACTCATGTCAAAAATACCGCGGATATCGGTCTGTTTAAACTCGTCAGCGAGGAGAGCATCGGCTCGGGCATCCGCCGTATTGAAGGCATCACCGGGGAAAAGGCCTACCGCTATTTCCACGATCAGGAAAAACTCTTGAATCAGACCGCGGCTATACTCAAAGCCGGCAGTTCGGCGACGCTTTTAGAGAAGGCTGACGAGATCATGGCTGATCTTGGAGCTTCTAAAAAGGAGATTCAGGAATTAACGGCCCAGTTAAATGCATACAAGGCCCAGGCCGCGCTCAGTCAGGTCGAGACCGTCAACGGCATCCGGTTCCTTTCCCGCTTTAGCGAAAATGATACCCAGAACGCTTTAAAACAGGAAGCCCTCAGCTTAAGAGATCATCTCGGCTCCGGGGTGGTACTGCTGATGTCAAAAAAGCCGGACCGGCTGGCTTATTATGTGGCCGTCAGCCCGGATCTGGTCGCCAAGGGAATACGCGCCGGGGACCTGGTGAAAGCGGCCAACGCGGCCTGCGGCGGCAAAGGCGGCGGCAAACCGGATTTTGCCCAGGGCGGCGGCAAAGACGCGACCAAGGCGGAAGCTGTCATCGCACAAATTCAACAGGTTTTATTGTAGTAATTGCCGGGAAAATGTTGTAAACTATCCTTAGCGAGGAGGGGGAATCATGAGAAAAGATCATTCCAAGACGATTGTTTTCAGCTCCGAAGACATTAAGCGCGAAGTTATCCGCTCGAATCTCGAAACGGTTTTTGTGGCTTTGCAGGAGAAGGGCTATAATGCTGTGCATCAGATCGCCGGGTATCTTATCAGCAATGACCCCGCGTATATCTCCAGTCACAAAGGCGCCCGCCAGATCATTCAGCAGATCGATCGCGACGAGATCATCGAAGAACTCGTGAAATACTACATGGAGGGGGACCATGACTAGATTCATGGGCCTCGATCTGGGCGAGAAGACCCTCGGCATCGCCGTCAGCGATCCGTTAGGGATTACCGCCCGCGGTCTGGAAACCTTCCGCTTTCCGCCTGACGACTACAAAAAGGCGGCGGCTCATGTCGCCGGGCTATGCGCCAGTCAGGACATTTCCGCGATTGTCTTAGGCCTGCCCCGTCATATGAACGGGGATATCGGCAAACGCGGCAAAATCAGTCAGGACTTTCAGAAGCTTTTGGAAAAGACGACAGGGCTGCCGGTCTATTTGAGTGATGAACGCCTCACGACGGTCATCGCCGACAAGACTTTGCTCCAGGCGGATGTTTCCCGTAAAAAACGCCGCCAGGTCGTTGATAAAATGGCGGCCGTGCTGATTTTGCAGGGCTATTTAGATCAGTTGAAGGGGGCATCGTCTTGGACGCGACAACCATCCTTGTAGAGAATGAAGACGGCGAAAGCCGGGAATATGAAATTCTCTTCACATTCGATCATGATGACAAATCCTATGTGCTTTACTATGATCCCGATGATGAAAGCGGCGAGGTTTACGCTTCCATTTACGATGATGAAGGCCATCTTTTTGAGATTGAAACCGCCCCGGAGTGGGATCTGATTTCGGATATGTTTGAAGCATTTATGGCTGAAACGGACGACGAATAATCGCCCGTTTTTTAAAAAAAGGAGGAACCAGGCGTGAAAAGAGTCGGATGGCGGATATTCGCGGTCGTGATTTTACTGATTGGCATCGCGGGCATCGGCGTTTTCAGTTATTACCGGCAGCAGTTAAAACCGGCCGGGAGCGCGGATGAAGAAGTGATTGTTCATGTCGAGAGCGGCATGGGTTTTCAGGATATCATCGATTTATTAAAATCAGAAGATCTGATCCGTGACACCACGTGCGCCAGGATCTATCTGCGCCTGAATCACATTGACACCCTGCAGGCCAACACCTACGAGTTAAACAAAGGCATGGATGTCGCGGAAATCATGCGCGTCGTGTCCGAAGGGGACTTTGATTATCTGGCCAAAACGCAGATGACCGTCACCGAGGGTCTGACGATTCCCGAGGTCGCGGAAATTGTCGCCGCGACCTGTCACAGCGACGCCAAAACGGTCATGGAGCGCTGGGCGGATCCTGAATATCTGCGCTCCTTGTGCGAGCAGTTCTGGTTTTTAGATGAGACAGCCATCATGCATGAGGGGATCATGTATCCTTTAGAGGGATATCTGTTTCCGGAAACCTACACGATTACCGATCCTGATGTCACCGCGGATGACTGCACGCTGATGATGCTCAACCAGATGGAGACGATTTTAGACCAGTATAAAGACGATATCGCGAAGCTGAATTTCAGCGTCCACGAGTTTTTAAGTTTCGCCTCGCTGGTGGAAAGAGAGGCGCTGTTTGACGAGGACCGCCCGATGATCGCCGGGGTTTTCCACAACCGTCTCGCCTCTGAGATGCCTTTGGAAAGCGATATCTCGGTGCTCTACGCCTTGCAGCGCACCGGCATCCATGTCACCTATGATGATTTAGAGGTGGAGTCTTTGTATAACACGTATAAATACGCGGGACTGCCGGTCGGCCCCATCAGCAATGTCTCCGAGATCACCATCCAGAGCTGCATCAATTACTCCACGCACGATTATTATTATTTCTACGCCACCCAGACCGGCGAGGTGCTCTATGCCAAAACGATCGAAGAGCACGAGGCCAACGCGGACGCTCATCCATGGACCGAATAAAACAGGAAGCCTTAGCTGCGGGCATCCCGATCATGGAAGATGACGGCCTGGCCTGCCTTCTGGATCTGTTGAAGGAAAAAAAGCCCGCGACACTGCTGGAAATCGGCAGCGGGACGGGATATTCCGCGCTCATGATGGCCTTAACCATCCCCAATTTGAGAATCGAGAGCATCGAAAGAGACGAGAAGCGCTATCAGAAAGCCCGCGAAAACGTCGCGCAGATGGCGCTGGAAGAACGGATCTATTTAATTTTTGGGGATGCTTTAGATGATCAGGATTTAAAGCTGGCCCCTTATGATGTTATCTTCATCGATGCCGCCAAAGCCCAGAACCGCCGGTTTTTTGAGAAATATGTCCCGTTTTTAAAGAGTGACGGCAAGGTGATCGTGGATAATATCGATTTTCACGGCCTGGTCGGTCATGAAGAGAACATTCAAAGCCGCCATCTGCGCGCCCTGGTGCGAAAAATCGCCGCCTTTAAAGACTGGATTTTTCATCATCCCGATTATCAGGCACAGTACCTTCCGCGCGGGGACGGGCTGCTTGTGATTATGAGGAAGTGACGGCGTGGAATATATCTTTACTTATTATGATCATCTTGATTTAGCCGCGTTAAAAAAAGCCGGCATCAAAAATCTCGCGGTCGGACTGGAGCATTGTACCCTGGGAAACTACGGGGTTTATCCGCTGCCGGATGATTTCAACACGTATATTTTATGCAACACCCTGTACACACAAAAAGACCTGCCCGTTTTAAAAGAAGCACTGCGGTCTTTAAAAAAGGTGAGCGGGGTGCTGTTTCAGGACTATGCGGTCCTGAATCTTCTGCGCGGTTCCGGGATTCCTTTGATCTATGCCGCGAACAGCCTGAATACTCACCACAAGCTTTTTGACGTTTTAAAGAAGATAGATGTTGATATGGTTTTTGTCTCGCGCGAGCTGACTTTACCGGAACTGGTGGAGATCGGCACGTTGTCGAGCCTGCCTTTAATGGTCCAGATCGCCGGGGCGATGGAGATGGCGATTTCCCGACGAAAGCTTTTAAGCGCGGCGCAGCAGTACTATCATCAGCCTGCCTCTTATCAGAAGATCATTACTCCTGAAGACAGCGACCTGGAAACCATCGCGCAGGAAAATGAGTCAGGCACGAGGTTTGTCAGCCGGCTGCCTTTAGACTGGTCGTGCTATCAGGATTTACTGGGATCTTATGCTTACGGCTTTGTCGAGACCCTGGGGATGGATACGGCGGATGTCATCGCGACTTATCAGGCGTTAAGCGAAAAAAAGCCGCTGCCGTTCGCTTCTTTTGCCGGCTTTGCCCAAGAAAAAACCATCTATACCCCGGATGAGGTGCGAAAGGCGGGAAACGGATGAAAAAACCGGAACTGCTGGCGCCGGCCGGCGATATGGAAAAGCTGAAGATCGCCGTGCACTACGGGGCGGATGCCGTCTACGCGGGCGGCAAGACGTTCGGGCTGCGCTCCGCGGCGGGTAATTTTACCCTGGATGATATTGCCGAAGCGGTCCGCTACTGCCATTCGCATCAGCGCAAGTTCTATGTGACGGTCAACATCATTCCTCATGAGGACGATCTCAGGGGTCTGGATGAATACCTGCTGGCGCTTGATGAAACAGGCGTGGACGCGGTGATTGCCGCGGATTTGTATATTGTTATGAGAGCTAAATATTTGCAGTGCCGTTTCGCGATTCATCTTTCCACGCAGAGTTCGGTGGCCAATGAGCTGGCCATCCAGGAAATGGCCAGGCTCGGGGTTGACCGCGTGGTGCTGGCCCGCGAGGTGGATTATGAGAGCCTCAAAGAAATCCACGAGCACTGCGCGATGGATCTGGAATATTTTATTCACGGCGCGATGTGTGTGAACTGGTCGGGACGGTGCATGCTGTCCAATTATTATTCGCGTCGCGACGCCAACCGCGGCGGCTGCAGCCAGTCGTGCCGCTGGTTTTATCATAGCGGTGATGAACCGTTCCGCATGGCGGCCAAGGATCTCGTGAGCGTCAGAGAACTGCCATTGCTGATGGAGCTTGGCATCGCGGCTTTGAAGATCGAGGGGCGCATGAAATCCATCCATTATATCGCCACGGTCGTATCCTGCTACCGCAAGCTGATTGATCTCATCGCTGCTGGTCTGCCTTATGATCTGGCATATTTTGAGAAAGAGATCGCCAAAGCGGCCAACCGCCAGGCGGCCAGCGGCTTTTTTTACGGCGTTCCCGACGCTCATGCCCAGATTTATGATGTGAAAGATGAGAAAGCCAGTCAGGACTTTGTCCTCATGGTGAAGTCTTATGAAAACGGCCTGGCCCGCGTCCAGGTTCGTAATTACTTTGAGATTGGGGACCGCCTGGAGTTTTTCTCGCCTTATTATGATTCTTTCTGTCTTGTTGTTGACAAGATTTACGATGACAAGATGAATGCAGTAGAGAAGGCCAATCATCCCATGAGCGAGCTATATATCTTGTGTGACCGGGCTGTTTATCCCGATGATATGGCCAGGAGGGTGTGAGCGGATGTTTTTAATTGGAATTGCCGGCGGCAGCGGTTCGGGAAAGACCACTTTCGCGAACGATCTGCGCCAGATCAGACGCGATCTGGCTTATGTGAGCTTTGACAATTACTACAAGGATCTGTCGCATTTAAGCCCGGAAAAGCGGGCCTTGGTGAATTTTGATGAGCCCGGCGCGTTTGACCTGGATTTACTGGTTTCCGATCTCAAAAAGCTGAAAAACAATGAGGCCATCGAGATGCCTGACTATGATTTTACCAGCCATAACCGCACCGCCAAGACAACCGTGGTTAAGCCGGAAAAGTTCATCCTTCTCGACGGGCTGTTTACCTTCAGCGTTCCCGCTGTCGCGGCCTTATGTGATTTGAAAATCTATATGGAAACCCCGGCGGATATCCGCCTGGCGCGGCGCGTGCAGCGCGATATCGCCAGCCGCGGGCGCCGTCTCGAGGATATCATCCGGCAGTATGAAACCACGGTCAAACCGATGCACATGATCTACATTGAGCCTTATAAAAATCAGGCGGATATCATGATTCCTGACGGGGGTCAGAAAACGGCCCTGGCGGTCATCAACGCCTACCTGGATTCTTTTTGACGGCAAGCCGGTTTTGTGCTATAGTACTTGGAGAGGTGAAAGAAATGGCGGAACATGAAAAGGTTCTTTTAACGAGAAGTGGTATTGAGAAGCTGCGCCAGGAACGCGATCAGCTGATTAACGTCGAAAGGCCGAGTGTCATCGCGGACTTGCAGGCCGCCCGCGCGCAGGGTGACTTAAGCGAGAACGCCGACTACGACGCGGCCCGCGAGCGTCAGGCGGAAGTCGAGGCGCGCATTAAAGAAATCGACGCCATGATTCAAAACGCCGAGATCATCGACGAGGATTCGATCGATCTGCAGGTGGTTAAACCGGGCATGTCCGTGACGATGCTCGATATGGCCGATCATGTCGAGAATCGCTTCGCGATCGTCGGTTCTTTTGAGACCGACCCTGATCACGGCAAGATTTCCAATGAGTGTCCGCTGGCCAAGGCCATTATCGGACATACGATCGGCGAGATTGTCACGGTGATGGTGGAGGAGCCATACCAGGTCCAGATTCTTGATATTTCTCTGGCGGAATAAAAAAAAGCGGCTTTTGCCGTTTTTTTTTATACCTGTACGGTTTCTGTGCCGACTTCCGGCTGGATCGCTTCGATATCTTCCAGATAAGGCTGCAGGATGTCTTTAAAGAAAGGTTTATCAGCCTGGAGATCCTTGATTTCGGTAATTGTCTCGTCGTGGTAGGCCTGGTTTAAAGAGAACTGATACTGATGCTGATTCATCCAGTCCTCCAGGGTGCGGTGCAGGGTGATCAGGGTTTTCTCTTTTAACGGCTCCACGTCAACCTCCTCATCCAGGGCGTTGTAAATATCCACGATGCCCGGGAACTGATTGAAGATGTAGTCATACTGGGTGATGATTTCCGTGATATCATCCACCACGGAGATCTGTTCGTAGAACAGTTCGATTTTTTCATCAAAGTTATCGACAATGGCATGAGAATTCCGGTAGCATTTTTTGCAGACGCGGCGGTTGAACAGGATGCGCTTGCCGCAGTAGGCGCAGCGCCCGCTCCACACAACCAGGTAAATGATCGACCACGGAAAAGTCATGACAATCAATAAACCAAAGAGGATTTTCTGCCCGGTTGTGGCCTTTTTTGTTCTTGTGCTTCTTTGCTTTTCTGCCATGATTATCAACTCCTCGATACCTCATTTTATCATAGTCATGAATAACATGCAACTTTGATGTATACGAAACCGCTTTAATTGTGTACAATATAGGAAAGGAGGAATTTTTTATGGGACGTTTAGGAGTATCGATTTACCCGGAGCATTCCACTCCGGAGCGCGACATGGCTTATTTAAGCCTGGCGGCCAGGTACGGATTCACCAGGGTTTTCACCTGCCTTTTGTCGGTCAAAAAACCGGCTGAGGAAATCAAGAAGGACTTTCAGGAAGTGATCGCCCACGCCAATAAGCTAGGCATGGAAGTGATCGTGGATGTCGCCCCGGCGGTCTTTCAAAATCTCGGGATCAGTTATGACGACCTGTCTTTTTTCAAGGAGATCGGCGCGGCGGGATTCCGTCTTGACGAGGGATTCAACGGCCAGGTTGAAGCCAATATGACTTACAATCCCCAGCATTTAAAAGTGGAAATCAATGCCAGTTCGGACAGCCCTTATATTGATCTGATTGAGTTCTACCGGCCTAATCGCGAAAATCTCATCGCCTGCCACAATTTCTACCCGCAGCGCTATTCCGGTTTAAGCTTTGAATTATTTAAGAAAGCCGGCGAGAAACTGCGCGGTTACCAGATTCCGATCGCGGCTTTTGTGAGCTCCCAGGAACCGGGAACTTACGGACCTTGGCCGGTCAGCGAAGGGCTGTGCACCCTGGAGATGCACCGCGATATGGCCATCGACGCCCAGGCCCGCCACTTGTTCGCGACCGGTTTAGTCGATGATGTGATCATCGCCAATGCCTACGCCAGCGAAGCGGAGTTAAAGGCCTTGAGTGAGATTGACCGCAGCAAGCTGACCCTGGGCATCATCCTCAATGATAACGTCAGCGATGTGGAAAAAGAGATTATCTTCAATTATCCGCATCACGTCCGTCAGGATATGTCGGAATACATGGCAAGATCGACCATGCCGCGCATTGACTACGCCGACGCGGATATTCCGCCGGCCGACACGCGCGATTTGCGCCGCGGCGATATTGTCGTCTTAAACAACGAGTACGGCCACTATAAAGGCGAGCTTCATATCATCTTGAAGGATATGCCAAATAACGGCAATAAAAATGTCGTGGGCACCATTCCGGCTGATGAGCTGATGCTTTTGGAATATGTGATTCCAAACGCGAAATTCGCTTTTAAACAAGTCAAAGACTGCTGACATCCTGTCAGCAGTTTTGATATTGCCTAGCTTTTGTTTTTCCTCTATAATGGATAACGAGGTGTGATCATGGCAGCCAGGGTTAGTTTTGCCTTTGTCTTATACAAAGACAGCAATGTTTTATTTGACGGATTCGTAAGAAATTACCGTAAACTTTTTTCTGAAGATTTGTCTTATACCTTAACAGCGGACGGGCTGCGGGCCAAAACCGGCGTCTATGATCTGCTTGTTTCCTTCGTCCCTGATCCTGTCGATCGTACAGAGATGGGGCGGGTGGCTGATTTTAATCCCCTGTTTCCCGCTGGCAAAGACATTGCCTCGCGCCATAAATGTCACGTCATCGCGGCGATAAAAGGAAACGGCCGGGAAATTGAGCGGCTGCGGGAGCTGACGAAAGTCACCTGCGCCCTGATGGCATCCTACAACGCTTTAGCGGTCTATTACGGCGCGGCTTCACTTTTTTATGGTAAAAGCGAAGCGGAATCTTTTGCCCGGGATATCGTTTCGGGCCGGGTTCCCGTTGCCGCTTATGTCCATGCCGGATTTTACAGTCACGACAACGCTTTCTGGGCTTATACCAAAGGCATGGATGTTTTTGACCGTCCTGAGCTGGAAATCTGCAGTGACCGGGAGACTTTTCAGGTCCTGCATGAAACTTTGCTTGAGCTCGCGGGACTTCTTTGCAGCACGCACCGTCAGCTTGCCGACGGCCAGAAGCTGTTTTTGACAGACGGGGTTGTCGTCGGTCACAAAGTTTTCAGCGAAACCCTGCAAAAGGACGTGTACCGGTTCTATTTTGAGGAGGGGTGACATGAAACTCATCTACGATGAAACCGCCATCAGCCGCACCCTGAAAAGGATGGCTCATGAAATCCTGGAAAAAAATAAAGGCGCGGATGATCTCATTCTGCTCGGGATTGTCAAGCGCGGGGATGTTTTGTCGCGGCGCATCGCCGCGGAAATCGCGGACATCGAGCACCGCCCGATTCCCAGCGCCCCTTTAGACGTCCGGCCTTACCGCGATGACCGTCCTTTCAATCAGGATATTCCCGTGCTGCCCTTTACCGTCGAAGATAAAATCGTGATCCTGGTGGATGATGTCCTCTTTCACGGCCGCACCGTACGGGCGGCCATGGAAGCCGTGATCCGCGCCGGGCGCCCGAAAGAAATCCAGCTGGCGGCCCTGATTGACCGCGGCCACCGCCAGCTGCCGATTCGCGCTGACTATGTCGGCAAAAACCTGCCCACCAGTTTATTAGAGGAAGTGGAAGTGCACCTGAGAGAATTAGACGGCGAAGACGCGGTGCGCTTAAGAAAGTTATAGGAGGTTTTGATATGGAACATTTAGTACGCAAAGCGGTGATTCCCGCCGCCGGCCTGGGGACGCGCTTTCTGCCGGCCACCAAGGCGCTGGCCAAAGAGATGCTGCCCATCGTCGATACCCCGACCATTCAGTATATCATTGAAGAGGCGGTCAAAAGCGGGATCGAGGAAATTCTCATTATCACCAATGCCAATAAACACGCCATGGAAAATCATTTTGACCGCAACTACGAACTGGAGGCGCGGCTCGCGGAAAGCGGCAAAAAGCAGGAGCTCAAGGAAATCCGCAAGATCGCGGAAATGGCCAATATTTTCTACATCCGCCAGAAAGAGCCCCGCGGGCTGGGGCACGCCGTCTTATGCGCGAAATCATTTATCGGCGACGAGCCGTTCGCGGTGCTGCTCGGGGATGATGTCGTGGTGAACAAGGACAGCGAACCGGCCCTGAAACAGCTGATCAAAGCTTATGAGAAGACCCTGGCCAGCGTCGTCGGCGTCCAGACCGTCAATAGAGAAGCGGTCAGCAAATACGGCATTGTCGCTCCTTTAAATCCGGTTAAAAAAGGCGAGCGGCTCGTCAAGCTCGTCGATATGGTGGAAAAGCCGGAGATAGACAAAGCGCCAAGCCAGCTTGCCGTGCTTGGCCGTTATGTCCTGACGCCGGAGATCTTTGACCTATTGGCCACGCAGGAGCCGGGGGCCGGCCATGAGATTCAGCTCACCGACGCGATCCGCCGCCTGATGGACCGCCAGGCGGTTTACGCCTATGATTTCATCGGCACCCGCTATGACGTCGGCGACAAATTCGGCTTTATCCAGGCCACCATCGATTTCGCTCTGGAACGCGATGATTTAAGGGACAAGGTGAAAGATTATATTAAAAAGCTGGCCGAGGTACTTTAGATGAGTTACCAGGAAAGAAAAGAGCGCCGCGAAGCGCAGAAGTTTTTCCGCCAGCACAACCGCGAGTATTTTGACGCCAAAATGTGGGTGAAGCTCATTTTGACCGGTTTATGTCTGGCGGTTGTCTTCGGGCTTTTGTACGCCGCTTTTGTCGCCATCACCAACGTCCGCTTTCTCTACATCCTGGCCTTCATCGGCGTTTTGATCGCCCGCGCCTTAAAGAAAGTGGCGGGTACCGGCAACACGAAAATCGGCATTCTAACGATCATCTTTTATGTCTTGAGCATCATTTTCAGCAACGTTTTCTACGCCCTGTACACTTACTGGCTGAGCACCGGTTTGTCGCCGTTTGCCCTGCTGTTTTCGCCTTACGTGTGGCGCATGGGGCTTTCGGCTTTGCTTTCCAATAATATTTTCGCCGGTCTCTGCATTATTCTGGGCGGTTATTACGCTTATCAAAGCGCCATTTATGATTAGCTTTGTATGATTTTTATATAGCCAAAAAATAGTCACGGTAGTATAATATGGGTTGTAAATAAAAAAGGAGGAAAACAAAAGATATGGCAAAGACTTATGTATCCATGGACGGTAATACGGCCGCGGCGCATGTCGCCTACGCCTTTACCGAGGTTGCCGGAATCTATCCGATTACTCCTAGCAGTCCGATGGCGGAAAACGCCGAAAGCTGGGCTGCCACCGGAAGAAAGAATATTTTCGGGTCAACAGTAAACGTTGTGGAAATGCAGTCTGAGGCCGGTGCTGCCGGCGCTATTCACGGCGCCCTGCAAGGCGGCGCGCTGGCAACGACCTTTACCGCATCTCAGGGTTTGCTTTTGATGATTCCAAACCTTTACAAAATTGCCGGCGAAATGCTGCCGGGAGTTGTCCATGTGGCAGCCCGTGCCCTGGCAACGCGGGCTTTAAACATCTTCGGCGACCATCAGGACGTTTACGCCTGCCGTCAGGTCGGCATCCCGATGCTGTGCTCGCACTCCGTTCAGGAAGTGATGGATCTGGGCGGCGTCGCGCATTTAGCCGCGATTAAAGGCTCGGTTCCTTTTATTCATTTCTTTGACGGCTTCAGAACTTCTCATGAAATTCAGAAGGTCGAAGTGATGGATTATGAGGTATTGAAATCATTAGTTGATATGGACGCGGTTGCCCGCTTCAAAAAGAACGCCCTGAACCCTCATGTCAATCCGATTCAGCGCGGCGGCGCGGAAAATGATGACATTTATTTCCAGGGCCGCGAGGCGCAAAACCAGCACTATGAGGCGGTTGTGGAAATCGTCGCCGATTACATGAAGAAAATTTCCGAGATCACCGGCCGGCAGTACGCGCCGTTTACTTACTACGGCGATCCGCAGGCTGACAAAGTGATCATCGCCATGGGCTCGGTCACCGAAACCATCAAGGAAACCATCGATGAACTGACCAAGCGCGGCGCCAAAGTCGGCTTAATCAAAGTTCATCTCTACCGCCCGTTCTCCGCGAAATATCTGAAAGCTGTCCTGCCGGAAACCGTTAAGAAAATCGCCGTTCTCGACCGTACTAAAGAGATGGGCGCGGCCGGCGAGCCGTTATATCTGGACGTTGTTTCCGTCCTGAACAAAGATGTCGATCTGATCATCGGCGGCCGTTACGGCATGGGCTCGAAAGACACCACGCCGGGACAGATCAAAGCGGTTTATGATCATCTTGACAGCGCCGATCCGTTCACTTCCTTTACGATCGGCATCAACGATGATGTCACTCATCTTTCTTTGCCGGAAGATAAAGATTTCCATGTCACCAGCGACTACACCGCCTGCCTGTTCTACGGTTTAGGATCCGACGGTACCGTCTCCGCGAACAAGAACTCGATCAAGATCATCGGCGATCATACCGATCTTTATTCGCAGGCTTATTTCGCTTACGACTCCAAGAAAGCCGGCGGCGCGACCCGTTCCAACCTGCGCTTCGGCCATACCCCGATCCGCGCGACTTACTATGTCAACAACGCCGATTTCATCTCCTGCTCGCTGGATAACTATGTCCTCAAATACGACATGCTCAAGAACTTGAAAGAGGGCGGCACGTTCCTTCTGAACACCGAATTCAGTAAAGAGGAAATCGTCGACTATCTGCCTAATCTCGTGAAGAAGCAGCTGGCCGAGAAAAAGGCGAAGTTCTATATTATCAACGCCAACAACATCGCCCGCGAGATCGGCATGGGACGCCGTACCAACACCATCCTGCAGTCCGCTTTCTTCGCCCTGAACCAGCAGATTCTGCCGATTGACGAAGCGGTGAACTACATGAAGGAAGCCGCCAAGAAGTCTTACGGCAAGAAGGGCGACGCGATCGTTCAGGCTAACTACAAGGCCATCGACGCCGGCAAAGACGCGATCGTCGAAGTCGCGGTTGATCCGGCCTGGGCTGAGCTTGAAGTCAGCAGGACGAGAGCGCGCACCGGTGATGAACATTTCGACGAGTTCGTTTCTGTCATCAACGGCCTGGACGGCTACGATCTGCCGGTTTCCAGCTTCCTGGGAGAAAAACTCGACGGCTCGATGAAGTCCGGTGTCGCTTATAAAGAAAAACGCGCCATCGCCATCCAGGTTCCAAAGTGGAACAAAGAGAACTGTATCCAGTGTAACAACTGTGTCATGGTATGTCCGCACGCCACGATCCGCGCCTTCCTCATGACTCCGGAAGAGATCGCGAACGCTCCGGAAGATATCTCCGGTGATGTTTTGAAGCCGGCGGGCAAAGCCGCGCAGGCCGGATTGTCTTACCGTCTGCAGGTTTCCCCGGACAACTGTGTCGGCTGCGGTCTTTGTGTCACCGAGTGCCCGGGCATGAAAGGCAACAAAGCGCTGACGATGGTGGGTGTCAAGGAAGAACTGACGCACTCCGAATTAGCGGATTACATGTATACCAAAGTCACTTATAAAGATACGTACTACCCGACGACGACGACCAAGGGTGTCGGCTTCATGAAACCTTACTTTGAGGTTTCCGGCGCCTGCGGCGGCTGCGGTGAGACACCTTACTACCGTCTGGCCAGCCAGCTGTTCGGTGAGGATATGATCATCGCCAACGCCACCGGCTGCTCGTCCATCTACGCGGGCTCCACGCCTTCCACCCCGATGACCACCGATGAGAAGGGTCACGGTCCGGCCTGGGCTAACTCGCTGTTTGAGGACAACGCCGAGTACGGTTTCGGTATGAAGCTCGCCCAGGAATACAAGACGAAGCAGATTCTTGAGATCATCGCCGCCAACAAAGCGGAATGTGAACCTGAGGTTGTCGAAGTGCTCGAGAAATACGAAGCGGCCAGCGGCAACCGCGAGGCTGAGAAGGCCATCGTCGATGATGTCATCAAAGCGGTTGAGGGCAGTCAGAATGCCGGCATCAAAGATCTCTTAGCTTTGAAGGGCGATCTGGTTACCAAGTCGCAGTGGATTATCGGCGGCGACGGCTGGGCCTATGATATCGGCTACGGCGGAGTAGACCACGTTCTGGCCAATGACCTGAACGTCAATATCCTCGTTTTGGATACGGAGGTTTATTCCAATACCGGCGGCCAGTCCAGCAAGTCCAGTCAGGCCGGCTCGATCGCGAAGTTCACGGCCAGCGGCAAACGCGTCGCGAAGAAGGATCTGGCGCAGATCGCCATGGCTTACGGTCATGTCTATGTGGCTCAGGTCGCTATGGGCGCCAACCCGATGCAGACGATCAAAGCCTTCCGGGAAGCCGAGAGCTATGACGGACCAAGCCTGATCATCGCTTACTCGCCTTGCATGGAACACGGCATCAAGGGCGGTCTGGCGAATCACCAGGCGCAGCAGAGAGCGGCCATCGAATGCGGCTACTTCAATCTGTTAAGATACGATCCGCGTCTCGAAGCGGAGGGCAAGAACCCGCTGCAGATCGATTCCAAGGCTCCTGACTTCACGAAGTTCCAGGATTTCCTGATGACCGAGAACCGCTTCAACCAGCTCAGCAAGGTCAATCCGGAACATGCCGAAGAGCTCAAGCAGAAGTGCGAAAACGACGCCAAAATCCGTCGCGCCCGCCTCGAGAGAATGGTGGCATAACCCTGATAAACAAGCCTCGAAGTGAAAACTTCGGGGTTTTTTTCTTAATTTTCGAACTTTTAATTTTTTCTTAAAGCCGTCTATTTCACTTTGAAAAAAACGGGTTTTGTTGTATGATAGAGGCGGTGATCAAAATGAAGGTCAAGCTTTATTTCGAAAATGAGAAGGCTATCGCCAAGTCCGGGATCGGGCAGGCGCTGGCGCATCAAAAGCAGGCTCTGGCGCTCAATGACATTCCTTATACCTGTGATCACCGCGACCAGGATTATGATGTCCTGCATATCAATACGGTCTGGCTGGCCAGTTTTTTTGAAGTGCGGCGCGCCCGGCGCCATCACAAGGCGATCGTTTATCATGCCCACAGCACGGCGGAAGATTTTAAAAACTCCTTCGCCTTTTCCAATCTGGTCGCTCCCGTCTATCAAAAATGGATGTTCATGATGTACCGCTACGGCGACTGCATCATCACGCCGACCCCGTACGCCAAAAGCCTGCTCGAAAAGCAGGGGCTCAAGCAGCCCATCTACGCGATTTCCAACGGCATTGATGTGGCGCAGTTCGCTTATGATCCCGCTAAGGTTCAGGCCTTTCGCGATTATTTTCAGATTCAAGATCATGAAAAGGTCATCATCAGCGTCGGCTGGCTGTTTGAGAGAAAAGGCTTTGACACCTTTTGCGAGGTCGCCCAGGCCCTGCCGCAGTACCGCTTTATCTGGTTTGGCGATGTCCAGCTGTCCATGCCCACGGCGGTGGTCAGCGACTGGATTAAAAACAAACCGGACAATGTCACGCTGCCGGGATATATTTCCGGGGATGTCTTAAAAGGCGCTTATCTGGGCTGTGATCTGTTTTTCTTTCCCAGCCGCGAAGAGACCGAGGGCATCGTCGTTTTAGAGGCCCTGGCAAGCAAGGCCCCGGTTTTAGTGCGCGATATCGGCGTCTACGCGGGCTGGCTGGAAGACGGGAAAAACTGTTACATGGCTTCGGACACCGCCGGTTTTATCGCCAGAATCGAGGATTTCTTTGCCGGCAAGCTGCCTGATCTGAGAAATCAGGGTTATGAGACCGCCAAAAGCCGCGGCATCAAAGAAATCGGTGTCGCTTTAAAAGCGGTCTACAGCGCGGCCATGGAAAGAAAGAAGGCCCGGATGAAATGAAAAAGTCCTTTCGCCATTATGCCGTCAATCTGATCTGGATCGCCGTATTCGCGGGGCTGGCGCTGTTTTTCACCTTAAAAGGGGAATTTAAGGAGATCATGAATCTCCTCTCTCATATTCATCTGTTCTGGCTGCTGGTGATATTCGCGATTTCGCTCGTCCCGGCGATCACGGAAGGACATATCTTCAAACTGTTCGTGAATATTTACGACAAGCGCTACACCTTCAAACAGGGAGTTGTGAACGCGTTATCGGGCAGTTTTTTCAGCGGCATTACCCCGTTTGCCAGCGGCGGCCAGCTGGCTCAGGTTTATATTTTTAAAAAGCAGGGAATTCCGGCGACGATGTCGGTCGGAGTTCTTTTGATGTATTTTATCATCTATCAGGTTTCCATGGTGCTCTACACCCTGGTGGTTTTACTTTGCAAGTTCCAGTACTTTTTTAATGAGTATTCGCAGTTTGTCTCGCTGGCGTTAATCGGCTTCATCATCAACGCGGCGGTCATTTCCGCCTTGTTCTTCGGCGCGGTCTCGGCGCGCTTTCAGCATTTTTTAACGGAATTTGTCCTGAAGATCGGCGCCAAGCTGCATCTTGTGAAAGACTATGACCAGAGTGTGAAAGCCCTGAAAGGAAAGCTGAGGGATTTCCGCCGCGAGCTCAATATCATGCGGCACCATAAAAAAGCCATCACGAAATCGCTGATCCTGATGTTTTTCCGCCTGACTTTGCAGTACAGCCTGCCGTTTTTATCGATGCTCGCTTTAGGGGTGAAGCTGCCGTTTAAAGAGTATTTTAACTATGTGGGGATCTGCGCTTTAATTTATCTGATCACCGCCTATATCCCGATTCCCGGGGCCAGCGGCGGCAGCGAGGGTACCTATGTTCTTTTGTACTCTTATCTGATGGGCAGTGTCCTGGCCTCCAGCACGATGCTGATCTGGCGCTTTTCCACCTATTATTTAGTGATGATCATCGGTGTGATTGTCTTTTTGACGGATAAGGAAATCAACAGCCACAAGGAGGAGGAAGAGACATGAGAATCGGCATTTTTACGGATACATATCTTCCTGACATCAACGGGGTCGCGACCAGCAGCGGCATCCTCCAGCATGCTCTGATGAAACAGGGGCATGAGGTGACGGTGGTCACCACCGAGGTTAAAAAAGGCGACTCTTACACGGATGACGGCGATGTTTTGCGGATGACCGGCATCGAGTTAAAAAATATTTACGGCTACCGTTTAGCGGGGATTTACTCGAGCCGGATCATGAAGATTTTACGAGAAAAGAAACTGGATGTCATTCATATCCAAACCGAGTTCTCGATCGGTATTTTCGGAAAAATCGCCGCCCATCTTTTAAATATCCCGGTCGTCTATACTTATCATACCCAGTATGAGGATTATACCCACTACGCGCCGGTGATCGGACAGTTTGAGTCCACCCAGCCGTTTTTAAAAAAAGCCGTCTCGATCATCTCGCAGATCTACGGCGACAACTGCACGGCTTTGATTGTACCTTCGCAAAAAACCGCGGAGATTTTAAAGGGCTACGGGATCGATAAAGACATGCATATCATCCCGACCGGTCTGGAACTGGACCGCTTTGATCATATCGATCCCGGGATCCTGGCTGATGTCAAAGCGGAATGCGGCATCGCGGATGATCATTTCACCCTGCTGTTTCTCGGCCGCATCGCGCCGGAAAAAAGCGTCGATGTGATCATCAGCGCCGTCAGTCATCTTGATATTCCGGGCTTGCGGCTGGTGATCGTGGGGGACGGTCCCGCCGTACCGGATTTAAAAGCCCAGTGCGAAAAGCTTCATGTCGAAGACAAAGTGAAGTTTGTCGGGGCCAAGGAAGCCGACCGGGTGCCTTATTACTATCACGCCGCGGATTTATTTGTTTCCGCCTCCGTGACCGAGACCCAGGGACTGACTTACATTGAGGCGATGGCCTGCCGCAAATGTGTGCTGGCCCGCTATGACAAGAACCTGGACGGCATTATCCAGGACGGCGTTAACGGCTTTTTCTTCACCGATGAGCAAAGTCTGGAAGAGAAGATCAGCCAGTTAAGCCGGATGGATTTAAGTGCCGTGGCGCAAAAAGCCTACGAGGATTCCCGGCAGTACAGCGCTTCGGCGTTTGCGGAAAAAGTCGTTCAGGTTTATGAGCAGGCGATTAAAGAGAAACACTTCACTTATAAAATCGAGAAAATCAGTCCCCGCCCGAACAACATGTGCGAGGTCGTCCTGGAAATCGACAACCAGGAAGTATTTATCCGCCTGCCCGAACATTATATCCTGGATCATCACCTGGCGGCCGGCCAGGTCATCGAACACGACGAGTTCGCGGCGATGCAGGAATATGAGATGGTTTACAAAGGCTACAAAAAAGCTTTGCGCTATTTAACTTACCGGGATTACACCAAAAAAGAGATGACGGACAAGCTGGCGAAAACGGAAGAGTTTTCCCCGTCGCAGATCGCCGCCGTCATCAGCCTGCTTGAGGATCATCATCTTATTGACGACCGCGAGTACGCGGATAACTTCATGAACCGCGCCAACCGTACCGGCATGGGCATCAACAAAGCGCTCAAAAAGCTGGCCGGCATGGGCATAGACGAGGCCATCCTGGATGAGCTGAAAGCGAGCCATTCCCGCGAGCTGGAGCTGGAGAAAGCCGAGGCCCTCATTCGCAAAGAAGTCGAGGGCAATCACTCAAAATCCCAGGCGGCTTTGCGGCAGGCCATCACGGACAAACTCTATTACCAGGGCTTTGATCAGGATATCATCCAGGAAGCCATGGCGCAGGTTCCGTTTGAAGTCAGCGCGCAGAATGAAAAGGCGATTCTCATCAGCGAATTTGACAAAATAAAAAAGCGCTATGAAAAGCGCTTCTCCGGACGCGATCTTGAAGTCCGCATCACGCAGTATTTAAATCGGAAAGGCTTCACTTTTGAGAAAATCAGAGAAGTCATGAAGGAAAGGGACGATCAGGATGATTCGTGATTTTCAGCCCAACGGCCCCCAGGTTCATTTTACCGCGCTGATCGGTAATGTCACGGCGGGCAAAAGCAATAAAAACAACTATTTAACGATTACCCTGCAGGATAAAAGCGGCAGTATCGACGGCAAGCTCTGGAATGCCAGCGACGAGCAGATGACCACCCTGACAGCCGGGCTGGTCGTGGACGTCACCGCGGATGTCATCTTGTACAATCATGAAAAACAGCTGAAAATCATCAAGATCGCCATCGCTTCCAGAGATCCCCAGATTCAGCTGCAGTATCTCAAAGACGCCCCGCGCGACGCCGATGAGATGGGCGAGGAGCTTCTGGAGTATATCGAAAAAATCCAGAATCCCGAAATCAGCGCCCTGGTCAAAGCGCTTTACGATGATCACTTCGAGAAGATTCTCACTTATCCGGCGGCCAGCCGCAACCATCACGAGTATGTCTCCGGGCTGGCTTATCATACCCTTTCGATGCTGAAGATGGCCGACGCTGTCATGACCGTTCACCCCGAGCTCAACCGCGATTATTTATACAGCGGCATCCTGCTTCACGACATCGGCAAAATCCTCGAACTGAGCGGGCCGGTCGTGCCGGAATACACCCTGGCCGGCAAGCTGGTCGGGCATATCTCGCTGGCCAGCGCGATGATTTATGAGAAAGCGGCGCAGTTAAAGCTGGGGGAGGAGACGACCTATGTGCTGATGCATCTCGTGTTGTCCCATCACGGCCGCCAGGAATACGGCTCCCCGGTTTTGCCGGAAATTCTCGAGGCGGAGGTCATCTATCTGTTAGATAATCTCGATGCCCGCATCCTGATGATCGCGAAAGCCCTGGAGGGGGTTGAACCCGGGAATTTCTCCAAGCGCGTCTTCTCCCTGGACAACCGTTTCTTCTATAAACCAAAAGCAGCGTCAGACTGACGCTGCTTTTAATTTCGCCTGCAATTCATCTAAATCGTACTGTCCTTCGTGATTCGCGAAGGTCATTTGAAAACCGTCACTCTCATCATAGCGCGGCAGGATATGGATGTGAAAATGCATGACGCTCTGGCCGGCGGCGGGATTGGCGTTGCTGAGAATGTTGCAGCCTTTCGCGTTGAGCGTTGTTGTGATCTTTCTGGCCAGGCGGGCCGCGATCGCGAAACAGTGTTTGATGAGGTCCTCATCGCATTCCAGGACGCTCGTGACATGCTTTTTAGGAACCACTAACGTGTGGCCGTAAACCGCCTGGGACAGATCGAGGAAGGCGCAGCACAAATCGTCTTCGTATATGATCTTGCCGGGGATCTCATGCCCGGCGATCTTGCAGAAAATACAGGAATCCATTTTAATCTCCTATAAAATCAGGGTACTGGGCCTTGATGTTTTCTTTGACGGTGCTTTCATAAACCGTGAACTGGTTTTCCTTTAAGAAATGCGCCTGCACTTGCTGATTGATGACCTCGCTGTTCTGCAGGGTTTCCAGGGCCTCGTCTTTCATGTTCTCAAGTTCGGTCTCCACCACATCCAGCACCGCGTAGGAACCGCTGTCCAGGGCGACCGGGGTCGAGTAGAGCGAGACGGCGGTTAAGCCCGACAGCAGGCGGATGATGGCATCATCCACGCTGCCCGTGGAAAGATCGGAAACAACGCCGATATCCCCGCCGTTATCCTTGCTGGCGGTATCGGTGGAGTACTCCTTGGCCGCTTCCTCGAAGGTTTTCTCTTCGGTGTTGATTTCGCCCAGCACCGTCATGGCGGTCTGCTGATCGGCGACGACGATCATGCGCAGCTTGCGGAAATCATGATCGGCCGCCAGTTCGTCAAAGTGCTCGCTGATATAATTTTTAAACATCAGCTCGAGGCGGACATTGGGCTCCAGCACTTCGCTTTGATAAGCGGCGAAGCTGTCGTATCCTAAATACTGTTCGGCATATTCATCGAGGTCCATGCCCATCATCTCATAGCTGGAGAGCCGTTCATCCAGGGCGGTCTGGAAAGTTTCGTCATCGACTTCATAGTTATTCGCGATCGTGTTCAAGGCGTCTGACAAGACGTAGCTGGCGCCGTAATTATCCAGGAAGTAGGCGAGAAGATCATTTTTCGTCAGTTCCATTTTGTCGCCGGTCACCACGACTTCATCGCCGTCTTCCAGCGTGACGCTTTGTCCGGAGGACGCGCAGGCGCTAAGAAGTAACACCAGCGCCAGTAAACAAGTCAGTTTTTTCATGCTTCGTCACTCTCCTTGCGGCTTTCCTCGCGGGCCTCCAGGCGCTCCTGAAGGGTATTTTCATAAATTTCCTTGATCTTTTCATCCTTGATATCGAGATCGTATTCGCCGCAGGCGACGTAGAGCAGATAAGGATCATAGGATAGAAGCAGGTCATCGGTCACCTGTTCATCTTTTTTCATCTCTTCCTTGTCGGTCGAGGTGACCATGATGAAATGGTAGCCGTATTCCGACTTCGTCGCCGGGGAGATTTCCCCCGGTTTTAAAGCCAGGGCGACTTCTTTAAACTCCGTGACAAAATTGGTATCCTCATCGCAGATGCCCAGCGCCCCGCCGTTAGAGGCGGAGGTGTCGTCAGAATGCTCTTTGGCGATTTCGGCGAAATCCTGCTTCTCATCGATCAGCTTTTGCACTTCGTCCAGTTTGGCCTGCTCTTCCTCGGTAGGGTTGTCAGGATCTTCCATCTTGATCAGGACATGGGAGACATAGCGGGGATTTTTGGTTTCATAGTAATCATTGAACAGTTCCTCAAAATGCTCGTCGACATAGGCCTGCAGAAATTCGCGCATTTCGAATGAGTAGAGCATCGCTTCCTGGTAATCTTCCAGGCTGGCAAATCCGGACTGGTTCAAAGCCTGATTCAAATAATTTTCGGCCTCAGCCCCGTAAATGGTGGTATATTGATTTTGAATGTTTTCGACATTCAACTGCACTTCTGTTTCCATCGCGTCGGTGACCGGATAATTCGTCCGGATCAGCTGCTCGATGATATAATCGCATATCGATGCCTGGGCATTCGTATTGGCCATCATATCATCGTAAAAGTTTTGCGCCGTCACCTGGTGATCGCCATTGACCGCGGCGATGATCCCGTTATTCGCCTGGGTATTGCCGGCGCATCCGGCCAGCAGCGCTCCGGCGAAAAGGACCGCGACGGTTTTCTTCGTGACCTTCATGTACGTTTTCCTCCTTTAAACACGGGTGTATTATAAACTGATTTCGCTGATATTTCAAAGCTTATGTTTTTTTAAGTTGGCGGTACGACTGCCAGCCGACCTTGATGATCATTAAGACCGGCATGGCGATAACCACGCCCCAGGCCCCGAATAAAGTGGAGCCGGTCAGGATCGCGAACAGCACCAGCACGGGTTCGATTTTAATACGCGTGGAGTAGACTTTCGGGGTGATGAAATACGAGTCGAGATTGGACTGCACAAACATTAAGACCAAAAGCATAACGATGTTGAAGAAGGGCAGATTCAAGGCGGTCAGAAACCCCACGACATTGACGATCATCGGGCCGATGTAAGGGAAAATGCAGGAAAGCCCCGACAGGATGCCCAGAAGCAGCCAGTTCGGGTGGCCGACGACGAGATAGACAAAACCGTACATCACCATCTGGATCACCATCAGCAGAAGGAATGTCTGAAAATAGGTGATCAGGTAGGCGTCGACTTGTTTGACACAGTAATATAAATCACCGGAAATATCATGGATCAGGCGTTTGATGCCGTTGCGGATCGCCTTGTAGTCCACCATGAAATAAATCGCGAGGATCCCGTAGAACAGGTAGCTGCCGATCTTTTCGACCGTGTAGCTGATGATGCCGGTCACGGTATTTAAAAATGAGAACTCACTCAGCCACTGGGTGATGGTGTCAGAGATCTGACTGGCGATGACGTAGATGTCGAGATGAAAGTGTTTATCTAAAAACGTCGCGATTTCGTTTAAGCCGTCTGTCAATGGTCCGACGAGATCCTGCAGGCTGCTGTAAAGCATCGGCAAAAGGGTGCCGACGACGATCAAAAGCATCAGGATGAACATGCCGACGACAATCGCGATAGCGAAGGTGCGCTTCATGCCGAGGTTTTCCAGCCAGGAAATGACCGGATCGAGAATGTAGGCCAGGGCGAAAGCCAGAAGGAATGGTTTGATGATGACCCAGGCGAAAGCGATGAGCTGGCGCCATAACGGGAAAAGCTCGTAGAACAGAAACAGCGAGGCGACACACAGGATGACATTGACCAACATGATAAAATGACTGGAATCATCCATGAAAGCGAGAATTTTTTTAAATATTGACACAAGCCATCCCTCCCCTTCATAAATATATCACATTTCCGGCGCTTTGACTGCAACAATTTGCGCTTTCTAATAAGTTGCATTAGATCATGATTTTTAGTAAAATATCTGTGTGAAAGGGGCGTTAAAATATGGCGATACTCAAGATAGACAAGCTGCGCGTAGCCATCTCGGATAAAGAAATTTTACACGGCATCGATCTGGAAATCAAAACCGGCGAGGTCCACGCTTTGATGGGACCGAACGGCAATGGCAAATCGACGCTGTTGTCCGCCATCATGGGACATCCGAAATATCAGGTCACCGGCGGCACGATCACGCTGGACGGGATGAATTTATTAGATATGACAGTCGATGAAAGGGCGCGGGCCGGATTGTTTTTGGGCATGCAGTACCCGCAGGAGATTCCCGGCGTCACCAATATGGATTTTCTGCGCGCGGCGCTCAACGCGCGGCGCGAAAAGCCGGTCTCTTTGTTTCAGTTTATCCGCACCCTGGAAAAAAACATCGCGGATTTAAAGATGGATGAAAATCTTGCCCACCGCTATTTAAACGAAGGTTTTTCCGGCGGCGAAAAAAAGCGCAATGAAATCCTGCAGATGAAACTTTTGCAGCCCAAGATCGCTTTGCTTGATGAAATAGACTCGGGTCTTGATGTCGACGCTTTAAAGGTCGTGGCGGAGGCGATCAACGAGATGCGCGGCGGCGATTTCGGCTGCATGATGGTATCCCATTACCAGCGCCTGTTTGAACTGGTGCCGGTCAGCCATGTCCATGTCCTGGTGAACGGCCGCATCCTCGTTTCGGGCGGCACCGAGCTGATCACGAAAATTGATCAGGAGGGCTACGCCTGGGTTCAGGAATACGGGGAAAAACTGGTGGAAGACGACGATTACACCCGTCCGGCCCCGGCGGTGCTAGGCGTCTGCGCGGCAAATCCTCATGAGTAAGAAAAATTACCGCTTTCATCTTGATACTCTGCCTTTTGAAGATGAATCATGCCGCCTGGCTATCCTAGATGATACATTGGCTGTCACCATAAAAAAAGACGTCCAGCTGGAACTGGACATCACGAAGGGCTTAAACATCCATTATGAGCTTTGGCCTTCCAGCCGGCTGGTTTTATGGGAAAAGCGGAACATCCCGCAAGGCGGAAAGCTCTCGCGCGAAGTGACGATGGGGGAGAACAGCGACATGACCGCGATGTTCTTTCATGAAGGCACTCACCGCGACATGGTCTATAGCGATACCATGAACATGGCCAGAGACGCGAATTTACTGGTGAGTTACGGCGAGCTGAGTGACGGCAATACCGACGGGCAGGTTGTCATCAATTTGAATGGCGGCGGAGCCCGCAGTCATCTCTATATGGCGGCGGTCAGCGACCAGGAGCAAAAGAAGCATTATCAGCTGACGATTAACCATCACCAGCCCCATACCTACGGTCTCATGGAAAACGCCGGCGTGGTCCGGCAGCGCGGCGCGCTGATTTTTGACGGCGTGGGCCGCATCCAAAAGGGCTGCAGCCAGGCACAGAGCCATCAGACCAGCCGCATCATCGTCTTTGACAAGGAGTGTCTGGCCAAGGCCAATCCTTATTTATATATTGATGATTATGATGTCGCGGCATCCCATGCCGCGGCGGTCGGAGCGGTCAACGAAGAGCATCTCTACTATCTGGAAAGCCGCGGACTGACCCGTTCCCAGGCTACCCGGCTGATCACGACAGGCTACTTAATGCCGGCCGTCAAGGCGATTTCGTTTCCGGGTCTGGAAGAATATTTTCAGGCGTTTCTGGCAAAGAAGGTTGGTGATCTTTAATGGAACAGTACCGCAAGGACTTTCCCATGCTGAACGGCAGCGTCACGATGCAGGGAGCTCCTTTAGTTTATCTCGATAACGGCGCGACGACGTTCAAGCCGCAGTCTGTTATCGACGCGATCGTGGAGTATTATACCAGCTATACCGCCAACGCCCATCGCGGCGACTATGATTTATCGGCGATCGTCGACCGAAAATACGATGAGGCCCGTCAGGCGGTGGCTGATTTTATTCACGCCGCCGATAAAAATGAAGTGGTCTTCACCTCCGGCACCACGGATTCTTTGAATCTTGTGGCGTATGGTTACGCGGCGCATTTTTTAAAAAGCGGGGACGAGGTTTTGATCAGCGTGGCGGAACACGCTTCCAACACCTTGCCGTGGTATGAGCTGGAGAAGGCGATCGGCATCAAGGTGTCTTTTATCGATCTCGATGACGAGGGCAAGGTCACGCTGGAAAATGTCAAAAAAGCGGTCAATGAGCACACGAAAATGATTTCCCTGGCGCAGGTGACTAATGTTTTAGGGCACATCCTGCCGGCTAAAGAGATCATCGCTTTCGCCCATGAAAAGGGCATCTTAGTCAGTCTGGACGGCGCCCAGAGCGTCCCGCATATCGCGGTGGATGTCCAGGATCTCGACTGTGATTTTCTCTCGTTTTCCGGCCATAAGATGTGCGGGCCGACCGGCATCGGGGTGCTTTACGGCAAGTATGATTTACTGCAGAAGATGACCCCGACGCGCAGCGGCGGCGGCAACAACGCGGATTATGACGCCTGCGGTCTGGTGAACTATAAAGACGCGCCCGACAAGTTTGAGGCCGGCACCCAGAATATCGCCGGGGTGATCGGGCTGGGCGCCGCGGTGAATTATCTGTCCGCGATCGGCATGGACAACATCACCGCGCATGAGAAAGCTTTAAGAAAATATGCCGTGCAGGAACTTTCCAAGGTGGACAAGGTGGAGCTGTACAACCCGACCGCTGAATTAGGACCGATCGCTTTTAATATCAAGGGCGTGTTCAGTCAGGACGCGGCTTCCCTTTTCAACAAGTACGGCATCGCGGTGCGGGCCGGTCAGCATTGCGCCAAGATCCTGGATCAGTTTCTCGGGGTGACCAATACCGTGCGCGCCAGCCTGTATTTATACAACACGAAAGAAGATGTCGACGCCCTGGTGCGTGTCGCGAAAAAAGGAGATGACTTTCTCGATGCCTTCTTCGATTGATCAAAGCATGATGCGCGAGCTGATCATGGACCATTACCGCTATCCCCGAAATCACGGTTTGTCGGATGATCCGGAATATTTAAAGGTGAATATGGATTCAGCGACCTGCATTGACAATATCGATGTCCAGGCCAAGATCAGCGGGGACAAGATTGAAGATATCCGCTTTGACGGCGAGGCCTGCGCGATCTGCACGGCCAGCACGTCCATGATGAGTGAGCTTTTGATCGGCAAAACGTTTGACGAGGCTCAGGAAATTATTGATCAGTATATGAATATGATTTACGAGCGGGATTACGACCCGGAAATCTTGCAGGAGGCGGTCGCTTTTCAGAATACTTATAAGCAGGCCAACCGCATTAAATGCGCGACCCTGGGCTGGGACGCGATCATGAAGCTCATCACCCAGGCCAAGGAAAGGGATCAGGATGTTTAAAACACCGAAGGGATTAAATGCCGAGGTGGTGAAGGAGATCTCCAGGATTAAAAATGAGCCGGAATGGATGACGGAATACCGCCTGAAGTCGCTGCAGTGCTTTCTGGACAAGCCGCTGCCCGACTGGGGCATCGATCTTTCCGGTATGGATTTTGATGATTACACCTATTACATCCGGCCCAGCGATCATCTCACCGACAAGTGGGACGAGGTGCCGGCAGAGATCAAGGATACCTTCAACAAGCTGGGCATTCCGGAAGCGGAGCAGAAGTTTTTAGCCGGCGCCAGCGCCCAGTATGAATCCGAGGTCGTCTATCACAACATGCTTTCCGAGGTGCGCGAGAAGGGCGTCATTTTCCTTGATATCGACAGCGGTTTAAGGGAGCATCCGGATATTTTCCGCAAGTATTTTGATACCGTGATTCCTTATGATGACAATAAGTTTTCGGCCTTGAACGGGGCGGTGTGGTCGGGCGGTTCGTTTATTTATGTCCCGCCGCACGTGACGCTGGAAAAGCCTCTGCAGTCTTATTTCCGCATTAACTCGGAGCGCATGGCCCAGTTTGAGCGCACCCTGATCATCGTTGATGAAGGTTCGGACATTCACTATGTGGAAGGCTGCACGGCGCCAAGCTACTCTAAAGACTCGCTGCATGCCGGGGTGGTCGAGATCATCGTCAAGAAGAATGCCCGCTGCCGTTACACGACGATTCAAAACTGGTCGAAAAATATATACAATCTCGTCACGCAACGAGCGTATGTGGAAGAAAACGGATCGATGGAGTGGGTGGACGGCAATATCGGCAGTCTCGCCACGATGAAATATCCGGCCTGCGTGTTAGCGGGGCCGGGGGCGAAGGGAACGTGCATCACGATCGCCGTCGCGGAAAATGTCCAGACCATCGACTCGGGCAGCAAAATGATTCATCTGGCTCCAAATACCTCCAGTCAGATTATTTCCAAGTCGGTATCGCGGACGGGCGGCAAGGTCAATTACCGCGGGCTGGTCCGCCATACTCCCAAGGCTGTCGGGGCCCGCTCCAAGGTGGAATGCGACACGCTGATTCTGGATGATCTTTCCACCAGCGACACGGTGCCGACCAATTTTGTCGAGAACAACCAGTCGATCATTGAACATGAGGCGACGGTTTCCAAGGTCAGCGAGGATCAGCTGTTCTATCTTATGAGCCGCGGTCTGACGAAAGCGCAGGCCACCGAGATGATCGTGATGGGCTTTATCGAGCCGTTTTCCCGGGAACTGCCGATGGAGTATGCCGTGGAGCTCAATCAGCTGCTCAAGCTCGATATGACCGACAGCATTGGATAAGAAAACCGCGCGCCAGATACTGCTGGCCAAGGATATAGTAGCAGACAGCAGCCGGATTATCGCGAAAATCAGGATGAATCCTTATTATCAGAAAGCAAAAATCGTCGGTATTTATCAGCCGATTGCCCATGAGGTGAATATCCTCCCATTAACAAGTGATGACAGGATCTTCTGCTATCCTCGCGTCATCTCTAAAAAAGAGATGATTTTCGCCCGCGATAACGGCCGCTTTGAAAAAAGTCGTTTCGGGATTTGGGAACCTTGCGGAGCTGAGGTCATTCCGGATCTATTGCTCTGCCCGATGCTGGGATACCGGGCGGACGGTTACCGCCTGGGATATGGCGGCGGGTATTATGACCGCTATCTCGCGCGCCACGACTGCGTGGCGATCGGGGTTTGTTTTTCCGCTTATGAGGCGGATTTTGAAACGGACTGGTACGACCGCAAAATGACCTTGATTATAACTGAAAAATGACGGCTGATGCCGTCATTTCAATTTTCTGATCGCGCGGTAGTCGCAAACTTCAATCTCCGGGTGGGCTTTTAGCCAGGCCTTGACTTCGGGGCTTAAAAAGACATGGGCGTCATAGGCGCGGCCGGTGGTCAGGCTGGAAAACTGCAGGATCTCATAATCCACATAGCCGGGATGGTTGGCGTATTCAAAGATCTGATCGCTGTTCAATTCTTCCTTTGAGAACATATTGATGAGATCGGAAGGGTCGGAATAGGCGTCAGGTTTCATGGCGAAGCGCATGCCGGGGATTTCAAAATCGATGTCTTTGTGGTTGCCTTCCGGCAGGGTGAAAAAGCGCCTTACCGGGCGGTCATAGCCCCTCGACATTTCACAGACAATCGCTTCGGCTCCCTTGATGAGCTCGATGCCGTGGTGGCTGTTGATGTGATCGGGCAGCTGTCCGGTCAGTTCGATATAGCGGTCCATCTGGGCCTGCAGCTCGGCGCGGATTTCTTTCTCGTCGACGTGGGAACTGTCCTGGAGCATGCCTTTATTAAAGGTGCCGTCTTCTTTGACGAGGGTCTTCAGGCCTGGTGTCAGGGGTTTGCCGACGGTCAGGTTCAAATGGATGCCAACGCTAAGTCTCGGGTATTTTTTCATCAGCCGGGCGGCGTGCGGCGCCGCGGGCATGTTGACCATCAGGCTGGCGGATGTCAGGACTCCTCTGGTATAACAGTCAATGATGGCGGCGTTACAGGCATAGGTAATGCCAAAATCATCACCGTTTAAAATCAGTCTCATGATTGATTCCTCCTTGGTGATATTATAATACAAAACGTATCAGGTTTCTAGAAAAAAGCATTGACGAATGAGACTTTGGTGTGTTATGATTTATAAGCGCTGGCGATGGGGGCTTAGCTCAGTTGGGAGAGCGTCTGCCCTACAAGCAGAGGGTCAGCGGTTCGAGCCCGTTAGCTCCCACCATGACGGAGAGGTAGCGAAGTGGCCAAACGCGGCTGACTGTAAATCAGTTCCTGAGGGTTCGGTGGTTCGAATCCACCTCTCTCCACCATGATGACCCGCTAGCTCAGTCGGTAGAGCATTTGACTTTTAATCAAAGGGTCAGGCGTTCGAATCGCCTGCGGGTCACCAGTTTTTCGCGGGCATGGCGGAACTGGAAGACGCACTAGATTTAGGATCTAGCGCCTTGCGGCGTGCAGGTTCGATTCCTGTTGCCCGCACCAATTGCTTGATTGAAGATTTTTATAAATTCGTTCGAGGTGTGGCTCAGCTTGGTAGAGCGCTGTGTTCGGGTCGCAGAAGTCGCAGGTTCAAATCCTGTCACCTCGACCATCGTCAATATCGAAGCGTGCTTCGTCGCTATAAAAACCGATCGTCTGGTCGGTTTATTTTGTATAAATGAGGGATCAGGATGAAAAGACGGACAATCGTGACAGTGGCCGCGCTGTTTTTTTTAACGGGATGTTCAAAAGCGACGCGCCTGATTCCTCGTAAGCAGGTGGTGCTGGAGTACGGGACGGAATATGATAAAACGATCGGCGATTATCTCGTGCTCGATAAGATGGCGGATGATTTTAAAGATGATGTCCTTTTGAAGGGGGATGTCACGGTGCAGGGCTTCAATCCCGAGCATATCGTGCTGGGAGAGTTTCCGGTCGAGATCATGTACGGCGACCAGCAGGTCACAAGCAAGCTGGTGGTCAAAGATACCACCGCGCCGGCTTTTGAGAATGTCGAGGATATCACGATTCGTTTTAACGATGTGAACTATGATTTTTCCCAGCACATTCATGTCACCGACAAGCAGAAGGTGACGTATACGATCGATACGTCCAAAATCGACTTTGACAAGCCCGGGGAGTATACCATGACGGTGACGGCTTCTGATTTAAGCGGCAATGAGGCGCGCCAGCCTTATCATGTCACTGTCAGTGAGTCAGCCGCGATGGTGGTGAGCACGGACGATGAAGAGCTGGATGTTTTGTGTGATGAGATTTTAACGGAGATCATCCTTCCGGAAATGGACGATGTCGCCAAGGCGGAAGCGGTCTATGACTGGGTGAATACGAATATTCGCTACAGCGGCACGACGGCGCTTGAGGACTGGAGGGACGGTGCGAAAAAGGTTTTGCAGTCGCGGCGCGGCGACTGCGCGGCTTACTGTTATTCTCTAGAGGCGCTGTTGACAAGGCTGGGCTTTGAGAATGTTGAGGTCCACGCTTATAACGACTACCATCTCTGGAATATGGTGAAGATCGCGGACCGCTGGTATCATCTGGATGCCACCCAGGGCTGGTCGGGAAGGCGGTTTTTGTTGACGACAAAAGAGATGGAAGACTATGTCGATGACCGGAATCCGAGTCTGGTCTACCAGTGGGATGAATCGCAGTATCCGGTAAGTGAGTAGGGAGGTCAAGTGTGAAAAAAGGACTGTTACTTTTGGCTTTGCTTCTGGCGGCCTGTTCGAGTCAGATGACGATCGAGGATCAGGTTGAGATTGATAACACCGTGATCGCTTTAAACAGCGATATGGCCGGGCTTCTCGATTCGCTGCCGGCCGATTATCAGTATACGGCGATGAAAAGCTGCCTGTATGAGGGCAATGACGAGACGTATGAGTTTGATGATTTTGTGATTGACACTTATCCTGACAAGGATCTGCACCGCGTACACGCCATCTCTTTTCAGGATGAAAGCGTCGTTTTGGACAATGGCCTGAAGGTCGGTGATGATGCCGCCAGGATCAGCGCGGTGTATAAAGAGGAGCCGGCCTCAGCGGATGCGCATCTGATTACGTACGAGAATGAGCAGCGCGGCATCGGCTTCTATCTTGAGGATGACAAAATCAGTGCCATCGAACTTTATTTGAAAAATTGAATGTCTTTGGGGCAGGGTGAAATTCCCTACCGATGGTGATAGTCCATGACCCGCTTTGGCGGCTGATCTGGTGAAATTCCAGAACCGACGGTAACAGTCCGGATGGTAAAAGACTTGGTATGAAAGCCCCGGTATTTCCGGGGCTTTTAAATTTTGAAAGGAGAAAATGTAAGTGAAAGTAAAGAGAATGGCATTGATTGCCATGATGGGAGCTTTGAGCGCGGTTTTGATGCTGGTGTCGTTTCCCCTGCCGTTCATGCCGCCGTTTATGGATTTTGATTTCGCCGGGGTTCCTGAGATGATCGGCGGTTTCGCCTTGGGGTGGCAAAACGCGATTTGGATTATTCTCGTCAAGCTGATGATCAAACTGGCCATCAAGGGCACCAGCACGATGTTCACGGGGGAGCTGCAGAACTTTCTGTTAAGCTGCGCCTACGTTCTGCCGGCGGTCTGGTATTATCAAAATCACCGCACGAAAAAAGGAGCGGTGCGGGGAATGCTTTTAGGGACAATCATCTGCGCCGCGATCGCGGTCCTCACCAATTTGACCATCATCATTCCTTTCTATACGAAGCTTTTGGGTAATATGACTTTTAACGATATCATCGCGATGTGTAAAGCGGTGAATCCTTTGATGAGCAATGTCTTCGGCCTGGCGATATTTGGCATTATTCCTTTTAATCTCATTAAAAACGGTGTTGTCAGCCTTGTCACTTTTCTGCTTTACAAGCGCATCAGCCCGTATCTTAAAAGCTGGGCGGGAAAATAAAAGGGCCGGGAATATCCCGGCTTTATTTTATAGGCTGACAAACTTGTTTTATACAGTTCTTTTATCAGTAAAAACATGGCAATAGCCGTTTAAAGTCTCAAAATAAGCATGAGCATCCTAGCGGTCCAGCGCCGCAATTTTCTCTTTAAGGACATTCTGCTGTTTAACACAACTCGAGTCTTCGAGCTGTTCACACAGCTTTTTTCTCAGTTCATCTCTTGTTTTACGATGGGCTTTTGGGGATATGACATCAATCTCTTTAAGCCATTTATGAACAGTCATAGGAGAAATATCAATATTGAGATCCTTTTTGACGATTTCACAGAATTGTTTTACATTAGTACTGGAATACTGGTCACAGTATAAATCGATGATTTTCTGCTTAGTCTCATCAGGGAAAGCGATGGCCGGCTTCCGGCCTTTATTGCCATGGATAAAGCCCGCTTCGCCCAGAGACTTATAACGCTGGATGAGAAGATTGACATTACGAACAGTGCAATGCAGACGAAGGGCAGCCAGCTTTTTATCGCCACTGGTCGTAACGAGATTTTTGATGATATCGAATTTTTCCTGTTCTTCTCTAGATAATCCATGAGCCATTAGGTAAACCACCTTTCCCAAAACGAGATAATTATAATACAAGACAAAGAAGATCACACCGGAAAAAAGCAGGACGGGTCAGCCTGGATGCTGAATTAAAGTAGACGAGAAGTGAAATCATCATGGCAGCAGGTGAGAGAATCCACTTTTTTGCACAATACATAGCTAAACACAAAAAAGGCATCATTGACTTTTGCCGTCAGTCATGCCTTTTTGCTTGATTCAGATCATTTACCTGCCGGCCGCTTATTCCCACTCGATCGTTGCCGGCGGTTTTGAAGTGATGTCATAAACCACGCGGTTGACATGCTTGACCTCATTGACAATGCGCACGGAAATCGTGTTGAGCACATCATAAGGAATCTTGGCCCAGTCCCCGGTCATGCCGTCAATGCTGGTGACGGCGCGGACCGCGACGGTATAATCATAAGTGCGCTGATCACCCATGACCCCGACCGAGCGGATATCAGGAAGGCAGGTGAAATACTGCCAGATTTCTCTGTCCAGATGCGCTCGGGCGATCTCCTCGCGCAAGATCGCGTCCGACTCTCTGACAATTTCCAGCTTCTCCTCCGTGATCTCGCCGAGAACCCTGATGCCCAGTCCCGGGCCCGGGAAAGGCTGCCGCCAGACCATTTCCTCCGGCAGTCCTAACTCCACACCTAAAGCGCGCACCTCATCTTTGAACAGGGTATTCAGCGGCTCAATTAATTTAAAGTTCATATCCTTAGGCAGACCGCCGACATTGTGATGCGACTTGATCGTCTGCGCGGTACTCGTTCCGCTTTCAATGACATCCGTGTAAAGCGTGCCCTGGGCCAGCCATTTAATGTTGTGGCCGTCCGCCAGCTTCTTCGATTCTTCATCAAAAATATAAATAAACTCATTCCCGATGATCTTGCGCTTCTGCTCGGGATCCGTCACGCCCTTGAGCTTGGCCATGTAGCGGTCTTTGGCATCGATCTTTTTGACATTGATCTTCATGTTTTTCGCCAGCATCTCCATGACGCTGTCCGCTTCGCCCTTCCTCAACAGGCCGTGATCCACAAACATGCAGTACAGCTGATCGCCGATCGCGCGGTGCAGCAAAGCCGCCGTCACCGAAGAATCAACCCCGCCCGACAAAGCCAGAAGGACATTGTCGCCTTTCACCATGTCTCTAATCGCAGTGATCTTTTCTTCAATGAAGCGCGTCATCGACCAGTTATGCTCAGC
>CAZQRT010000001.1:0-33586 GCA_964596105.1 uncultured Erysipelotrichales bacterium | reverse complement strand
GGACCTTTTTTAGTGACGTGAATGACGGCGCGGCCGTACTCTTTTTTAGGGGAAGGGGACACCCTGCCGCCGTTCATGTCATGGATGAGCTGCATGCCGTAGCAGATTCCTAAAACCGGAATCCCGAGATTAAAAATCTCAGGATCACAGCGCAAAGCCCCTTCATCATAAACGCTGTTGGGGCCGCCTGAAAAGATGATGCCCTTGACATTGCCGTAAGCTAAGATTTCTTTAGCGCTAGTCGTGTGCGGCTTCAGTTCACTGTACACGCCGGTCTCGCGGATCCTTCTCGCGATAAGCTGATTGTACTGACTGCCGAAATCCAGCACCAGAATCATATCATTTGTCATAACTTACTCCAGAATATCTTTCATGATCACGGTTTGCGCGCGATCAGGACCAACCGAGAATAAATAAATCGGGCAGTGCACCAGCTCGCTGATGCGGTTTAAATAACGCTGCGCGTTGACCGGCAGTTCCGCGAATGATTTCACATTGGAAATATCCTCTTTCCAGCCCGGCATTTCCTCATAAACCGGCTCACAGCGGGAAATCTCGGAAATCGTGCCCGGCAGGCCGTAAATCAGCCGCCCGTCCAAACGGTAGGCGGTACAGATTTTGATCTTATCCAGCCCGGTTAAAACATCCAGCAGCGTGACCGCCAGCCCGGTTAAAGAGCTCATGCGCCGCGACTGATTCACCACCACGGCGTCAAACCAGCCGATGCGCCGCGGCCGTTTCGTCACGGTGCCGTACTCATGGGCGGTTTCCCGGATATAACTTGATACCTCATCATCAAACTCGGTCGGGAAAGGACCCCCGCCGACTCTCGTGGTATAGGCTTTGACGATGCCGACGGCATGCGTGATATTCAAAGGCCCGATGCCGCAGCCCTCACTGACCCCGGTGGCGCCGGGATGACTGCTCGTGACAAAAGGATACGTGCCGTAGTCAATATCAAGCATCGTGCCCTGCGCGCCTTCAAACAAAACGGTTTTACCCTTCTGGAACGCCTCATCCAAAAGCATCGCGGTATCACAGACCAGCGGTTTTAAGATCTTTCCGTATTCTTTATATTCCTCATAGATTTCTTCCGCCGTGTCCGTCAGTTCCGGGTATTCGCTTTGCTTGACCGCGAGCGTTTCCTTGAGCCGCTCATAAAAAAGCTTTTCGTCGATCAGTTCACCCATGCGGATGCCGACCCGTTCATATTTGTCCACGTAAGCCGGCCCGATGCCCTTTCCGGTCGTGCCGATATTGTTTTTGCCGCGCCGCTTTTCCTGCAGGGCGTCAATTTCCAAATGATAAGGCATGATGACGTGAGCCCGGTCCGAAATATACATGCTCTTTGTGCTGACGCCGCGGTCATTCAGCTTCCGCATCTCCGCGATCAGCGCCTTCGGATTAATGACCATGCCATTGGCCAGCACGACGGTGTGGCCGCTGAAGATCCCGGAAGGAATGAGCTGAAGGGCAAATTTCTGGCCGCCGAACGTGATCGTGTGCCCGGCGTTGTTGCCGCCCTGATAACGCACGATGATATCCGCCTTTTCCGCCAGATAATCCGTGATCTTGCCTTTCCCTTCGTCTCCCCACATACTGCCAACTACAACGATTCCTGCCATAATATTCATCCTTTCCAACATTGCCCATTTTAGCGCATTTACACATAAAAATACAGATCTTTTTATCATAGTCCATTTTGAAAATAAATCTGAAAGCGTTTTAATAACTTGTTGCAAAAAGTTACAATTTGTGTCATAATACCCTCAGAAGGGGGCGGTTGTATGAGTGCTGTAGACATTTGTCTGTGCATTTTACTGGTGGCGGGGGCCTTTGCCTTGATCACCATCGGCATTGTCTTTATTCGCCTTTTGAATACCCTCGATGAGATCAACACCAGTTTAAATGACATGCGTGTGACACTGGGCAAGGCGAACGAGACGATCGAAAGCGTAAACTACAAACTGGAACTGCTGAACGCGCCTTTTGAAAGAGTCAGCAACTTTTTTCAGGACGACAATTCTCCGGTCGCGGGCGGCTGGGGCCGCACGATACGTTTAGTCAGCAACGCTTTCCGCGCCGGCTGGCGCAGCAATCGCCGCCATTCATGATCATCAAAATTTAGATAAGGAGAGATGGGATGATGAAATTCACAAAATTATTAATCGGGATGGGCATCGGCACCATTATCGGCATGCTGATCGCTCCGAAAAAAGGCAGTGAGCTGGTTGAAGACATCCAGGAAAAGGTGAAAGAAGTCGAAGACAGCGCCAAGGATCTGACCATGGATGATGTCGTCAACAAGATTAACGAGACGATCGCCAAGGTGCAGAAGGCCATTGCCGAATTTGATGTGGAAGAAGCCAAAGAAACCACGAAGGAAAAGTTAGAGGAACTGGGCGAATCCCTGGAGAACTTAAAGGACCGTATCGTTCATTCCGAAGGATACCAGAATGTGGCCTCAAAGGTCAACGAGGCGGCCGGGGAAGTCAGCGATCAGGTGGATGACATCATCGACCGCGTCGCCGATGAACAGAGCGAAGATGTAGAAGAAAGCCAGGAGGTTGAAGAGGATATCGACCAGACCGCCAAGGAGATCGAGGATCTGATTTCAGAGATCAATCGCGAAAACGACGCTTAGAAAGGGGGCTGTAACGGGCTGTGAAAAAAGTTACGATTTACGACGTTTCCCGCGAAGCCGGAGTTTCTCTGGCGACGGTCAGCCGTGTCATCAACGGCAGCAATGTGGTAAAAGAGAGCACCCGCCAAAAGGTTCTGGAAGTCATCAAGCGTCTGGATTTCAAACCCAACGAAGTAGCCCGCGGCCTGGCTAAAAGCAAGACCACGATGATCGCGGTGGTTTTTCCGCAGTCTTTATTTGCGCATGTCAAAGATATGATCGGCGGCATTGGCGACACGAGCCGCACGCTGAAATACAATGTCACGATTCACACCACCGATGACATCGGTGAGGACAACATGATCGAGGATCTCGTGGAAAAACTGGTGAAATCGCGGGTCGACGGCGTGATTCTTTTCAACAACGAGCTTTTGGCGGAAGAGATTTCCCGCATCAGGGCCTATGATATGCCTTTTGTGGTGATCGGGGACCGCATCTCCGGGGACAACTTCGGATCGGTGTTCGCCGACGCCAGAAAGATTACCAGCCAGATTGTCAGCGATTATCTTGACAAAGGCATCACCGATATCGTCTTTGTGTCGGCGATGCAGAACCTTTTGAAAAAAAGCGAACTCATCGGCGGAATCGCCGATGCCTACCGCGCCCATGATTTGCATTTCGATGAGGCGAACGCCTGCGATGTCTCCACGCGCTATGAGGAAAGCTATCCGTTTTTCCTCGACTACTTCAAAACTCACTGCCCGCAGGTCGTGATCGCGGGCTATGACAAAGAAGGCGTGGCGGTCATCAACGCGGCCCGGGAAAACGGCATACGGGTTCCTGAGGACATGGAAGTCGTCGGCATGATGAACACGTCGTACGGCATCATGTGCAATCCGACCCTGACCAGCGTGAACATCCCGGTTTACAACATGGGGGCGCTGGCGCTAAGGCTGCTGACGAAAATCTTAAACAATGAGGAGATTGAAACCAAAGAAGTAACGGTCCGGCACCTTTTGATTCGCCGGGATTCTACGAAATGACAATCGGATTTCGTCCGGAAGGGATGAAATCCTTTTTTTAAAGGAGGAATCACAATGGGTATTTATGAAGAGTTAGTCTGGCGCGGGCTGATCAAGGATGTCAGCTCCCCGGATTTGAAAGACAAGCTGAACGCGGGCGGCATGACTTTTTATATCGGGACCGATCCGACCGGGGACAGCCTGCACATCGGGCATTTTTCCTCATTTCTGATCTCGAAGCGCTTAAAAGACGCCGGCCATCATCCTATCCTTTTAGTAGGGGGCGGGACCGGTTTAATCGGTGATCCGAAACCCGACGCGGAACGCCCGATGGTGTCCTATGAGCAGGTCGCCCATGACTTCGCGTGCCTGAAAAAACAGGCGGAAGATTTGTTCGGCTTTGAAGTTGTCAACAACTACGACTGGCTCAAAGATATCTCTTTTATTGATTTTTTGCGCGACTACGGCAAATATTTTAATATCAACTACATGCTTGACAAAGACATCATCAAAAGGCGGCTGGATTCCGGCATCACGTATACCGAATTCAGCTACATGATCATGCAGGCGGTGGATTTCCTGCATCTGTTTGAACACAACCATGTCACCCTGCAGTGCGCCGGCCAGGATCAGTGGGGCAATATTACCGCCGGCATCGAGCTGATCCGCAAGAAGACCGGCCAGGAGGCTTACGGCTTCACGATGCCGCTGTTGACCAAAAGCGACGGCACGAAGTTTGGCAAAACCAACGGCAAGGCGATCTGGCTGGACAGAAACAAAACCTCGCCTTACGAGATGTACCAGTTCTTTATCAACGCCGAGGATGACAAGGTCATCGATTATTTGAAATTTTTAACATTTTTATCTGTTGATGAAATTACCGAACTGGAAAAAAGACATCAGGAGCAACCGGAAAAACGCGAAGCCCAGCAGGTCCTGGCGCGCGAAGTCATCACCTTCATTCACGGCCGGGAAGCTTATGAGGAAGCCCTGGCGATTTCGCGGATGCTGTTTTCCGGCGATATTTCCCAATTGAGTTATGAGCAGGTGCAGCAGGCCTTTCAGGGTTTTGAAACAACCGCGGCGCCAGATTCCCTGCCGCTGATTGACGCCTTAATTGCCTGCCGGGCCGCGAAAAGCAAGCGCGAAGCCCGCGAGTTTATCACCGGCGGCTCGGTGCTTGTCAACGGCAAACGCGTCACCGATCTCAATTATGTCGTCAGTAAGGATGAGGCCTACGGGCAGAAACTGACCATTATCCGGCGCGGCAAAAAGAATTATTTCATGCTTAAGCATCAAGGCTGAGGTGACGAAATTGAATCAGCAGCAGCGCATGCAGGAATTGATCGCCATCTTGAATGAGGCCTCAAGGGCTTATTACAGCACCGATCAGGAGATCATGTCCAACCGCGAATATGATGAGCTCTATGAGGAACTGGAAAACCTGGAAAAAGAAACCGGGACGGTGCTGTCTAATTCCCCGACCCAGCGCGTGGGGGACACCGCGGTCAGCGAACTCTCTAAAGTGGCGCACGCTTATCCGATGCTGTCTTTGGACAAAATCAAAGATGTCCAGGCATTAAAGGCGTGGCTCGGTGATCATACTGGGCTTTTGTCATGGAAGCTCGACGGGCTGACCATCGTCTTAACCTACCGTGACGGGCGTCTCGCCCAGGCGGTGACCCGCGGCAACGGGAAGGTTGGCGAAGACATCACCAATAACGCCCGGGTCTTTGAGAATGTCCCGTTAACAATCCCTTATCAAAACGAGCTGGTGGTGCGCGGCGAGGCCCTCATCACGTACGCGGATTTTGCCCGCGTCAATCAGGAGATCGAAGGCGGGCAGAAATACAAAAATCCCCGCAATCTCTGCAGCGGTTCCGTCCGCCTGCTCAACAGCCGCGTCACCCGGGAGCGCCATGTCCGTTTTGTCGCTTTCACTCTCGTGGCGGCCGATGAGGATTTTCATAATTCCCGCCTTCGCCAGATGGATTTTTTGCGGGCGCAGGGCTTTGTGGTTGTACAAGGCGAAGCGGTCAGGGCGGCTGATATTGTTGACGAAGTCGCCAGATTTACCGCCGGTATCGCCGCCAATCCTTATCCCTGCGACGGTCTGGTATTAGCCTATGATGATTTGTCGTACAGTCAGAGTCTCGGGCGCACGGCGAAGTTTTACCGCGACAGCATCGCTTTTAAATGGACTGATGAAACCCGGGAAACCCGTATCAAAGAGATTGTCTGGTCGGCGAGCCGCACGGGGCTGATTAATCCCGTCGCGGTGTTTGAGCCGGTGGAGCTGGAAGGCACGACGGTCAGCCGGGCCTCGCTGCATAATGTCAGCATCCTGGAAAGTCTCAGGCTGGGGATAGGCGATACCGTTACGGTCTACAAGGCGAATATGATCATTCCCCAGATCGCCGAAAACCTCGATCAGACCGGGCCGGCCGAAATCCCCAAGCAGTGCCCGGTTTGCGGCGCTGAGACAACAATAAAAGATGAGGACGGGGTGCGCACCCTGTACTGCCCAAACCCTGACTGCCAGGCCAAACATCTCAAGCGCTTCGCCCATTTTGTCAGCCGCGACGCGATGAATGTCGCGGGCTTGTCCGAGATGACGCTGGAAAAGCTGATTGATTACGGCTACATTAAAGAATTTGCCGATCTGTTTCATCTGGAGCGGTATCAGACCGAGATAGAAAACATGGAGGGATTCGGGAAAAAGTCCTTTCAAAATCTTCTAAACGCGACCACCCGGGCCCGCGCGACCGATGCCGCTTCTTTTCTGAACGCTTTAGGCATTCCCAATATCGGCCTGGCCAATGCCCGTCTCATCGCCGGTCATTTTCACGAGGATCTCGACAAGATCATCCACGCCGCAAAAGAGGAGCTGCTGGCCATTGACGGCATCGGCGCGGTGAAGGCTGATTCGTTTGTCTCCTATATGCAAGATGAGGAAAACCAAAAGCAGATCCAAAATCTCCGGGCGGTGTGCACCTTTACGAAAAGCATGGAATCATCCGGCGAGCTTTTAAAGGGTTTGACTTTCTGCGTCACGGGCAGTCTCGAGCATTTTCCAAACCGCCAGGCGCTGAAAGCGGAGATTGAAAAGCAGGGCGGCAAGGTCACCGGATCGGTGAGCGCCAAGACGAGTTATCTCATCAACAATGACTTGTCGTCAAGCTCCGGGAAAAATCAGAAAGCCCGGCAGCTTAACATCCCGATTATCGATGAGGAAACCATCATCAGCTGGCTTGAGGGAAAAAGAAGCAAGGCGGAGTGATTCTGTTTTGCTTTTTTTTATAAAAATATCAAAAGAATTCAGGGGATTGAGTAAAGACGGGATTTGCGCAGGGCGGATAATCTTCGATATCCTAAAAATATTGTCCGTTTTAATAGAAAATAATATATTCAACTTCTATTATTTAGCAAAATCAGAACAAATCGCATAGATTCGTTTATAGAAAGACACCCTTATTGACAAAACCGGACTTTATGGCGTATAATGTATCGTACTATAGTTTTGAGGAGATGGTTTCTTTTGGACCCCAGTCACGGTTTAATCGTTGAACTCATTATTTTAATCATTTGTTTTTTGATGTCAGGCTTTTTTTCCGGAGCGGAAACGGCGCTGCTTTCTGTCAACAAGATCCGCATGCGCACCCTGGCCGAAGACGGGAACGGCAAGGCCCGCATGGTCTGCCGGCTGGTGGAGGATACCGACTCTTTGTTAAGCACCATTCTGATCGGCAATAATCTTGTCAATATCGGGGCTTCCTCGCTTTCCACGGTGATCGCCATCGGGATTTTCGGCGATGCCGGAGCCGGCATTGCCACCGCTCTGGTGACGATTATTATTCTGATCTTCGGGGAAATCACGCCCAAGTCGCTGGCGGCTCATCATGCCGACGCGATCAGTATGCTGATCGCTCATCCGGTTCATTTCCTGGTCGTTATTTTAAAACCGCTCGTGATCGTTTTGAATGTCATCACCAAAACGCTGGTGAAGATGCTGGGCGGCAAGGAAGTGGCGACGCCGACGGTCACGGAGGAAGAACTGAAAACCTATGTGACGGTTTCCCAGGAAGAAGGGGTTATCGAAGAAGAAGAAAAAGAAATGATTCACAATGTGTTCGAGTTTGGGGACACAGAAATTCGTGAGATCATGACACCGCGGGTCCATGTCGTCAGCATTCCCGATGACATCACCTATGACGAGCTGATGACGCTGTTTAAAGAGCAGCGCTTTTCGCGGATTCCGGTTTACAGCGCGGAGGATAATGATGATATTGTCGGGGTTCTCAATATCAAAGATCTGCTTCTGGCTGACGTGGACAAGGCGCATTTTAATGTCCGCGATTACTGCCGGGAACCGTTTGTGGTTTATGAATTCAATCATATCGCCGATGTTTTTGAGCGCATTCGCTCCACTCAGAAATCCAGCCTGGCCATCGTTTTAGATGAGTACGGCATCATGAGCGGCATCGTGACGATTGAGGATATTATCGAGGAGATCGTCGGTGATATTCATGATGAATATGATATCGGCGAAGAGATGATCCAGCCGTTGTCGGAGGATACTTTTTTAGTGGATGGTTCCGTACACTTGAATGATTTGAATGATCTGTTGGGAACGCATTTTGAGTCGGATGATTTTGAGTCGATCGGCGGTCTGGTGTTAGGCCAGATCGGGGAACCGCAGCCGGGCCAGGAGTTAACGCTGGGGCGCGCGAAATTCAAAATCGAGAAGATTCACAAGAACCGGATCGAAACATTGCAGCTGACTTTAAGTCCCAAAGATGATGAGGAGCATGCTTAGGAGGGAAATACCATGAGCGGCAGAGAGGAAACAGTGACGATCAAAAAGCTTGGCATCAACGGTGAGGGGATCGCTTATCTCAACAAAAAGATCACCTTTGTGCAGGGCGCCCTGCCCGATGAGACCGTGTTGGTGCGCATCATCCGCGAAGAACCGCGCTATATGGTCGGACAGCTTCTGGAAATCCTGACGCCGAGCAAAAAAAGACTCAAGCCGAGATGTTCCCAGCAGCCCTACTGTCAAAGCTGTCCGGTCATGATTCTGGAATATGAGGCGCAGCTTGAAAGCAAAGAGCGGCTGGCTTATGATACCTTCAATAAATACGTCCCGGACATGATGGAAAACGCCGATTTCGAGAGAATTGATCCGGCGCCCAGCCAGTACGGCATCCGCAACATCGTGCGCCTGCCGGTGGTGCGCTATCAGGACCGCGTCACGTTTGGCATCTATCAAAGAGAAACGAAGTATCTGACGCTCATGCGCGACTGCCCGATGCAGTCTAAAAAGATCAACACGGTTTTAAAGGAACTGGAAGAGATCATGAATGATATGCATCTCCGGTCTTATGATGAACTGAAACGCAAGGGGATTCGCTTTTTAACCGTCCGCGAGTTTGACAACGGGATGCAGCTGATTTTTGTGACCGGCAATGACAAACTGCCGGACCGCACGCTGGAAGCGATCACGAAGATCCCCGGCGTCGCCAGTGTGATAGTCACCGTCAATACCAGCCGCAAGCAGGAATTTGTTCTGCAGCGCTATGAGAACAAGCTTGGCAAAGGCCAGATGAATCAGATTTTCATGGAGAAGAACTTCCAGATCTCCAGTAAAGCGGATTTTCCTGTCAACCGGGTATGCGCCTTGCGGATGGCGAAAACCATCAGCCAGTGGCTGGACGGCCATGTCAAGTCGCTGATCGATGTCGGCTGCGGGGTGGGGCTGTTTTCACTGGGATTGAACAGTGAGATAGAGATCTTCGGGATCGATGAAAACCGCATCAATATTCTCGATGCCACCACCAACGCCCGCAAGCAGGAACGCGGCAACAGCACATTTGAGGATGGTGATCCGGCGGCGCTGTTCGCGGCGCATTCCAAAAAGCAGCGTCCTGATGTTCTGATGATGCATATGGACCGCTTCACCTTTTCCGACGAGTTTGTCGCGAGCGTCCTCGCCAGCAAGATCCCTGCCGTGATCATGGAGTGCAGCCATGTTTCACAGCTGGCCAAGCAGTGCGGATTATTAAGTGAAAAGTATGAGATCAGCCGCGTGAAAACCTTTGACAGCCACCCCAACGGGGCCGGCTTCAGCGGCATGGTTTTATTAAATCGCATGAAATAGGTACCGGCATTCGCCGGTGCCTTTTTTAAAGGAGGAAAATCATGTACCGCGCTCATTACAAATCCCCGTTAGGGGACATGATATTAGCCAGTGACGGCCCCAGTTTAACCGGGCTCTGGTTTGAGAAGTACTTTGCCGATAACATGGATCAAAGCGCTGAAAACCTGCCGGTTTTCGCAATGACAAAGCGCTGGCTCGACGGTTATTTTGCCGGGGAGATTCCAGATTTCACCCCGCCTATAAGCATGCTGACGACGCCGTTTCGCAAAGAAGTATGGAATATCCTTTTAAAAATCCCTTACGGGAAAACCGTCACTTACGGCGATATCGCGAGAAATCTTGGGAAACCAGCCCGGGCGGTGGGCGGGGCGGTGGCGCATAACGCGATCGCCGTCATCATTCCCTGCCACCGCGTCATCGGCGCCAGCGGCAGTTTGACCGGGTACGCCGGAGGCATCGAAAGGAAGGCGAAACTGCTTCGTTTAGAGCAGTCCGGGCAGTTAAAATCACGCAAGTTTTCTCGTTCAGAACTATTATAGCGTTTTCATTTTTTCTAAGACATGTTATAATGTGGCTGTGTAAGGAGGAGATAGCATGGCCATTTTATCAGGAAGCGGACGTGTCCATCTAAACGGACACAAGGAGCTTACGAAAGATCTGGACATCAGGATCATGCCGGCCCCGGATATCGTCTATGTGCCTTTGGCAATGGGCACAAACAATGAGTTTGAGGTCCTGGTCAAAGCCGGCGATTATGTGAAAAAGGGCACGCGCATCGCGTTTCGCGAAGATATCTATGTCCCGGTTTACGCGCCGGTTTCCGGCAGTGTGCGGGGCGTGGAGAAGCGCATGCACGTTTCCGGGCGGCCGCAGCCTCATCTGGTGATCGTCAACGACCATGAGGATGCCAGCGAACCGCTGCCCGATTTTGATGTTTCCAGTGCCGCGGGGATCGTGACCGCCATGAAAGAGAGCGGTTTAGTAGGTCTGGGCGGGTCGGGGTTTCCAACCTTTTTAAAATATCAGAACGTGCAGAATATTACCACGATTTTAATCAACGGGGTGGAATGTGAACCCTATTTGACAAGCGACCATGTCGCGATGAAAAAAGATGCGGACAAACTCTTTAAAGGTCTGCGGCTCATGATGCAGGCCGCTCACGCCGAGAAGGGCATCGTCGCCATCAAGGAGCATAAACCGGATCTTTTGGAGATTTTAAAGAACGCCGCCGCGCCGGGTGTGGAGGTTGTGGAAGTCCCGGACCGTTATCCGATGGGCTGGGAGCGCACGCTCGTCAAGCAAGTCACCAAAAAAGACTATGTCCGCCTGCCTAGTGAAGTCGGCGTCATCGTCAACAACGCCTCAACGGCCATCGCCCTGGCTAACGCTGTCTATGAGCATCAGCCGATTACCGAACGGATCGTGACCCTGTCAGGCGACGGGGTTAAAAATCCGGGCAACATTCTCGCCGCGGTCGGCACGCCGATTAAAGACATCGTCGCTTTCGCCGGGGGCTACAGCGATGCCCCGGAGGGCATCGTGCTCAACGGCGGACCGATGATGGGCAACGCCGTGATGAATGACAATGTGGTCATCACCAGCTATACCAACGGTTTGACCTGCCTCATTAAAAAAGAAGAAAAAAGCTGGCCGTGCCTGAAATGCGGCATGTGCGTCGATCACTGCCCGGCTCATCTCCAGCCGGTCAAAATCGTCATGGCGGAAAAGACCGCCAATCTGGAATATCTCGAAAAGCTGTGTGTTTCGGACTGCATTGAGTGCGGCACCTGCAGCTATGTCTGCCCTTCCAAGATCGAAGTGACGGATTTTGTGAAGAAGGCGAAACGCCGCCTCAATATGAGCCGCATCGTGCGTAAAGCCGCGGGAGAATAACAGGGAGGATCAGTATGAAAATAAGTTATAAACGCACCACGCCCAACATGCGGCAGGCGCTGACAACCAAACAAATCATGGCTGATTTGACCCTGGCTTTACTGGTGTTAAGCGTCGTCAGCGTCGGCTACCAGTATACCAACGGCATGAACTACGCGCTCAAAGCCGCCGGTATTTTCCTGGTATCCTGTCTCACGGCATTTTTGACCGAACTGGTTTTTTACCGTGATATTCACCGCCTGAGCGATTCATTCTGGTGGGTGACCGCGCTTTTGTTCGCTTTAACCCTGCCGGTAGGAACACCATATTACGCTGTTGTCGTCGGCAGTTTTTCCGCCATTCTTTTTGGCAAGCTGGTCTTTGGCGGCTTCGGGCAGAATGTCTTTAATCCGGCTTTAGTCGGCCGGGTCATCGTCCATCTCTCCTTTGGATCGCAGCTGACCGCCTCCCTGTCGCCCTTTGACGCGACCAGCGGGGCGACCCCGCTGACGCAGTGGGCCTCGACGAGCTTTTTAAAAGCTCCCGAGCTCGGTCTGGACAAGATGCTGATCGGAAATTATCCGGGCGCGCTGGGAGAAACATTTACCGCTTTAATTCTCGTTTTAGGCATATTCCTGATCGTGCGCGGCGTCATCGACTGGCGCATTACCGCGAGCTACCTGGGTACCGTGATCTTGTTAGCGGGAATTCAGGCCCTGGTTTGTCATCTCGATCTGGTCACGACCGTTGTCGGCCATTTGAGTTTAGGCGGACTGGCTTTAGGCGCTGTCTTTATGGCGACCGATCCGGTGACCAGTCCGACCGCCCCGCAGGGAAAAATGCTCTTTGGCGTCGGGCTGGGTATTCTGACGATGCTGATCCGTCTGTTCGCCAACTTCCCGGAAGGCGTCATGTTCTCGATCTTAATCATGAATATGGCGACTCCGATGATTGATATTTTGACGATGGGAAAAACCAATCAAAAAACGATCATGCGCTGGGCCAGCATATGCTGTCTGTTCATCGTCGGCTGCCTGACAGTCGGCGTCGCGGCTACCTCTTTATCTTATGAGGAAGAAAAGCCGGAAGAAAATGAACCGCCGGCGGAAGAAGAGCCGGTCAGCCCGTATCCGGAAATCATCAATGTGGACGGCAGCACTTATACCGTCAGCGCCAAGGGCTTCGGGCAGCAGCCAGTTATTTTAAAAGTGACGGTCGATCAGGATCAGGTAACACAGGTCAGCGTGATCGATATGAGCGGCGAGACCGAACAGTTTGGACAGGCCCTTTTGAGCGGCGGCACGGGTGAATCTCTGAACGAGAACGCCAAGACTTTCTATGACACCATCATCGCCGCGCCGTTCGCCGCTGACGCGCTGGACGGAATCGATACCTCCACCGGGGCGACCTTTACCGCGACCGGCGTCGTGGACGCGATCCGTCTCGCCATCAGCGAGGAGGCCGGCAAGCCGGCGAAACAGGAAGACGGCGTCTATGTCATTCAAAGCGCCGGCTTCAATGAAGGCCAGCCGATGAATATCGAGGTAACCTTTATCGATGATCAGACGATCCAGGTCAAGGTGCTGTCTTTTGAAGGCGAGACCGAAGGATTTGGCGCTGACTTGATCAGCGGCACTTCCACGAATGAAACCGGTCAGGCTTTCTATCAGCAGGTTCTCGCTAATCCGTTAGCTATCGCCGATATCGACGGCATCGATACCTCAACCGGCGCGACCTTTACCGCCACGGGCATCATGAACGCGGTTCAGAAAGCCCTGACGGCCGAGGGTGTAACAGGCGGCGCCGGGGTTTATACCATGACCAGTGCCGGCTTTAATGAAAGCTCACCGATGAAGGTGCAGGTAACCTTTATCGACGATGAGACCATCCAGGTCGCGGTGCTGTCTTATCCCGGCGAAACTCAGGGTTTCGGCGCGGATTTAATCGGCGGCACGTCCACAAATGAAACCGGCCAGGCTTTCTATCAGCAGGTTCTCGCGAATCCGTTAGCGGTTAGCGATGTTGACGGCATCGATACATCCACCGGCGCGACCTTTACCGCCAGCGGAATTATGAACGCCATCCATCAGGCGATCAGCGCGCAAGGAGGCAGCCATGAATAAAATTGTGAAGTTAACCCTCATTCTCACGGTTATCGCCGCTTTATCGGGCGGGCTGTTGGCGATGGTCAATCAGATGACCAAACCAGTGATTGACGCCCAGGCGATGGCCGCGGTCAATGAAAGTATAAAACAGCTCTATGAAGATGAGACCTTTACCCCGGCGAACGGTCCGGGCGGGGCCATCACCGATGTCTATGAAGGCGACAACGGCAGTTATGTTTACCGCGTCAGCGTCAACGGATACGGCGGAGCGGTGGTTTATCTGGTCGGCATCAACAGCGACAATACTTATCAGGGCTTCGTCCCTATCGATTTTACCACCGAGAGCCCGGGCTTTGGCTCGCGGGTCGGCGAGGAAGAGTTTACCGGCCAGTTTCAAGGCAAGTCCATCGATGACGCGGTGGATGCCGTGTCCGGAGCCACGATCACTTCCACGGCGGTTATATCCGGCCTTGATGAAGTCATCAGCGATTATCGCGGGAGGTAGTTATGAAACATTATCTGGAAATCATTAAAAATGGCATTTTCAATGAGAATCCTATTTTTGTCCTGCTTTTGGGATTATGTTCCTCGCTGGCGATTACCACCTCGCTGACCAACGCGGTGGGCATGGGCCTCGCCGTGACCGCGGTTCTGATCGCGTCCAATGTGATCATTTCCGCGATCCGCAAACTGGTGCCCAGTGAAATCCGCATTCCGGTTTACATCGTGATCATCGCCACGCTGGTCAAAAGTGTCCAGATGCTGTTAAATGCCTATTCCCCGATGCTTTATAATTCTTTAGGCGTCTTTATTCCATTGATTGTGGTCAACTGCATCATCCTGGGACGGGCGGAGGCTTTCGCAAGCAAACATACGGTGCTGGAGTCTTTGTGTGACGGGATCGGCATGGGGCTCGGCTATACCCTGGCCATTCTGATCATCTCCTTTTTCCGCCAGCTCATCGGCACCGGCGGACTGAGTTTCATCAATCCGTTTAACAGCGATCAGACGATCTTCTCTTTTGAAATCCTCAAGGATTTCGCGATCGGCATCTTTACCCAGCCGGCCGGAGCCTTCCTGACTTTAGGCTGCATTATCGGTATCATCGGTACCGTGCGTTTGAGAAAAGGAGCGAAGAATCATGACTAATCTCTTTCTGTTGTTTATTTCCCTGCTTCTTGTCAACAATGTCGTCCTGTCGAAATTCTACGCGATCTGCCCGCTGCTCGGCGTTTCCAAAAATCCCAAAAACGCTTTGTCGATGGGCATCGCGGTCACCTTTGTCATCTTCACCTCAAGCATCATCACTTACGTTTTATACTACTATGTGCTGGAGCCGCTGGAATTGACTTACCTGGATTTGATTACCTTTATCCTCGTCATCGCCAGCCTCGTGCAGTTTGTCGAGATGTTTTTGAAAAAGTACGCCGTCAATATTTATAAAGCCATGGGCGTCTATCTGCCTTTGATCACCACCAACTGCGCGGTGCTGGGCGTCGCGCTGGATAATATTTCCGCCGGATATACGTTTGTCGAAGCGATGGTGGCCGGGCTGGCCGTGCCTTTAGGCTTTACCTTAGTCATCTATTTATTCGCGACGATTCGCCAGCGGCTGGAGACGAGCACGACTCCGGAAGGCTTTAAAGGAACTCCGATCGCGCTGATTACCGCCGCGATTATGGCGATGGCCTTCGCGGGACTGGGGGGAATGGTATGATCAAGGCGCTGCTCTGGCTGGTTTTGATCATCGGTGTGTTCATTGTGAGTTACGTGTTGAATAAGAGAACGCCCAAACCCGCCGGATGCGAATTTGACGAGTCGGCCTGCGCGGGCTGTCAGATGGTCAGCTGCGGTCATTATAAGGGGGAACAATCATGATTCAGGCAGTTCTGGCTTTAGGTGTGATCGGGGCCGTCTGCGGCCTGGTTTTGGGCATCGCCGACCGTTATTTGAAGGTTGAAGTGGACCACCGCGTCGAAGTCGTGGTGGGCCTGTTAGCCGGCGCCAACTGCGGCGGCTGCGGTTACCCGGGCTGTCAGGGGTTCGCGGAAGCGCTCGTTAACGGCGAGGTGGATACCGTTTCCCGCTGTGTTCCGACCAGCGGTGAAAACAAAGCCTATATTGTCGAATATTTACGCCAGACACCGGATGCGGAAGGCAACGTGCTGGATGTGAAATTATAAAAGGGGTTCTTCCCCTTTTTTTGAGGTGAAACATGAAAAAGCTAGTTTGTGCTTTGACTTTGTGTCTGCTTCTTGCCGGGTGTTCTTCCTATGAAAAATACCAGACCAGCTGGATCGGGCCGTTTGACACGATGTTCTCTTTCATCATGTATGACCGGGATGAGAACCATTTTAAGAAGGCCAGCGCTTACTGTAAAGAACAGCTTGAGTACTACCACAAGCTGTTTGATAAATATAACGATTATGAGGGCGTCAATAACGTCAAGACGATCAACGATCAGGCCGGGATCGCGCCGGTCAAGGTTGATGCCCCGCTTTTCGAACTGTTGAACACGACCCTGGAAAGGCAAAAGACCATCAGCGCGAAAGTGGATATCACGATGGGCGCGGTGTTGAATGTCTGGCATGACTACCGGGAAAAAGACGACGGCTCGGTTCCCGAACTTGAAGAGCTCCAGGCCCAGAATGAATACAGCGGCCTTAACCATCTTGTGCTGGATGAAAAAAACCAGACCGCCTATCTGGATAATCCCGATACCCAGCTGGATATCGGGGCGGTGGCGAAAGGCTATGCCTGCGAGCTTTTGAAAAATGATTTAAAAGACGCCGGATACACGGATTTTATCATTTCCGGCGGCGGCAATATCGTCGCCCTGGGAAAACGGCCGGTGCCGGCGGAAGAGTCCGAACTCTCCAAAGTTCTGCCTGACTGCAAGGAGTATTTCACGGTCGACATTCAAAGTCCATTAGACGGGGCTTACGCGAACAAAGAGGCCCTGGCCGCCTTTCTGATCAAAGACCAGGCGGCTGTGACCAGCGGCGACTACCAGCGCTTCTATGAAGGCGCGGATGGTGTCATCTACCATCATTTAATTGATCCTGACACGCTTTTTCCGGCCCGCTACTGCCGCAGTGTGACCGTCATCTGCCCTGATTCCGGGCTCGCGGATTTTCTTTCCACCACCTTGTTTTTAATGCCGGTCGATGAAGGCAAGGCGCTGCTTGAAAAGCTGCCGGATACAAGCGCGATCTGGCTTTTAAATGACGGCACGCTGACATACAGCGGAGCGCTGGAAGAAGGGGTGAACTGCCATTTCTATACGGAAGTTGTTGAATAAATGGGATGTGCTGCTATGCGTGCTTCTTCTGGCCGCCTCTTTCCTGATTTATTTCGCGGGCGGCATGAACCAGAGGGACGGGCAGATCGCCAATGTCTACTATGATTCGAGGCTGGTGGCGAGCCTGCCTTTAAACGTGGATGATCAGCTGGTCTTAAAAAAAAGCCGCTATCAGAAGCTTTTGGCGGATATGGAAATTGAAGTGAAGGACGGCAAGGTGCGGATCGCGAAAGAAACCTCGCCGCACCATGTCTGTTCCCGCCAGGGCTGGACGGACAGCCCCTCGTATCCGCTCGTCTGTCTGCCTAATGACGTTTATATCGAGATCACCTCTTCCAATGACAGCGGAAGCGACGCGACGATATCATGAATAAGACGAAACGTCTGACGCGCGTGGCTTTGCTGACGGGACTTGGCTGTATTCTGCATATCGCCGAGGGGATGATTACCCTGCCGGCGCTGCCGGGAATCCGGCTGGGATTCGCCAATGTCGTGGGGCTGATCTGCCTGTACGCCGAGGGCTGGCAGATGATGTTTGCCGTCAATCTGATGCGCGTCTTGTTTGCCTCGCTTTTGTCCGGAAGCTTTTTATCCACCGGCTTTTTCCTGAGTCTTTCGGGAGCTTTGCTTTCCTGTGTGGTGCTGGCGCTGGCGAAAGACCGCCTGCCTTTATCGATCCTGGGCATGAGTGTTTTGTCGGCGGCCAGTCACGGCCTCGGACAGGTGCTGATGGTCATGTTTATCTACAAGACGCCGGCCATGATCAGCTACCTGCCGATCCTTTTGATCAGCGCGATCCCGACAGGACTTTTCACTGGATATCTCAGCCATCTTGTATTAAAATATCTTAAAGGAGGAAAATAACATATGATTATTCGTTATGAGCCGAAAGGAACTTGTTCCAGGCTGATGACCATCGCGGTTGAGGACGGCGTCATTCAAAATGTCGAAGTCGTCGGCGGCTGCAACGGCAATCTCAAAGGCATCAGCCGTCTGTTAAAAGGCATGCAAGTCAAAGACGCGATTGAGCGCATGGAAGGCACGACTTGCGGTAATAAACCGACATCCTGTCCGGATCAGCTTGCCCAGGCTTTAAAACAGGCTCTTTAAAAAACTGCTTTGGCAGTTTTTTTATAACACTCTTGAGAAAGGGGTGAGGCATGTGTTCGGGCATCTTCAGGTTTACAGCGCCTTTTCTTTTCAGAGATCAACGGTGCAGATCAAAGAACTTGTCCAGAAAGCCAAAGAATTAAAGATTGGCGCTTTAGCGCTTTGTGACCGCCACAATATGTTCGCCATGGTCGCTTTTCAAAATGAGTGTCTGAAAAACAACATCAAACCCGTCATCGGTCTCGAGGTCACCTTCAGTGTGTTTGAAGGGGAGTTCGACTTGATTTTACTGGCGAAAGACGAGGCCGGCTATTTTGCCTTAAGCCGCTTTTCCACCGCTTTGCAGCTGGAAGGTCTCGTGACATTAGAAGAAATCGCCGCGCAAAAAGATCATCTCTTTGTCTTAACGGCCGGGGAAAACAGCCTTTTGTATCAGATGGTTTTAAAAGAATCGGAAAGCGCCGCGCTGGCCCATCTCGAAAAGCTGACCGCTTTTTTTTCCGGTTCCCTTCTGATCGGGCTGATCGATCACGGCCTGGCCCTCGACCGCCGTGTCAATGAGACCCTGACCCATCTCGGCCAGCTGAAAAATGTCCGCCTCGTCGCCTGCAACGAGGTTCGTTATCTCGACGGCGAAGAGGCCGACATTCTTCCGGTTTTAAATGCCGCCGTGCATAATGAGACCACGAAAAAAAAGGCCAGTCACCGCGAAGGATATTTAAAAAGCGAAGAAGAGATGGCGGCGCGCTTTTCTTCTGAAGTCATGGCTAATATCTCCTGGGTCATCGCCCGCTGCAACGCGCAAGTTCCCGACCATGTGACGAGGCTTCCCGCTTATCCCGGGGTATCCTCAGCAAAGGATTATTTATACGCTTTGTGCAAAACCGGTTTAAAAAAGCGCTTTGCCCCGGACAAAGTTCCTTCTGAGTACATCACGCGTTTATACGATGAGCTCAAGGTGATCATCGCCATGAATTACGCCGATTATTTTCTCATCGTGTATGATTATGTGCGCTGGGCGAAGCAGAACAAAATTGTCGTCGGGGCGGGCCGGGGCAGTGCCGCGGGCAGTCTGGTGGCCTACGCCTTAGGCATCACCAATGTCGATCCGGTCAAATATAATCTCATTTTTGAGCGTTTCTTAAATCCGGAGAGAGTCAGCATGCCCGATATTGACGTCGACTTTCAGGATGACCGCCGCGATGAGGTGGTGGATTATGTCATTGCCCGCTACGGCCAGGATCACGCCTGCCAGATTGTGACTTTCAATACGTACGGGGCGCGGGTCGCGATCAGGGATCTGGGCAAGGCGCTGGGCCTTTCCGGGGTGAAGATCTCGCGGCTCGCGAAAATGGTCCCCACCGATTTAAAACTGAGAAAACCGTTAAAGGTTTTACTGAAAGAATCGCTGCCTTTGCAAAGCATGCTGGAAAAAGACCCGGAGTTAAAACGGCTGGCGCGGTATGCCGCCGTCGTGGAACCTCTGCCGCGCAATGTTTCCATGCATCCGGCCGGCGTGGTTCTTTCCGAAAAAGACTTAAAAGAAATTGTTCCTTTAACAAAATCGCCTTCGGGAAGCGTCGTGACGCAATATCCGAAGAATCATTTAGAGAATATGGGACTCATTAAAATGGACGTGCGAAACGTTCGCTGACGAAAACCTTTGGAAACGAAAACAAGTCAGCGGAACAAAGGATCTTTGTTTAACTGTTCGTTCGATACGGGCGGTGAAATCCCGCCTGAAAGTAAATGCTGATACTTTTCTCCCTGATCTCCGACATGCCCCTAAAGGGTATGAAGCTCGGTAAAGTCGGCCGTCTGGCCGGGGGTCCTGAAAAAACAATATGCTGACTCACCGGGAACCGTCGTATGTACGGCTGACCGCGTCGTCATCACGGTATTGTCCGTTGCCGTGATGATTCATCCCAAGATGAGTTTCGCTTCCTTCAGCAGTGGAAAAAGAAACGGCCGGCCAGTCAGAGACGGCAGCTACGTTGTTATAGATAAGGATAGAACGAACGGAACGTTTGAAGCCCGATAGATTTATGTCGAAAAGCGCAGGAAATGGCGCTTTGAATTCGGGTGGCAGCAGCCCGCAGTACCGATAGGGCAAGGCAATGCTTGTCCTGGGAAGGGGCATAGCCATGCCGGCCGCGAGGACAGAAAAAACTTTCTGACATGGCGGCCGGTATGGGGGAACGCGGTATGCGGTGAAAGCCGCCTGTACCGTGTGACGGAGGGGAAAAGGACGCTGACCGGGTCATGCCGAAGATGATCCTGACCTATTCCGATCTTTTAGGGTTGCATAATCTCACCATTATTGACGCGATATTAAAGGATATTGAAGTAAATACGCAGGAAAAGATCAATGTCAATACTTTGCCGCTGGATGACAAGAAAACCTATGACATACTGGCTCAGGGCCAGACTTTCGGCATTTTTCAGCTTGAGTCGGCGGGCATCATCAATATCTTAAAAAAAATGAACTGCTCATGCTTTGAGGATCTGGTGGCCGCGATCGCCCTGCACCGCCCGGGACCGATGGAGAATGTCCCGGCTTATCTGGACCGCAAAAACGGCCGCCAGCCGGTCACTTATCTGCATCCCGATCTCAAAGACATCTTAGAGGATACATACGGGATCATGATCTATCAGGAGCAAGTGATGCGGGTGACGACGAAGATGGCCGGCTTCTCAATGGGCAAGGCGGATATTTTGAGAAAGGCCATCAGCGATAAAAAACCGGAGCTGATCCAAAGTCTGAAAGCGGATTTTATCGCCGGAGCGACCGCTAACGGCTATCCGGAAAAGACCGCCGTCGAGGTGTTTGATCATATCGAGCGCTTTGCCGGCTACGGCTTTAACCGCAGCCATTCCGTGGCTTACGGGATGATCGCTTATCAGATGGCTTATCTGAAAGCTCATTATCCCTTGTCTTTCTACATCGCCCTTTTGGATGATCAGGCCGGCGGGGAAAATCAAAAAAGAAAATGTCTCGAGGAATGCCGCCAGACCGGCATCCAGATTCTCCCGCCTGATGTCAATCACAGCGAGGCCCGCTTTAACCGCGAGGACGGCAAACTGCGCTACGCTTTAAGCGCGGTGAAAGAAGTCGGCATGACCAGCGCCCAGGCGATTGTCAAAGAGCGCGAAGATCACGGATTATTTATTGATTACCGCGATTTTGTGGGGCGCATGAACCGTTTGAGCGACCGCGCCATTTTGAATCTGATTGACGCCGGGGCGCTCGATGATTTTCAGCTTCCGCGCAAGATGATGAAAGTGAATCTCGATTTACTGAAGCAGGCCGCGAGCCAGCAGTGGTCAACCGCCCTGGAATTTGACCTGGTTTTGCAGGACGCCAAAGACCAGCCGATGGAGCGGCTGGAAAATGAGAGACTCGCGCTGGGTGTCTATCTGTCAGCTCATCCCGTCGCTTTGGCAAGAGAAAAGGTCGCGGGACCTTGTGTCCGGCTGGCTGATTTCCCGTCCCATCTCTACCAGCGGGTGACGGTGGTCTGCCGCCTCGATCACTTCCGGGTGATCAAAGACCGCAACGGCCATGAGATGTGTTTTGTGACCATCAGCGATGACACGGCAAGCCGTGACGGGGTAATGTTTCGCGATGCCTATGAGGTGAATAAAAGCCAGTTAAGAAAGGGCGCTATTTTGATCACGCAAGGCAAAATCAGCGTGCGCGACGAGATCTCTTTTCAAATTCAACAGATCAGCACTTTTGAAGGAGGATGACCATGAAAACCATAACCCTCATTGACGGCAACTCGCTTTTGTTCAGGGCTTTTTACGCCACGGCCGGACATAATCTCATGACCAGTCACAACGGCATTCCCACCAATGCCGTCTATGGCTTTGCCAATATGATCGACCAGCTGCTGGAGGATCATCCTGATTATATCGCTGTCGCTTTTGACACCGGGGAAAAGACCTTTCGCCATGAGCTTTTCCAGGACTACAAAGGACAGCGCAAAAAGACTCCTGACGAACTGGTCGGGCAGTTTGATCTGGCCCGGGAATATTTAAAGTGCCGCCGGATTCCTTATCTGGAGATGACCGGCTATGAGGGCGATGATATCATCGGCACCATCAGCAAGATCGCCGAAGACATGGGGATGGAAGTGGCTGTGATCAGCGGCGATCAGGACATGCTGCAGCTGGTCAGCGACCGGACCACGGTTTACCGCACGTTAAAAGGCGTGAGCACCCTGGAGGCCAATACCCCGGCCGTGATCCAAGAGAAATACGGCCTGGTTCCCGATCAGATTCGCGATCTGAAGGGGCTGATGGGAGATCCTTCCGACAACATCCCGGGCATATACGGGGTGGGGGAAAAGACGGCTTTAAAACTGCTCCATGATTATCATACCGTGGAGAATCTGGCCGCCCACACCGGGGAATTAAAGGGCAAACTGAAAGAAAAGGTGGAGGCCGGGATTCAAGCCGGCCTGGATTCCAAGATGATCGCCACGATCCGCCGCGATGTCCCGCTCGAGATCACGATGGATGATCTAGTCCGCAAAGATGATGATCTATCCAGCCTGAGTGATTTTTATACGCGCTACGACATGTTTTCTTTAAAACGGAAGCTCCCGGCCGCGGCCTCTCTGGAAACCGGGGTGCACATCGTGAAAAGCATGCCCAGGATCTTTGGACCAGTCGCTTTAAATGTCGGGGTTTTTGATCATAATTATCATAAGAGTATCATCATCGGGTTCGGGGTTGCTTTCCGTGATGAAAAATATTATATTTCTTTTGAGGACGCCAAAAATGATCCCGCCTTTTTAGATGCTTTAAAGGATGAGAACATCCCGAAATACGGGTTTAATGTGAAAAAATCGCTGCTGGCGGCGCGCTGGCACGGCATCATCATCAACGGCTTTAACTTTGATCTGCAGCTCGCGGCGTATGTCCTGGAACCGGTTTATAAAGACGAGCTGAAGATGGCGGTTGACGGCCTCATGGAAAATGATCTGGATTATGAGGAGCGCGTCTTCGGAAAAGGCAGCAAGCGCCATATTCCCGAAGCGGATGTTTGCGCGAATTATTACGGGGAAGGGGCGGCGCTGATTTTAAAAGCCCGGCCGCTCGCGCTGGAAAAACTGTTAAAAGAAAACCAGATTCATCTCTATGAGGACATCGAGCTGCCGTTAACGTTTATCCTCGCGGAAATGGAGTATACCGGAGTGAAGGTGGACCGGGAGACCCTGGATGAGCTGCAGGTGGAGCTGGACGGGCGCATCGCCCGCGTCGCCGCTGAGATCTATGAGCTGGCCGGCGAAGAGTTTAATATCGCCAGTCCCAAGCAGCTAGGGGAAATCTTGTTTGAGAAACTGAAGCTTCCTTACGGCAAGAAAACGAAAACCGGATACTCGACCGCGGCGGATGTTCTGGAGAAGCTGAAAGGCTTTCACCCCATCATTCAAAAAATCCTCGATTACCGCGTTTTGACGAAACTGCAGTCGACGTATATCATCGGTTTGAAAGAGGCCATTTTCCCTGACGGCCGCATCCATACCATGTACAATCAGGCTCTGACAGCGACGGGCCGGCTGAGCAGCGAGGATCCTAATCTGCAAAATATTCCGATTCGCTACGCGGAAGGAAAAAAGATCCGCCATGCTTTCGTCCCGGCTTATGACTGGATCCTGTCGTTTGACTACTCGCAGATTGAATTAAGAGTGGTGGCCAGTCTCGCTCATGTCGATGCCCTGATCGACGCTTTCAATCACGATATCGACATTCATACCAAAACCGCCGCCGATATTTTCCATGTCGAGATGAAAGATGTGACCAAGGAGATGCGGCGGCGCGCCAAGGCTATTAATTTTGGCATCATTTACGGGATGAGCGATTACGGTCTGTCCGCCCAGGTCGGGGTCAGTGTCGCGGAGGCCAATGATTTTATCGCCCGCTATTATGAGTCTTATCCGGAAATCCGCGCCTACATGGACGAACAGATTGACTTTTGTGAGAAGCACGGCTATGTCGAGACGATGATGAAAAGAAGAAGGTATATTCCGGAAATTAACGATCCGCAGTTTGTGCGCCGCAATCTGGGCCGGCGTCTGGCGATGAATACCCCGATCCAGGGCAGCGCCGCGGATCTGTTGAAGGTCGCCATGATCAAGGTGGACAAACTGATGAAACAGCATCACGTGAAAAGCAAAATGATCCTGCAGGTTCACGATGAGCTCGTTTTTGATGTTCCGGATGAGGAGATGGAGACGATGAAAGAGATTGTCCGGGAGGGCATGGAAGAGGCTTATCCGATGGCGGTTTCTTTAAAGGCCGAGGCCAGCTATGGGAAAACCTGGTTTGAGTTAAAATAATGCCGGAACTGCCTGAAGTGGAGACCGTCCGCCAAACTTTGCGGCACCTGGTGATCTCCAGAACAATCAGCGCGGTGGAAGTGCGGGATGCCCGGATCATCGCCGGGGATCCCGAAGAATTTTGCGCCGCGTTACAAAACCAGACTATTCAAGATATTGACCGCATCGGGAAATATCTGATCTTTATTCTTGACGACTGCTGTTTTGTTTCCCATCTGCGCATGGAGGGCAAATATTTCTATGAAAAGGAAGACGAAGAGATCCGCAAGCACACCCACGTTATTTTCCACTTTGCCGGTCAGACCCGGCTTTCCTACAATGATACAAGAAAGTTCGGGCGCATGAGCCTGACCGGTTTTGACTACCGCGAAAAGGAGCCTTTTAATGAGCTGGGCAAGGAGCCTTTTGATATGACCGGAAAGGAACTTTATGATCTCTCGCGCCATCATCACACCACCATCAAGACCTTTCTCCTTGATCAGCATATGATCGCGGGACTGGGCAATATTTACGCCAATGAGGTGCTGTTTTTAAGCGCCGTGCATCCTTTGACTTGCGCCGACGCGCTGCCTTTATCAGGATATGAGCGCATCATCGAATACGCCCGGGAGGTTTTAAACAAGGCGATCGCCCTTGGGGGCACAACGGTCTCCACGTTTTCCAGTAACGGCATTCACGGCCGTTTTGATGTCATGCTTTCGGTGCACGGCAAAGAGCATCAGCCCTGTCCGCGCTGCGGTCATCCCATTTTAAGAAAGACCATCAACGGACGGTCCGCCTATTACTGTCCAAACTGCCAGAAACGGTATTATCGAAGGAGGAAAACATGATATCCTGGGGAATTATCGGACTGGGGAACATCGCGCGCCGCTTCGCGCAAAGCCTGCAGGGCATTCCCGGTCACCGGCTGTACGGGGTCGCCAGCCGTGATGAGCATAAACAGCGACAATTTCAAGAAAGGTATCACGCCTTGTGGGCGACCGCCGATTATAACGAGCTGATTTGTAGTGAGAACATCGATATCGTCTATATCGCTTTACCGCATAAGTTTCACGCCCCGTGGCTGAGGGCGTGTATCAAAGCTCATAAGCCGGTGCTTTGCGAGAAGCCGCTGACCTTAAGCTGCGCGGATACCAGGGAAATTCTCGCGTTAGCCGAGCAGTCGCGGGTCTTTGTGTCGGAGGCTTTAAAAGGGGTTTATCTGCCGGCGACCAAAGAACTCGTTCATGATCTTTCCAGAATCGGTTCCATCCGGGAAATTCGCGCGTCCTTTTCCAGCGTCGTCCCTTATCAGCCGGGGCGCTACTTGTTTGAAAAAGGGCAGGGCGGGGCCTTTAATGATGTCGGCATTTATCCGGTCGCTTTTGCCGATACCCTCACAGGTCAGAACCCGCTTCAAATCAGTGTATCATGCAGTAAAGCGCATGACATTGATACCTGGTTTGAAGCCGTCCTGACTTATCCCGGAGATACCCGGGCGATTTTAAGCGGGGCGATTGACCGCGAAGCTTCGCGCACGGCGGAAATCACCGGGACCAAGGGCACCATCACGGTTCCTTACTATTACCGCCCCCTGTCTTACGAGATCAACGGCGCGACAAAAAATTTTGCTGTCAGCGGCGATGATATGACGGGAGAAATCATCGCCTGCGGAAAAGCGGTACAAGCGGGGCAGCTGGAAACCGCCGAGTATCCCCGCGCAAAGATGCTAAGAATCGCGGGGATCATGGATGAGATCCGCCGGGCCATCAGCGATGCCTAAGGTCATCGGCATTACCGGCGGGATCGCTTCGGGGAAAAGCACGGTGTCTTGCTATCTGATGTCTAAAGGGTATAAGGTCGTGGACTGTGACCGGCTGGCTCACGAGGCTTATGAAGACTGCTTTGAACAATTGTCCGAAAGCTTTCCCGACTGCGTCCAAAACAATGCCATCGACCGTAAGCTGCTTGCGGAAAAAATCACGCGGTCCCCTTTAGAGAAGAAAAAACTGGAAGGCATCATTCATCCTTACTGCCGGCAGAAAATGACAGCGGCCATCGCCCGAAATCATGATCTTCTGTTTCTGGATATTCCTTTGCTTTATGAGGCCGGGATGACTGATTTATGCGATGAGGTCTGGGTGGTTTATATCCCCGAGAATTTGCAGCTAAAACGGCTCATGGCGCGCGATCACTTTGATGAGAAGACCGCGCGGGAAAGAATCGCCTGGCAGATGCCGCTGGCAAAGAAGAAGCTTCTAGCGGATGTGGTCTTAGATAATTCCATGGACAAGGATTCGCTGTATCAAAAAATCGATGAACGTCTGGAGGCGATCAAACATGAAGCAGGCTGACGAGACTTACCGCATCGCGGTGCGGGGATTTTTAGGCGAGGATCAGCTGAAGTCACTGATTTTGCTTTATCAGCCTTTGTGCCGGGCTTCAGCGCTCGCGCTGTATATGACGCTGTATGTCGAGGGGCATAGTGCCGCGATGCTGAAGACGCCTTACAGCCATGCCCGCCTGATGAAAATGACGCAGATGAATATCGATGCCCTGAACGATGATTTTTCCTTTCTGGAGGGTCTCGGCCTGGTAACGGAATACCGCGCCAAAGAAGATGCTTTATCGGATTATCTCTATGAGGTGAACATGCCGCTTGACGCGGATGATTTTTTCGCCAGCCCTTTGCGGGATGAGCTGCTTCACAGCGCCATGGAAAGCATGGATTATGATCTCACACGCTACTGTTTCGCCCAGATGAAAATAGATGAAGAGGTTTATGAGAACACTTCAAAGTCTTTCGCGGATGTTTTCCATCTTCGTCAAACCGAAACAAAAGAGACATCTAACGGTTATGATATGGAGATGTTTTACCGCGGCCTGAAGGATTATCAGATTCCCCGCCGCGCCATCACCAAAGAGATCGCCGGGATCATTTCGAGTCTTGGCATGCTTTACGGGATTGCCCCTTCTTTGATGCGCGAGCTGGTTTATGATGTCTACCGTGACGGGCGGATTGATCCGGAAGATTTAAAGGAGAGAATCCGCCGCTATCATGAGTTTGAAAACAGTCCGGCTATGGACAAGAAGGATTTAAAGCAGCAGAAAATTGATCAGATGACCAATACCTCGCCGGCTGTGTATCTGCAGGCTTTGCAGCACGGCGCGGCGCCGACCCGGCGTGATTTACTGCTTTTAGACCGCCTAGTCAGCGAACAGAAGTTTTCCAACGGCGTCGTCAATGTCCTGGTGGAAACGGTGCTTTATCTCGATCACGGCCAGCTGCCGAAAAATCATCTCGAGTATCTGGCGGGCTGGTTCGCCCGGCGCGGGGTGAAGACCACGGAAGAGGCGATGGCGGCGGCCAAAGAATACATCGCCAATACCCGTCCGCCTGACGAGGAAAAAATGCCGGAAAACATCGCGCAGCTCGATGAGGAAGAAACCCGGGCTTTGAAGCAGGAGATTGCCAGGATGCTGAAGGAGGAGTCTTGATGGACGCGATTCGCGACTTGCTTGTGAAAGATGAAGATTTTTACCGCCGCAAAAACGCTTCGGTGGATGAGCTTTTCAATAACCCCAAAATCCATGAGCTTTTAGTCAGTCAAAAGCTGGACCGCGATTATATCGCCGCGCACTGGATCGAGTTTTTAAATTATCAGGAAGACATGACATGCTGCGCGAACTGCCCGGGTTACGAGCGCTGTCCCAAGAATTTCCCCGGCTACTGCCGCCAGTTAAGCATCGACGACGGCGAGCTGACGAGCCGCTATGTGCGCTGTGAGAAGGCCGGGCCATTTTCTGATATTTACGCTTATCTTAAAACCAATCTGCCCCTGGCGGCCTTTGATGTCACCTTTGAAAAGGCGCGTCTCGAAGGGCAAAGCCTGCTTTTGACCAGTTCGCTTTTAAAGCTGGAAGGCAAAGGGCTTTATGTTTACGGCGGGGTCGGGGCCGGCAAGACTTATCTAATGGCCGCTTATGCCCGCCTTCTCGCCAGCCGTCAGAAACTCGTGGGATTCTATTCTCTGCCGGGGCTGCTGGCGGATTTAAGAAGGACTTTCAATCATGAGGAATCTATCGATCTCGATGAGATCACGCGGCTTCCGGTTTTGATTTTGGATGATATCGGCGGGGAGGCGTTCAGCCCGTGGGCGCGGGATGAAATCCTGTACAATCTTTTAAACGAGCGCATGCTGCGTCATCTGGTGACTTGTTTTACCAGCCTGTACAGCCCGCGCGAGCTTGCCCGCCACTATCAGAGCGGGCGCGGCAGTGACGAGAAATTAAAGGCGGAGCGGATCGTCTCGCGCGTTCTGGCCCTGGCTGATCCTTTCCCGTTAGAAGTTGAAAAGGCGCGCTGACAAGCGCCTTTTGCCATGTAAAGGGTTTTCATAATTTTCCTTTTCTTTTTGCGTGTCATGTAGTAAAATATGATTATAAAATATTAAAGATACAGAGAGGTGGATCATTTATGGTTAAAAGTATCGGTGTACTGACATCCGGCGGTGATGCCCCGGGTATGAACGCGGCAGTTCGCGCGGTAGCCCGTACCTGCCTGAACAAGGGCATTGAGGTTTATGGCATTGAACAGGGGTTCAAGGGATTATACGACGGTTCTTTTATTAAATTCGACCGTCGCACGACAAGAAATATCATTAACCAGGGCGGCACTTTTTTACGCTCGGCACGCTTCCCGGAATTCCAGGATGAGAAGGTCCGCGAGGTAGCCAAAGCCCAGCTGGAAAAGGCCGGCATCGAGGCGCTGGTTGTCATCGGCGGCGACGGCAGCTATCACGGCGCGATGCGTTTAACGGAAATGGGTGTCAACTGCATCGGTTTACCGGGCACGATTGATAATGATATCCCTAATACCGAAGTGACGATCGGCTTTGATACGGCGCTGAATACGATCGTTGAGGCGCTCGACCGCCTGCGCGATACGTCCAGCTCCCATCAGCGCTGCACCATCCTTGAAGTTATGGGCCGGCGCTGCGGTGATTTAGCCGTCTGGGCCGGTATCGCCTGCGGGGTTGAACTGATTGTGACCAGTGAGCTTGGCTACAATGAGGAAAAGATCATTGAACGCCTGCGCATTTCCAAACAGTCAGACAAGAAGCATGCCATTGTCGTCATTACCGAGGGTATTACCGATGTGCATGCGTTAGCCAAGAAAGTGGAAGCGGAGACCGGCTTTGAAACCCGCGCTAACGTGTTAGGACATATGCAGCGCGGCGGCCGTCCGAGTGCCCGCGACCGTGTCCTGGCAAGCCGCATGGGTGTCTTCGCTGTCGAGCTGCTTGAGGCCGGACACGGCGGAGAATGTGTCGGCGTTGTCAATGGCCGCCTGCAGGGTATGGATATTATTGAAACGCTGTCGCATCCAAGAGAAACCGACTTTGGTATTTACGAGGACGCTGTCAAGCTTCGTTAATCTTTGAGTGATAGGGGGAAATATGAGAGAGGTCGCAAAGAGAACACGCATTGTTTGCACGATCGGACCGGCATCAGACAGCAAGGCTATGCTGGAAAAGATGATCCTGGGCGGGATGGATGTCATGCGCTTAAACTTCTCGCACGGCTCGCATGAAGAGCACGCGGCGCGCATTGAGACGCTGCGCGAGCTGACCGAGGAGTTAAACATACCCGTCGCGATCATGCTTGATACCAAGGGACCCGAGATTCGCACGCATGACTTTGTCGGGGGAGAAGCGGCGTTTCACAAGGGTCAGGTTGTCACGATTGTCGCTGATGAGATCACGGGAACAAGTGACCGTTTCTCGATCACTTACCACAATCTTTATCAGGATGTCAAACCGGGCGGATTTATCCTGGTTGACGATGGTCTGATTTCGCTTTTGGTGGATCATGTCGAGGGCACGGATATCGTTTGTGTGTGCGCCAATGACGGGGTCGTGAAAGACAAGCGCGGCATTAATGTTCCGGATGTGGCTATTCAGCTGAATTATCTGTCGGCCCGCGATATTGATGATATCGCGTTTGGCTGCCGCCAGAATGTCGATTTTATCGCCGCTTCCTTTGTGCGCCGCGGCCAGGATATTCTCGATATCAAAAAGGTGCTGGTGGAGCACAACAAGCCGCAGATTCGCGTCATCGCGAAAATTGAGAATGCCGAAGGGGTCGCGAAGATCGATGAGATTCTCAAGTACGCTGACGGCATCATGGTGGCGCGCGGGGACCTGGGCGTCGAGGTTCCGGCGGAAGAGGTTCCTCTGATTCAAAAAGAGATCATCCGCAAATGCAATGCCGCCGGCAAGGTGGTCATCACCGCCACGCAGATGCTGGAGAGCATGCAGCAAAATCCCCGCCCGACCCGGGCCGAGGTCAGCGATGTCGCCAATGCCATTATGGACGGCAGCGACGCGGTGATGCTTTCCGGAGAGTCGGCCGCCGGCCACTATCCGCAGGAATCGGTGGAAACGATGGCCAGGATTGCCGCCCGCACGGAAAAAGTGCTGGATTACTCCCGCTTTTACCGCATGGCTGTCAAGTCCCGCAAGGTTGACGCTTCCGAGGCCATCTGCATGTCGGTCGCGGAGATCGCCTATGAGTTTAACGCCGCGGCGATTGTGGCTTTCACGATGACCGGCTTTACCGCGCAGCGCATGTCGCGCTACCGTCCGCAGTGTCCGATTATCGCGGCCACCACCAATGAAGATGTGATGAACAAGCTGGCGCTATGCTGGGGTGTGACACCGGTTATGTGCCGTAATATTCCCAGCACGGAGACGATGCTCAATTACGCGGAGTTAATCGCCAAGGAGTACGGCTGCGAAGCCGGCCAGCTCATCATTGTGACTGGAGGCACGCCGGGACGTCCCGGCCAGACAAACTTTTTGAACTTGCTGACATTAAAGTAGTTGACAGCATTTCTAAATGCTGTAAAATAGCGCTAAAGGCATTGATCAGGACACGCCCGTGAAGCATGAAGTAAAGAGAGAAAACGGCCGGTGAAAGTTTTCCTTCAGCTTGACGCGGTACTACCTGTGAGCCGCGCTCGAAAGAGACCGCCGTATTTCCGCGTTAAGGAACAGAGGTCATGATCTGATCATGATAAATAAAGGTGGTACCACGAAGACTTCGTCCTTTGGCGAGGTCTTTTTATTTCAAGGAGGGAGGATAAAACAATGGCTTTTGTGAACTTTAAAGAGGATGAGAGACTCAACACGCTCAACCATTCCTGCGCCCATGTCATGGCCCAGGCGGTGAAGCATCTGTATCCTGACGCGAAGTTCTGGGTAGGACCAGTGGTCAGCGAGGGTTTCTATTATGATATGGATCTCGGGGATGAGGTCATTCATGATGAGGATATCGCCAGAATTGAAAAGGAAATGAAGAAGATCTGCAAGGACGGCAAGCGCATCGTCCGCCGTGAGATCAGTAAAGCGGAAGCTTTGGAGATGTTCAAGGACGATCCGTACAAACTGGATCTCATCGCCGGCCTGGAGGATGGCACGATCTCCTGCTATGAGCAGGGGGATTTTGTCGATCTTTGCCGCGGGCCGCATGTCGCCACGGTCAAGGAGTGCCGCTATTTTAAGCTGACGAAACATTCCGGCGCTTATTACAAGGGCGACAAAAACAACCGCATGCTGCAGCGCATCTACGGCGTCTGCTTTCCTACCCAGGAAGAGCTCACGGAACATTTAGCTTTACTGGAAGAGGCGAAAAAGCGCGATCACAAGAAACTGGGCCGGGAGCTGGATATTTTCATGATGAGCGAATATGCCCCGGGGATGCCTTTCTTTCTGCCGAAGGGCATGATCATCCGCAATATCCTGGAGAATTACTGGTATGAGGAGCATACCAGAGAGGGTTACGAGTTTGTGAAAACGCCGATCATGATGTCGCGGGAGTTATGGGAAACGAGCGGACACTGGGAAAATTACAAGGAGAACATGTATACATCCATGGTCGATGACCGCGAGTTCGCGATCAAGCCGATGAACTGCCCGGGCGGCATGCTGGTGTATAAAAATCATCTTCATTCCTATAAAGATTTGCCGCTGAGAATCGGGGAGCTGGGACAGGTCCACCGTCACGAGGCCAGCGGCGCCTTAAACGGGCTTTTCCGGGTCCGGACCTTCACGCAGGATGACGCCCATATTTTCATGACGCCGGATCAGATCGAGAGCGAGGTCGTGCGTCTGATCGCGTTTATCGACCGCGTGTACGAGACATTCGGGCTGACGTATGAGATTGAGTTAAGCACCCGGCCGGAAAAATACATCGGTGAGATCGCCATCTGGGATCAGAGCGAGCAGGCCCTGGCCGCGGCCTGCAAGGCGGCCGGTAAGGACTTTAAGATCAATCCCGGGGACGGGGCTTTCTACGGGCCGAAACTGGACTTTCATGTCCAGGATTCGCTGGGCCGGGTCTGGCAGTGCGGCACGATTCAGCTGGATATGAATCTGCCGGAGCGCTTTGATCTGGTTTATGTGGATCAGGATGGTCAGAAAAAGCGCCCGATCATGCTGCACCGTGTCATTTTCGGTTCCTTTGAACGCTTTATCGGCATTTTGATCGAGCATTTCGCGGGCGCATTCCCGATGTGGCTGGCCCCGGTTCAGGTTCGTCTGCTGCCGGTCAACAGTGACGCTCACAAGGAGTATGCCAAAGAAGTCGCGGAAAAGCTGGAGGGTTTCAGATGGGAGATCGACGACCGCGAGGAGAAACTCGGCTACCGCATCCGCGAGGCTCAGGTCGCCAAAGTTCCTTACACATTAGTTTTGGGGGAAAACGAGGCCGCCGGTCAGACGGTCACGTACCGCCGCTACAACACGACAAAACAGATTACCGTGCCGCTGCCGGAGTTTATTGACATGATCCAAAAAGAGGTAGAAAGCAAGGCGCTGTTAACCAGATAGTATGATATGGACAGGCGGATTTTCGATGATCCGCCTGTCAAAAATTTTTTATATAATTTGTCAAAAAACATTTGACGGACCCTGGGAAGTATGATAGTATAACGGAGCTGTCGAAAGGGCAGCGAAAGACCATTGAAAACCGAACAAAACATGACAACACGTCAATAAAGAGAGAAAAA